>CAYWKJ010000014.1:0-29587 GCA_964459205.1 uncultured Candidatus Peribacteria bacterium | reverse complement strand
TTGAATAAAGCTTCCCTTAAAATTGCTGATGGTATTGGTATTTTGTGGGCTGCGAATCTTGCCAAGCATAAAACTCGTTTGGCGCGAATCGGGCATGGAGTTTTAGGCCTGGCCATGCTTACTATAAAGTCACGTGGGGAGCTCCCTGAGCGGGTTACAGGTACGGATTTAATGTCTGAATTAGTGCATAATAGTCATCGTTTAGGTGCCAAAATATTTTTATTAGGGGCTGCTCCGGGAGTAGCTCGTCGCGTCGCCGATAAGTGGCGCTTTGATCAAATTGTAGGCACTTTTTCGGGGACTCCTCGACCGAAGGATGATGCTGAAATCGTGGATCGTATCAATGCCTCAGAAGCTAATTTGGTGCTCGTGGCTTATGGGGCTCCAAATCAAGAAAAATGGATTAATCGAAATCTTAAAAAAATGCCTAATGTAAAAGTGGCTATTGGAGTTGGTGGTGCTTTTGATTTTGTGTCTGGTGTTCGTCACCGGGCTCCTTCTTGGATGCAAAAAACAGGTTTAGAATGGGCTTTTCGGCTTTGCCAAGAACCGCGACGTGTAAAGCGTATTCTAAATGCTACTTTGGTTTTCCCTTTTCATGTAATGTTTAAAAAAGATCGCGACCGTTAGGACTTCTTCTTTTTAGTGGTTTTTTTCTTAGATGTCTTCTTTTTAGGCGCGGATTTTTCTTGCTTTAGACGATCCTCAACAACTTCCACTACTGGTTTAGCGTATTTAAGTATTTCGTGAGTCATTTTGAGCGGCTTGATAATCATACCTTGAATTCGTTCAGCAGAATCACGCATGGCATCAGTGGCTTTGTTGATGTCACGTAAAATCATAACAACGTACACTAAGGCAATTGAGAAAAAGATACTGAGTAAAGCAATCGCAACGGCAAGGATGACGAATAGTAAGTCGGCGGCTGATAACATGTTGGGAGGGTTAAATCTTTTTTATTATAACCTAAGAAAGCTTTTTGCGCAGGATTTCATTTACAGTGCCGGGATTTGCTTGGCCTTTAGAGGCTTTCATAACCTGTCCGACCAGGAATCCAAAAGCGTTTTGTTTGCCAGCTGAAAAGTCAGTTACGGCCTCTTTGTTGTCTGCTAGCACTTGATCAACTATTCCTTCGATGGCTCCACTGTCACTGACTTGTTTGAGCCCTTTTTTTTCGATGATTGTGTCTGGGGATTTCCCAGAGGTGAACATTTCATCAAATACTTCGCCTTTGGCAGTATTATTGGAGATAGTCCCCTCTTTTACTACTAAAATCAAACGTGCCAAATCAGCGGCTTTAATTTTGCAATCTCGTATTGAGAGATTATCGATTTTTAGTCGTCCAAGTAGTACAGTCCCTACAAAAGAAGCGGTTTTTTTAGGTTCTTTAGTTATTTCGGCTATTTCCTCAAAATAACTGGCTAAATCCGGATCTTCGCTAAAAAACAGAGCTTCTTCTTCTGAAATGCCATATTTTTCAACGAAATTGCGTCGGCGTTCTAGTGGCAAAGATGGGACTTTAGATTCCATTTCCTTTACTTGTTTTTCGTTAATTAAAAGTGGGGGCAAGTCTGGCTCTGGGAAATAGCGATAATCCGCTGAACTTTCCTTATCACGCAAAAGCTTGGTTTTTTGTTTATCATCCAGCCAGCCAACAGTAATATCTCCATCCAAAGGCTCTCCTTGATCCCAAAGCTTGATTTGTCTGGCTATTTCATAGTCCAAGGCTGCTTCTAAGGCTCGGAAGGAGTTTAGATTTTTAATTTCTGCACGTGGATAAAGTTTATCCTCCCCTTTTGGTCTAGTAGAAATGCTGGCATCAAAACGCATCATGCCTTTTTCCATGTCAGCTTCTGAGGTCCCGACGGTTCGCAGAATGGCCTGAACCATTTTGGCAAAAATGCGGGCTTCTTTGGCGGATCTCATATCTGGCTCGCTAACAATTTCCATTAGTGGGCTACCAGCGCGATTAAAATCTACTAGGCTTCCTCCAGGAACATGAGTTAATTTGCCAGCATCGTTTTCTAAATGGACTCTAGTTATGCCGATTTTTTTGGAGTTTTTTTCTTCATCCTCGATCTCTACATAGCCTTTTTCGGAAACTGGCTCATCAAATTGTGAAATTTGGAACCCCAGTGGCAAATCTGGATAAAAATAATTTTTTCGGTCAAATTTTGAGAAATTTGGAATTTTACACTTAAAAGCCAAGGCGGTTTGAATCCCCTTTTCCACGGCTTCTTTATTGGTAGCGGGTAACATGCCTGGAAATCCCATGCAAATGGGACAGACATTTGTGTTTGGCTTAGAGCGAAAAGAGTCGTTGCTGCAGCCGCAGAACATCTTGGTTTTGGTGTTCATTTGGGCGTGAATCTCGAGGCCGATAACTACTTCGTAGGAGGACATGCTTTGAGTATACAAGATTTAAGAGCGTCTGTGGAACCTGAATTATTTATTATGGTTGCGTCTTTTGGTAAGGAAATGGCTTCTTGCTGAGCTTCAATGGCTTCTATTTTGGCTGGATGAGTTTTTTCTTTAATCCGTTTAGTTCTAGTTTTTTGTGGTGACTCTATAACCCAGAGCTCGTCAATTAAGTCACCAAAAAGACGCTCGTTATAGATTTGCAATTCGATTGCTATCTGGGGTTTATTGAGTTTTTTGATTTCGCGTTTTAGTTCATCTAAGACCAGTGGATGAATAAGTCTATTCAAAATATCCCATTTTTTGGTGTTTTTGAGTAGGGCACGGATTAATTTTTTGCGGTTTACTGATCCGTCTTTTTTCAAATACTCTTCGCCGAAAAAAGTTTGGATTTTGTCTGCCCCCCGATTTCCGGGTTCATATAATTGATGTACGATTTTATCGCTGTCTAAAATTCCCCATCCTTTTTCTTTCAAAATACTGGCAACAGTGCTTTTGCCGGCCCCGATTTTTCCTGTTATCGCAAGAATATATGGCTTCATAGTTTTATCCCCAGGTCATTTAGAGCTTTTTTAAATTGCGCTAAAGCGTAACGCGACTCTTTTTCACTAACTTGAATATTAAGTTCATGGGCAATGCGATTGCGTAATTTGTGGGCATTCCAAACTCCATTTCGGTCAGAAAATAGGGTGTTGGCCTTTTTCATTTTTTCACCAAGGTTTCCGGTGTAGCCTTTTAATTTAAGGGCTTGATCAAGTAGTTTGTCGGCTTCTAAGACAGCATTTTTAGGTGTTTCTTTGAGGATGTGGGTCCAATTTGTGCGAAATTTTTTCTGATCGGATTCCGAGATTTTGGATCGTTTTGATTGTGTCCAAAAAATTAACCCCATAAATAGGAGTATAGCGACAATAATAATAGTAATAACTAAGGGAGACATTTATTTATTTGAATGATCTTGTAACATGGCTGCCAAAAGGTCTTTGAGGGTTTGGTGTTCGCGGAAGCTCTTGTTACGCATGAATTCATTTTGCGAATTTAGGATTTCACGCTCAGCTGTTTTAGGGAAAGAGACATTTTTTAGTCCAATTTGTTGGCCAGTGCCAATTCTGTCTACCGCAATATCACCAAAATTTAAAACCGTAGCCCAAAAGCCATTTACTTCGTAAGCCACCCCTTCGATTGTATGATATTCAATTCGGGCAGCTGATCGCTTAAATACGCCTGTCCATTCTAGGTCAATCAATGTTTGGTTGGTAACTAAAAGGGCATCGAAATACCAATCCAGGTAAAAATGTAACATATATAAAGCCCCAACCCCTCCCCACACTGCAAAAACTGGCCAAAAAGGAGGCATCATCATATAAAACAACCCTGGTAGGGCGAATCCAAAGAACAAATGCTTAATAAAGCTTTTGTAAATAGTGAAAGGATGTACATGCGCAACGTACAGGATTTTTTCTCCTGGGTTTAAGTAGGCGCGAAACATAATACTTGCGAGCATATAAAGATATTAACCGGTTTCCGATTTTTTGACAATTGTGTTATGTTTTCCGGGACGTAAAATATGAAGAAATATGAAACCTAAGGTTAAATCTTTTTTACTGTTTGTGCTGGATGTGGCTCTAAATTCCGCTGTTATCATTATTTTGGTGGTGGTGATTCGAACTTTTGTGTTTTCGCCTTTTCAGGTCCATGGCCCATCAATGTGCGATACTTTTAATAATTTTGACGGTCAGTGTTTGCGGGGAAATGGGGAATATTTGATGATTTACAAACTTGGCTACCAGAGTTTTTTTGGGTGGCAGGTTGGATTGCCTGAGATTGGTGATGTAGTGGTTTTCCAGGAGCCAAATGGTGATGATTTTTATATTAAGCGAATAATTGGTGTTCCTGGAGACACTATTGAGGTGAAGGATGGATATGTTTATATCAACGGAGATAAATTGGATGAATCAAATTACTTGAATGAACTAAATTTAAGCCACACAGAACCTTCTTCTTCGGAGTATTCGGTGTTTGAGGTTCCAGAGAATGAATATTTTGTACTAGGTGATAATCGAAAGGCAAGTAGTGATTCAAGGCGTTGCTTTGACGCAATTGGTTGCGCTAGCCCAGATACAACTGCTTATGTTTCTTTGGATGCAATTCAAGGAAAGGCCTGGTTTGTAATGTGGCCTTTTGAACGTGTAAGATTGGTCGAAAACGGTGAAGACGCTTATGCTACCGAAATAGTTACGAACGACTAGTTAAAACCATTTCAACGAGGACGGAAATTGTTACGAGGAGCAACCCGTTCCACCATTTTAAGACACCAACAATTAGGAACGCGATGCACAGAATCGTACAGATACTTAGTAATACGCCTTGCCTAAGAGAAACATTTAAATGTTGTTCGTGTAGTTCTTCTTTTCCAATCCACCGGCGCAGGCCAAATCCTAATAGCGTAAAAGATCCGATGAGCGCGAATATCAGGCTTAAAAAGAATAAACTAAGCGCTAATCCAGTGGATACAAAAGGATCTAGTTTAGTGATCACAATTCCCCAGGCTAGCCAACTTACAGCTGCGGTGAGAGCGATTGTTAAAAGGTAGCGTTTATATGGTTCATTGAACTTGATTTTCTCGTTCATCTTGTTGTTTAGGTAAGAAAAAGCTGGCAATTATTGCCCCAACCCCAATTGCGACATAGCCCCAGGCCCATAAATACATGAATTCAGAAATTGGTTGGATAGTGATAGCGGCTAGGCTGTGTACTTGAGGGGCGGCGGTTCTTATTAAATGCAAGAATCCAATTAAAAGCACACCTGAGTAAATAAGTGGATGCCCCATCCAGCGTAGGCTGCTTTTAAATGGTTTCCAGATTAAGAATCCAATGGTAACAATGTGGATTATGAGCGTAGTTAAGAAAGAAGTGGTGGCATGGTGGGTGCCAAGTAGGACTATAACAATCCCCTGTCTTGCATTATCGGGTAGCTCTGATAGCGGAAGTATAATTCGTGGTGGGATGTAATCAATTAATTCTTGTTGGAATTCTTCTTCAAGCGCGCTGGTGTCTATTGGTAGATCTGGAGTTATTTCTGCAAAAATTCGGTCTGCGACCAATGGTAAATTATTCTTAAGTTCTTCGGTTGAAATAATAATTTCGTCTGGAAGCGGGATTTGCTCTAACTGATTAAACACATCGGCAATAGCGTTACTAATCATTTCTGGAGGGATGACGATTTTTACCTCTTCCATAATGTCCTCTGGTTCGAGAAACTCATCTAATTCAGGTTGAGAGCTGATTAATTGTGAGGAAATTTCTTCAACAATCACTTCATAAAACAATTCTTCAAACTGTTTGCTTTGATAAAAGTCAGGATTTAAATAGGTTTCAATTACTCCCAGGGCAAAAGCTCCCATAAAGGCTACAGGGATAAAGGTGATAACCATTAAAGCGGCAATAATTTTTCTTAAAAGGCTCATTTTAAAGTACAATAGGATTTGACCGCTTTAGTTTATCTCAAAATTGCATTTATGACTAATACTAAGATTACCCTTTATTTTTTAGGCACTGACGAGTTTGCAACAACAGTTTTGAAGCGTTTAGCAATCGATAATGAGTTTGAAATTTTGGGGGTGGTGACGCCGCCTGATAAAAAACTTGGGAGAAAACAAGTTTTGACTCCTTGTGAGGTTAAGGTAGCAGCTGAAGAGATGGGTTTAACAGTGATGCATGATCATGACCAATTGGTGGGAAAGGAGATGGATTTTTTGGTGGCGGTTTCTTATGGATATTTTTTGTCGGAGGAAGTTTTGAATGTGCCGCGATATGAGAGTTTAAATGTTCATGCTTCTTTGTTGCCAAAATATCGTGGGGCCTCCCCTGTTCAGGCCGCGATTTTGAGTGGGGATGAAGTGACAGGTGTTTCTGTGATGCGGATGGTTAAAAAAATGGATGCGGGACCGGTTTTTGCGGTAGCTGAGACGCCGATTGAGGATGATACGACTCCTTTGCTTAGAGCTCGTTTGGCTGATGTTGGAGCAGAATTATTAGCTCAGGTTATGCCTGGTATTATGACCGGGAATGCCGAGGCGCAAAATCAGAATAAAATGGAGGCTACTTATGCGCCGATTATTAAGCGTGAGCATGGCGAGATTGATTGGGAAAATGAAACAGCCCAGGAAATTGATCAAAAATTGCGAGCTTATACGCCGTGGCCTGGGATTTATACTACTTTTGAAGGAAAGCGTTTAAAGATTTTAAAGGGGTGCGTCAAAGAAGGTGCGGCAAATAATCCGGGTAAGATCCGAATGGATGGCGATGATGTGGTTGTAGAATCTAAGGAGGGTTTGTTTGTGTTGGAAGAATTGCAATTAGAAGGCAGAAAAGCCTTGTTAGTTGGAGAATTTATGCGCGGCCAAAATAATTTTATTGAAGTTAATCTTTAGTCATCCCAATTAATAACCCACTGAGCATAAGTCCTTGTGGGAGGCTTATTAGATAATGATCAAAAAAACCGATCACTATGAAGAACAGAAGAAAGGATAGTTTTTTGTAATGGGTTTTTAGATAATAGATGATTCCGCCGCAGAGGCCTATTCCGGCCCAAATCCCGAGTTCATTGCCTGCTAAAAAATAAATATTATGAACTGGTTGATGCTGCCATGGTTGCAGCTTGAGATTGGAGAATTCTTGAAGATGAGCTGTAAACTGACTAAGCCCCACCCCAAATGGTTTGGCAATTAACATAGCTAGGCTGGTTTTGATATATTGCAATCTTTCGATGACGGTCTCACTGGATCCTAATTTAATTATAATAGTTATTAAGATGGCGCCTATTAGTGAATAGCCGATTTTTTTAGGGATGCGCTTGGCGATTAGTAGCGCGATTATTAATGCCAGAACGGCGCCTTTAGAAAAAGCCAAAAGGAATCCAATCCATAGAATAATTTTAAGTCCGCGCCAAAGTTGTTTTTTTGGTAATTCGTGGGTTAAAAGAATTCCTAAACCAAGGAACCCAGCTAGTAAATTGGCATGAGGTAAAGTCCCATAACCACGGATAAAAGTCTTCCCGAGTAAGGAGAATTTGGCCACACCAGCGATATCTGCTCCGATCAATGACTCCCCTATTATGGAAAGTCCAATGGATTTTTGAAGAATGACTTGAGCGATGGCTAGTAAACTTTGAAAAGCAAGGGCATAAATTAAGGTTTTTTGGGTCTTTCGGAGAGTGGTGATTTTGTGCTTTATCAGGAGGAAAACAGATAATCCAGCGGCAATGTGAATTTGCGCTAATAAAGAGGCTATTTTGTCTTGTGAAAAGATGATGGAAATCAGTGATGAAGCGAGAATAATACCCGCTATAATGAGAGATTTTTTGTGAAATTTAGTCTTTCGCTTGCTTAGTAAAGCCTCTATTAGCCAGGCGGCGAGCGTTAGAAAAACAAAGATTTCTCCTAAGTAAATACTAAAACTGAGGTATGGATTATGACTCCCCTGTGTGAAATAAGCACCTTGCCACAGGGTTGTAAAGACCGAAAAAGGGATAATCCACAAGGTGATTACCCATAAAACCTGGCTGGGCCGCAGTTTCTTGAGCATAAAAGGAGGTTTATTCCGCAGTTGTTACGACAACAGCAGGATAAAGCCCCGTAGACGGGATGTAAAGATTGACCGCGTCTTGAGCGTCTTTAAGCGCATCGTCAGGGTCTGCGGTGTTAACAACGGCATCGATAGCCTCGGCAAAGATTTCGGCATAAGCATCAGCATCCGCAATTGGGAAGCTTTCCGCGTACCCAATTTGTTCGGCAAATATTCCATAAATTCCATCTTCTTTTTGTTCTTCAATCATATCGCGGCGGCTGGTTGGTCGATTGGTCTCGTTATTGTAATGAGCTAAATTTTCTGCCTCAACTAGATAGCTTAGGAATTTCCACGCCTCTTCAGAGTTTTCAGAGGTTCGAGCGACAGTTTCGGCAAAATAGCTGGCATAAGTATCGCGTTTTTCAGTGCTGGTTTCAGGATCTTCAACCTGTGGGATTTCTGTGATTTGAATAGTGTCTTTGGTGATTGAGCTTTGTCCCTTTGTTTCTAGTTCATCGATTTGATCCATGATTTCTTCATAAAGATAAGAATATCCAATAATCATAGAAACTTTACCTCTGGCAAAAGTTTTAACTTCTTGTTCGGCACTATCGTCGTCAGCCAAATAAGCGTTCCAGGTGTAATACTTGCTGCTTGGTAGTGCGAATTGTGTAAAGTAACTAAGGGCTTCGATTCCTGGATACTCGAGGCCGCCAGTTCCAGCTCCACCGATATCGGCAAAGGTTGCCTCGGTGTAGGCTTCATCATAGAATTCAGTGCCAAACTGGATCATTAACAGATATAAAATATCAATAGCGCGCAGAATATTGTCAGATCGTCCCATAGCAATTCCAGCCACCTCAAACCTTTCAAAACTGTTGTCGGATTTTGTTAATTTGTAAACGTCTTCGGTTAACTCTTCCCAGGTTGGGGCTGGTTTTCCACGTGAGGGGATAGCGTCTTCGAAATGGTCTTGGTTGTAGTAGAGTGCAAGAGTGTCCACGTACATTGGTAACCCGTAAACAGCTTCAATTCCGTCATCAGTTGGCATAATCAAATCATCAGCCGCAACACTTACAAAAACATCTTCAAATGATTCTGGTGTAATGAGAGTGCTAGGGACAGGAGTTAGTTTTTTACGATGCTGAGTAAACCAGCTGTTATGCATAGAAAAAATGTCTGGCCCCTCCCCTTCAGCGAGTTCATTGATAATTAGGTCTAAATATTGCTCAGGATCAGTAAATTTTCGATAATTAATAGTTACGTGACTATTTTCGGATTGGTATTCTCGAATTAGAGGCTCAAAAATGTCTTCATCATCAAATAAGCGATAATAAGTGAGTTCCACCGGATCTTGTTTTATAGTTGTAGTGGTGGTTGTTTCTTTGGTACAGCCAGCCAGAGCGCCTAGAGTGAGCGCCAAAATGACGGTAATTGCGACTATTTTGCGCATTTTTGGGAGGAAAGTTAGTTTTCTCTTTTATATATTATACCCTGTTTTACTCCTTTTAGGAAGTAGTTTTTAGATAAAGCATAGTAATAAAGAGCTTGTAGTCGTTTTCCGGAAAGAGTGTTTATGATCCAAATTACAAAAAGACTGAGTGGGTTGGACAACATATAGAACGCGATTTTTTTCCAAAAGCCGGGAAGTTTTTTAAGTTCTGGGTATTTTTGGTCGATGATGTGGGCGGATTTCCCAATAGCAATCATGCGGTTTTTTAGTCCTGATGAGTCCATGGGATGATCGTGATAAGTGAGTGCTTCTTTTGCGTAAATCATTTTCATTCCTTTGTTTTTTTGAAGTCGATAGCCAAGTTCAATATCTTCCCAACCGTATTTGCTGAAATCAACATCAAAAGGGTCGTCACCTAGAAATTTTCGTTTAAGTGACAGGTTAGAAGTGTAGAAAAAGTTAAAATCAGGAGTTTCCCCACGATCGAGTTTTTCGTAAGCGAATTGGTGCCCCCCAAACTTTCCAAAAATTGAAGATCCATTTGTCATCCATTTCATAAAATCGTTTTGTTCAAGTTCTGGTGGCCAGTCAATGCGTCCTAGGACCGCGTTTTCGAGGCCGTAGTGTTTGGTGTGCTCTTCAACGTGCATTTTTAGATAATCGGGATGTGCGGGAATCATGTCGTCCCCCAGGAATAATATGATGTCTCCTTGAGCCTTTTTGAGACCATTGTTACGAGCAATCCCCTGCCCGGAGTTTTTTTGGTTAAGAACAGTTAGGTTGAGTTTTCCCGAGTAAGAATTGAGCCAATCCTTGGTGTCATCAGTGCTGCCATCATTAATTACTACTACCTCAAAATTTTTTTTAGCTAAATTCTGTGCCCCAAGGACTTTGAGAGTCTTTTTAAGGATATCTAGCCGGTTGTAAGTTGGGATGAGGACGCTAAGTTTCATGTGGATAGTATAGCGTTTGTGTTTCAAGGCGGGAAGCTTTCTCCCCGCCTTGACTAGAATTTACGCTGCCACTGCCTCATTTTCTTTAATCCCAATTTTCTCACCATCTTTGGTGCGTTTGGATTGGATGAAGTGGACTTTTTCGGCGGTCACTTCTGTTACATAGTGCCTTTTTTCGTCCTTGTCCTCGTAGGAACGGTTATGTAGGCGACCTTCTATATAAACAGCACTTCCTCTTTTGAGGTGTTTGCCGCAATTTTCACCCAGACCCTGCCACGCAATGACTTTGTGAAAATCAGTGGTGCGTTGTTTTTCGCCTTCCTGATTTTTCCACTCGTTATTAGTGGCGAGGGAAAAGTTGGTAACGGTTTTCCCCGTTTTAGTGGATCGCATCTCGGGGTCGGCGCCGAGATTCCCCATGAGTATGACTTTATTCACACTGCGCATGATTGTTGGGGTTAAGAATAGTGTCCCCCACGTTAGCAAATTGAGATGAACTAGTTTTAACAAAAAGATGAATAAAAAATGAACTGTATTTGCTTGTTAACTTAAGCTATCATTTTTTCACTATGTTTACAGGACTAATACAATCAGTTAATCGCATCTCGGAAATTATCGAGACTGACGATGGTAAAAAGTTCGCAATTAAGGCTTCTTTTGCGCCTGAAATTGGTGAGAGTATTGCTATTGATGGAGTTTGTTTGACGGTCGCAACAGTCTCTGATGGTGGTTTTGTGGCGGATGTGATGCCAGAAACTTTGGGGGGTACGACTTTGGGTAATTTTGAGGTTGGGGCGCAGGTTAATTTAGAGCGTGCGTTACAAGTTGGCGATCGTTTGGGCGGCCATTTTGTGCAGGGGCATGTTGATGGGATAGGAACGGTTTTGAATATTACAAATGATGAGGATGGTCAGCGAATTGAAATTACTCCGCCCCTACATTTGCTTAAATATATTGCTCACAAGGGTTCGATTGCTATAAATGGAGTGAGTCTCACAATTAGTAAAGTAAAAGACGATGCTTTTGAAGTGGCTTTGATTCCACACACACTCGAAAACACTAATTTGGATGAATTAAAGGTGGATGCGCGTGTTAATTTAGAGGTAGATATGCTGGCTCGTTACTTAGAAAAACTAAACTCTTAAATATGAAAATTGGTGTAATTGTCTCTAAATTCAATAATGAAATTACCGAGAAAATGTTGCTTGAGGCTGAGCAGGTTTTGAATGAAAAAGAAGTAAACTATGAGATTGAAAGGGTCCCCGGAGCGTTTGAGATTCCATTAATTGCCCAACGTATGGCAAAAACTGGTGAATATGACGCCTTACTGGCCCTGGGATGCTTAATTAAAGGTGAAACCGACCATTACGACATGATTTGCCGAGCGTGTGTGGATGGGGTTCGTGAAGTAATGCTTAAATATGATTTACCGATTGCTTTTGAAGTTTTGATGGTGAATTCAATCAAATTAGCCGAAGCGCGGATTGGGCGAGGAAAAGATGCGGCTAAAGTGGCTTTGTGGATGGCGGGGTGTGAGATTTAGCCCCAGGTTTCGCCTAACGTAATATCAGTTCCAGTCCCGTCTTGGCCAAGTAATGTGGCACCAAAATTTTGCGGGTTGCAGATAATGGCGCGACGAACAGCTCCTTGTTCTAAGAGGGTGCAAGCTGAATCGATTTTGGCGATGGCTCCGCCAGTTATAGCTCCCTCTGTATCAAATAATTCACGCATTTCCTGAGATGTGGTGCGATGAATCGGTTGCGCAGCGGCAGTGGCTCGTGCTAAATCGTCTTGGTGAATAGTTTCTCCTTCTGGGACGGCGGTTAAGGCCTGATGTATTAAGGCGTAATTCTGCACCATAAACTCAGCGTCAGTAAGGAATATTGCAGTATCAAATTCAATGCCATATTGTCTAAGTAAATCCAGCATAATTTGGCGCATTGCACGGTCTTTGTCGATTACGGCGTTACGGGCGACTAAAAATCCATCAATTAGCCTTTCTAGGGCGCGTCCGCCAGTTCCACCAGCAAAGGCTGTGAGACGATTTCTAATATTATTTGCCGCACTTGCTAAATCTGGAGTAAACGTTTCGAGTAGTTCTGGTGAGGGAACTAAAACGCGCATGCCCCTGCCGTCAACATTATCGATATCGGTACCCATAACTAGCCCGGCGGCAATTCTATCTCTAATTTGGGCTTCATTTAAAGGCTCTCCTACTGGTTTAGTAGGCTTCATGGTTCTTGGGTCGATAATGAAAGACGTTGGAACGACTACACTTCCTAGCATTTCTTTTCCTAAACAGTCAGCAACTTGCTGTCGACGATTTTCGGTCATTAATTGAAAAGTCATACCCAGTGATCCGATGAGATCCATGGAGGCATATCGCAAAGGCAATGGAGGCATTCCTTCTTCTAATTCAGTTGGTTGCTCACTTCTGGCTGCTCGCTTCATTATAAGTCCAGTCTGAGGTCCGCTGCCGTATGTTTCTAAAGCGACATTATAATCTTCTTCAGCGGCAGCGCTTGTTACATCTAAAACTTCATTAGTAACTCCTTCCATGTATTTTTCTTGGGCTTCGACACTTTTATCAGGATTGTGAGGGTCAATGGTGGCGTGTCCGCCTAGGGCGATGGCTAAAAGTTTTCCAGGTGCCTGCATAGACAAAAATTAGTTTTGGATTTCAATTTAGCCTAAAATTTGGCTGTGGGCAAATTTTTTTCATGATATAATCGGTCCATGAAACAGCTCAAAACACTTCATCATGCCGACGTAAAAGGAAAGCGCGTTTTGGTGCGGGTGGATTTTAATGTGCCACTTGATGATAAGGGGAAAATAACGGATACAACTCGTTTAGAGGCCGCTTTACCAACTATTAAGCACCTTTTGGATGATGGCGCGCGCGTGATTTTGAAATCTCATTTGGGACGTCCTGATCCGGATAAACCAGACCCAAAACTTAAAATGGATGAAATTGCGAAAGAGCTTTCTAAATTGCTCGGCAAACCTATTAAAAAGGTGGATGAATGTGTAGGCCCAAAGGTTAAAAAGGCAGCTATGGCGCTTAAAGATGGTGAGGTTTTGATGTTGGAAAACACTCGTTTTTATCACGAAGAAAAGAAAAATGACCTTAAGTTTGCCAAGGAATTGGCTGATTTAGGAGAGGTTTTTGTGAATGATGCTTTTGGGACGGCGCATCGCGCTCATGCTTCGACTCATGGGGTGACTGAACATCTCCCTTCGCACGCTGGCTTGTTACTGGAAAAAGAGATTGAGGTTTTAACTCCCCTACTAGCAGATTTAGAGGGTCCGCTGGTCTTGATTGTTGGGGGGGCGAAAATTGACACTAAAATTGGAATTTTAAAGAGTTTTGTAGAAAAGGCAGATATATTTTTAGTTGGTGGTGGCTTGGCTAATACTTTTCTTTATTCCGCTGGCTTTGATGTTGGAGAATCGCTATGTCAGGAAGATAAGCGTGAGGTTGCGCAAGAAATTATGTTGGAGGCGGATAAATATGACGAAAAGTTCTTTTTACCGGAGGATGTGGTGGTGGCCTCAGAAATTAGTGATACAGCTCAGACTTTGATGTTGCCAGTAGAGGATGTAACTGGAGATATGAAAATTTTGGATATTGGTCTACATACATTGGAGAAATACATAAAAGTTATTGAGGAGGCCGAAATTGTGGTTTGGAATGGCCCAATGGGACTTTATGAAAAAACTCCGTTTGCCCGTGGTACGCGCGAGATTGCAAAAGCTGTTGCCCGCACTAAGGCCACGACAATTTTAGGTGGCGGCGATACGATTGATGCGGTAAAGAAATTTGGCCACGATTTTATTGATTTTGACCACGTTTCCACTGGTGGTGGCGCGATGCTCGAATTCCTCGAAGGGAAGGTCCTTCCGGGTATTGAGGCGGTTATGGAGTAAGAGCTTTTATGCTTCCATCCAAGATTTTCGTTCTAAGAATGATGCTAGTCCTTTTTCGGCAAGCACTGCGGCCGGAGAAGATGGTTGTGCCTCGGCTGACGGTACTAAACGATAAGAATTCTCATCACTTTCTGGAGCCCGGACTTCGATTTGATCTGGAAACCTATTCTGCATAGATTTAATTACTCTCAAATCTGGTGATACTAATACAATGTGAGCTTCTAACCCTTCTATTGTCATTAATGTTTCCAAGAAATTGTTTTCAATAACGGCAGCATCGTTCGGGTCAGTAACTCCCATCATAATTTCATCTAATCCAATAAAGACACGGACTGGGTCTTCCGGGGTTCCTTCAGTTGCTAGAGCCCTAATTTTTCCCAAAAAGTCTTCTAATACAACTCGAGCTCGTCCTTCCATGTTACTTTCTTTGCCACCCATTTGAGAGCGTAGATTAGGCATAATAAATACGTGATCCATTAGTTTTCCGTCTGGTAAGGAAACGTATCCTGGTGTTGGGGCACCACTTTGTGCTTGTGGAATGGCCGTGGCAATTGCTCCAAGTAGAGTGCTTTTACCAGCTTTTTTATTGGCTCCACTTAGTACTAGTAATCTGCTTCCCTTTCCAACCAAAAGATCAATGTCGTTTTGTGTTAATTCTCCTCCTTGTTCTGCTAATTCAGCCGGCAAATTAGAATGGTAAAGATCATGTAATTGATATTGATCGCTACCTGGACCAATTTCTGGGCTATGGCAACTGTGCTCTGAGGTTAGTTTGTTTAGATATAATCCGTAGTTATAAAGGCGTTCGGATAAATCTTTTAGTTGATTTCGCATCCATTGAACATAGGCATAATAACTAGGGTTTTTAGGGAATCCTCCGTCTACTGTTTTTCCTTCGCGACTAATGTATTCGTGGCGCCAATATCTACCTCTGTCTTGAAATTTGTTAGCAGGGATATCTAATATATGAGGAGGTAAATTAGTTATTGGGGCGCCGAAATTTAGAGTTGCCTGCATTTCTGGTCCACCTTCTTCAGTTATAAATCGGACCATAGCATAAGCATTGTATTCACCTAGCTCATTAACAAAGGTTGCTAAGCGTTGGAAAAATTCAATGCGCGGTTGGAGTTGGTCGAAGTCAGCGGTGGTAAGTGGAGCAAAACTGCGTCTATCGATACTTCCTTCGCGCGGTTGAGGCATTCCAGCTGTTTCTAATACTGGTAAACCTGCTAAATCAGGCCTGTCATCATCATCGTGATCGTTTTGCATTAATACCGGGACTCTGCCAATCCCCAATGGAGCGGCACATTCCCTGAGTCCTCCACTATCATTTGGAGCAAACTGGGTCAGCCTAGCGATCATTTCGTCCTGGGTACTGAATGTTTCTCCAAATTTCCTCATTTTTTGTTTTTGATCATTAGAAAATACACAGCGTTCGTCGCATACATCGGCTAGTGTTTCAAGATCTTCATCATCAATTTCCGCGAGGGAAAAATCGCAACCATGAAAAATTGTTCCCATTAAACTGGTTGATGAAGGTAATGTGATTTTAGTTCTAAAAAAGAATTGGGTTGATAAGTTGACACCTTCACTTGTTTCTAGGGCTAATTCTCCATCAAACCATTCTCCTCCCTGCATCGAGAAATTTGCTCCTGGCACAATACAGCTAGAAACTACTCTAGCTGTATTAAACTGTCCGGTAACCGCAATAAGTCGACTATCTTTTAGGGTCTTATTAGTGAAATCTAACTTGGTTTTGTAAGCTAGGTTTTGTTCTAAATCTTGATATAAGCCTGGGCGGTGCCATTTATAGCCAGCTGATCTTAATTCACAGCCTTCCATGAAAATTAGTGAATGAGGAGGGGTTATCATGTTGTCGCTGTGATGGCCTTTTCTTACTTTAGGGTGAGGAAGGCCTTCTTCACCTGGGAAAATTCTAGTTTTAGTTCGCGGCGTGTGGTTAAAATTGTTTAGCTGCCTCCAACTGTATCCGTTATTACTTCTTATTATTGGAGAGCTTGCGTTAGCAACTTGGTGGAAAGCGTTGTCTAATGGAGCATCAACCCCTGGGTCACCTCTATATTGTTTGAGAATTGGTGACGCTGATAAAACATGCATTACTTGGCGATGGCGAATTCTTTCGATTAATTTTAAGCAGTCGTCTCTAAATTTTTCAGGCACATCAGTTAACAATATTTGCTGGATTTCATCAAGGCCTAAGTCCTGTATTTGTAGATATTGGCGATGCTCTTTATCCATTCCTAGTAGTTCTCCGACTTTCCAAGTTAAATAGTCAGCAGCAACTTGTAGAGCTTGCTCTGCTCGCTCATCAATAGATAATTCGGCTAAGACCTCTGCATTGAATCTGCCCTCTCCACTGTTTAATCTTTGTGCTGATTCCGGATCACGGCGAACAGTATCGGTACGAGCAATTTCATCAAGAAGATGCTCAAATTCAGGGTGATATGCGCTGGTTGCGCTTTGTGGTAATGGCATGCTATTTTTTTAAAAAGTAAATCGCCGGGGTGGAAATTTAATTTAACAAAATAGGATGGAGTTAAACTTATCCAATTTCTAAAATTATGTCAAATGATTATTTTTTCTTTTTCTCCTTAGGTTTCGGCTTTGGCTTATCGATTGTTTTGGGTTTTTTATCCGGCTGTTTTAGCGTTTTCTTCTCGCCTTCTTTTAATTCTTTTTTCTCTGTATTTTTACTCCAGCGTTGAATTTTGTCTTCAACTAATTCGCGTGGTTTAGAATAGCGTTCTCGAGACAGTTTAATAATTTTTTCGCGACGGCCGGGTTCAATTTCTAAAGAAGCCTCAGGTGGCGGAAGAGTGTCAGCGGAGAATGGTCGGCTAGGCATCCCATCAATAAGTAAACGGTTATAAATCGTATATTTATTTAGACAAACCAGGTCGTTTGGTGTAGCAACTTCAGCAAATTGCTGCGATAAGTATTCCGCATCATCAAACCCAACTTGGAAAGATAGCAATGAGCCAACGTTCCCAAATACCGCATCGCGGACTTCATCTGGCATCTGAGCAATATACTGATTAGCCATTGTAAGATTTAATCGATATTTACGAGCCTCTGATAGAATTGTGGCAAACGATTCAGTGGCAAAGTTTTGGAACTCATCCACGTATAAATAAAAGTCTTTACGTTCATCTTCGGGGATATCGGCTCGACTCATAGCATCGAGCTGGAATTTAGTAATCATCATGGCACCCAGTAATGAGGAGTTGTCTTCTCCAATTTTACCTTTTGATAGGTTAACAATCACGATTTTGCCCTTATCCATGGCAAACCTTAAATCAATAGAACTTTTGGGTTGGCCGACAATGTTTCGAATAATTGGACTGGATAAAAACTGCCCAACTTTATTAAGAATTGGTGAAATCGCTTCACTTTTAAACTTATCACTCATTTTGTTAAATTCTCCATCCCAGAATCCACGTACAACCGGATCCTCAATTTTTTTGATTACCCTTTTGCGAAAAGAGTCGTCTTGAAGAATTCGGGTAATTCCGAGCATAGTTGTATCTGGGTAACTAAGCAACGAAAGGATTGTGTTTCGTAAAATGTGTTCTAGTCGAGGACCCCATGATTCAGCGTATATTTTCTTAAAAATCCCGACTAACCCCGAACAAATCACCGTATTAAAGGCCGGATCTGGGCTTTCTAACATATTAAATGAAACGGGATGATCACGATCAGCGGGATCAAAAACAATCACGTCATTTGTTCGACTTGGTGGCACAAAATCTAGAATTTTTTCGGCTAAATCACCATGCGGATCAACTACTCCAATTCCTTTTCCAGATTGAATATCAGAAAAAATCATATTTTCGAGCAAAGTGGTTTTCCCCATACCGGTTTTCCCGATGATATACATGTGTCGGCGACGATCTGGGTCGCATTTAATCCCAAATACCTGATGCATTCCGCGATAATTGGTTTTTCCTAATAAAGTGAGATTATCGGCTGATTCTGACTGTTGATCAGGCAGATCAGTTGGGGCTTCTAGTTTTCGTGATTTCACCCAGTCTATATTAGGAGTTTGCACTACCAGGGTTGGCGCATGATAAATAGTGGCTAATTCTTCAACGTTGAGCACCATGCTTTTTCTAAGGATCATACGATGCTTAAATTTAGCTAACTGATGCGGGTCAGTTTCAACTTTTTGAGTAATAAATTGATTTAATAATGGTTGGTTGAATTGTTTGAATGAACCAGCGATCTCTTTGATTTTTAATTTAGCGGATTCGATATCACCGTTAGCTGGCAAGTAACCAATACGGATGTTAGTTTCGTACATAAGTTTACTGACCTTATCAGTACAGGCCTGCATTGCGGTTTCACGGTCATGGGTTTTAGACATCATTTCCTCTAAATCATCATTTGGATTGTAACTGTAATCATCAGTTGTGGTGGATGCCTTTCCTCCCTTAAATCCCGCTGTTTTGCGACGAATCCAAAGGGCGGCGTATAAAGGAAAAAATACGATTCTCGGCCATACTTGTCGGGTGCCAGCTACATCAAGATACACGTTTTGAAGCTTTTCAATGCTTCCAAAAAGTCCACGCTCTACAATTCTAAGTAATTCGGTGTATTTTATACGCCAGCGATCTGCTAATGGGGTAACTACAATTTGAATCCAGGCCTCATCACTCGGATGATTTAGTTTGCTTAGACTGGACGTGACACCAGCAATTGGATCAGCGGCAATACGGGTCATGCGATCCTCAAACTGCGGATAACGCTTGATTGGATACATAACGGGGTCGGTTTGGCCTAATTCTACTGAAACTAGAGGCCTTTTTACCTTCATCTTTTTAAAATCTTTTTTACCGCGCATAGCGGTTGCTTGCTCCTTGGTGGTGACGTTTTTTTTGTCAGTTTTTTTATCTGATTTCGCTGGTGTGTGCATTTCAATCTTTGCCTCCTGTGTAATGTAGTCCTCTTCCTGAAAAATCTCGACATTAGGATAATGCGCGTAAATTTGTCCTTCGATTAGATTTTTGTATTTTGCGGGAGCGGTCACTAAAAAACGGATATGTTTTTTATGATGAACAATTTCAAAACTGACGCGGTCCCCTTTTAGTCCAAAAAGCCTTTTATACCAAGGGATTTTATCCTGAACCCCATGAATAGCTGAAAAAATCTGTTCAGCAGCTATCGGGCCTGGTCCGGGCTCGATTTCTTTGGGTACTTTTATCGAAAGAACAACTCTTTTGGAGGGTTTCATAGTATTATTATACCATATCTAAGTAATTTTGTAGAATAATTTGTGCGGCCATGGCATCATCTCCTTGGTAGCGATCTGCTTGGGCTGTAGTCCAACGTTCATCCATTTTTTTAATTGGAACGCTTAAATCAGCCTCTAAAAGGTCTATAAAGGCCTCTGTTTTCCTGGTTTGATCTGTTTCAGTGCCTCCTAAGCTGAGGGGCCAACCTACAATAATTGCTTCTACTTTTTCTTCATCAATTAGCTTTTTCAGATAATTAATGGTTTCAGGTGTGTTTTTTATTACTTCACGCGGAAAAGCCACTGTTTTTTCGGGGTCAGAAATCGCTATCCCAATCCTTTTAGTCCCGTAATCTAGGGCAAGTAGGCGCATATTATTTATCGGCTTCGACAACAATTTTTAAGGTTGCAGAAACGGCTTCGGTTAACTTGATAGTGGCTTCGGTCTCCCCTACTTCTTTAATCGCGGCCTCGAGTAAAATCATGTCTTTATCCAGATCGAATTCTAAGTGTTTTTCTAGCTCATGCTGAACCTTAGTTTCAGAGATAGAGGCGTAAAGCTTACCCTTGGCAGTAGCTTTTTGTTTGAAGGTAAGAGTCATGCCTTCGATGCGTTTAGCTAACTCTTCAGCTTGCTCAAGCATAGTTTCGCGACGTTTTTCGCGTTGTTTTTGTTGCTCTAGAATTTGCTTCATGAGCTTAGGTGTAACGCGAATAGCTTTGGCGCGAGGCGCTAGGAAATTACGAAAATAGCCGCTTTTAACAGTTTTGACTTCACCTTTTCTTCCGAGGTTTGGTACGTCTTTCGTGAGAACGATTTGCATGGTGTAAATATTTTTAAAGATTTATTTAGTCACTTTCCAGTCAAGTATATTAGCGAAACGGTCATGAGGGAAGAGCAGATTTGCTGTGGTGATGTTTTCAATCCGGCTATCCGCTAAAAAATAATAGGTTGGAGTGTATAAAAACACAGCGGGGATATCCTCTTTAATGGTTTCTGCCAAACTTTGCAAGTATTCTTCTTTGTCATCTTCGTCATCTCCGAATGAATTGCGAATTGCTTCGATAAAGAAATCCGCCTTATTATTCCCGTAATTTGAAAAATTTAAACCTGTTCCAGCCTGACTAGAGTGCCAATAAGAATAAGTATCTAAATTATAACCAAGGCTTTGACCAAGAAGAACTAAATCATAATCACGATCACTAACTTTTTGCTGGAAAGCTTCGTCTTCATAAGTTTCAATACTGATCATAATACCTACTGCGGCTAAGTCTTCCGCAATCATCTCTGCTGTGGTGGCAGTTACTGCTTCCTGCTGCTCATTATTAGGGAAAGAACGGCGTATTAGTGAGAAGCTTAATAACTCATCTTCATCATTGACACGAATTCCTGTCTCTTCGTCTAGCTCCCATCCTTCATCGAAAAGCGCCCCCATGGCTTCTTCTTGATTTGGTTGGTAAATCCATTCTTCTTGATTAAGTTCCATAAGTGGCGTGTCGATCGTGTGTTCGTAGCTGATGGCTGTAATGATTGCCTCTTTATCAATGGCTTTTTGGATGGCTAAGCGGATATTACGTTTTAGTAAATTCTCGTTGTCAGTTTCCATAAATAAAGCTGTGTATTGCGGTAAGATATATTCATAGGCTGCAAAGCGGTCCTCCTGCACTTCTTCGAGTCTGTAAGCTGGAACACGAGCCATTCCATGCACTTGCCCACTACCATCTAGTAGATCTTCATAGGTTGGGAAGGCAATAAAATTAATATCGGTGATATCTGGAGTTTGTCCCTTCCAGTAATTATCATAATAGCTTAAGGAAACCTCGCTTGAGCCGTCGTTATGTAGTTCGTAGGCGTTATTTACTTGGTAAGGGCCGTTCCCAATTGGGTTTTGGTTAAATTCATGGGTGTCGAGTTCGGTTACAGGAACTTCACTAAGGATATGTTGGGGTAATAAGCCCACGGTTAATTGCGTAAAAAAGAATGAATTAGTTTCATTCAAGGTCATAGTAATGGTTTTTTCATCGATTTGTTCAACCGTCACCCCACTAAAGCTGCTTTTTAGGATTGGGTTTTCAAATTCTGGATGTTGGATAATATCGTGATAAGTGAAATACACATCATCGGCTGTAACTGGTTCACCGTCATGCCAAGTTAATCCATCGTGCAAAACAAAAGTATAGACTGTTTTGGATTCATCTAGGGTGTGAGTGGCAATATTTTCTACAATTTTGCCTGTTTCGTTGTCATATTTACTTAAACCTTCAAAGACCAAGCTAGTGATGTCGCGATCAACATCATTTAAGTCAGAAAAAACTGGATTAATGTGAGTAATTTCTCCTATCAATCCTTCATTATAATTATGCTCACCTTGAACAACGTTAACCAGATCACGGCCTTCCCAGTTCCCGCTTAGTATTTTCCAGCCACTTAGCAAAAATATAACTAAAAGCACAGCACTGATAGTTTTTTCTTTATCAGAATAGGATTTGATAGTCTTTTTGATAAGACTCAAGCCCCCTTTAAGAGTACGGGAGGGCGTACGTTTATTAACCATTTATAGATGGTTTAGTTGATTAAAGTAGAAGCGACAGATAGAGCAACGAAAGCAATTGCAATCACAACCGTAGCTATGGAAATAATTTTTTCAGCACCTCTTTTGCTACTGTAAAATTCTCCGCCCCCTCCAAAAGTAGCAGAGAGTCCTGAGCCTTTGGCTTGGATAAGAATCATTACTGATAATAAGATTGCGCTGACGATCTGTGATACGACTATAACAGTGTTCATGAGAGAGATTTATTTTAAGCGTTTAAATAACCAGTGTGCAAACCAATTAGTTATTCCAAAAATAATGGCTGCGAGTAAGAAGTTTAGAATACCTTCTATCTGAAAGTCAATGTTTGTGAAATCTAAAATCTCTAAAAGTTGGTCTGTTATCCATAAAATGGCAGCGTTTATCACTATTAAAAAGAATCCCGCACTAAAGAAAATTAGCGGCATGGAGACAAATTTAAGAATTGGCTTGAGTAATAGGTTGAGTAGGCCAATCATGATGCCAGTGATAAGAAAAAAGACCCATCCCCCAGTAAAGCTAACCTCTTCTAGGAGTTGAATAGTAATGAATAGCGCTACAATGTTGAACGCAAGCGGAAAACCAATTTTTTGGAGGGTTCTTTTCACGGGATGATTTTAACGTAATTAGCGCTTTATGGCCACCTTAACTTTGACCCCTTCGATTTCCACTTCTTTTTGAAGGTCGGCTTTGGTTAGCTTGTCCTGATATTTGGCAAGGGTTTCCTTTTCGATGAGGTCTTGGAATTCGGCAATGGCATCCTGGGCGTCATCTGATGCTTGAAATGAAACTTGAATGCGATCTTCTACATTATAATCAGCTTCTTTGCGCATATCTTGGATAGTGCGAATTAAATCACGGGCTATCCCCTCTTTTTTAAGTTCTGGGGTAAGATTGGTGTCGAGAGCTACAACAATGCCGTGGTCGCTTTCTACATCTAATCCCTCGTGACTTTCGTAGCCTACATTAAATTCTTCGGGAGTAAGTTCAAATTGATCAACCTTGATGCCACCATTTTCGAGAAGTTCGAAATTGCCATTTTTAGCTTCTTGGATAATGAATTGAACGTCTTTGCCAAATTTAGGCCCAAGAAGTTTTGGGTTAGGGCGAACTACAGTTTTAGCAATATTGCTAGGATCATCCGCAATGTCTATTTCTTTAACATTAAGTTCTTCTTCTAGGACTTTGAGCTGATCTTCGTGTAAAAGATGCCGCATGCTCTCAGGAACCCCAATTTGTACTTTTTGCAGTGGTTGGCGGTTTTTTATCTTAGCGCGAGCACGGGCGGCGTTTCCAAGTTTTGCCACTTGCATCACAAGCTCAATTTCTTGATTTAGATCTTGATCAATCGCTTTTTCATCAAAGCTCGGCCAAGTAGTTAGGTGAACTGATTCTTCGTTAGTTAAGTTGCGATAAATGCTATCCGAAAGAAGGGGCATATAAGGTGCCATAACTTGGCACAAAGTAGTAAGAACCGTGTAAAGAGTTTGGTAGCCTTCCTCTTTATCTTGATCATTGTCACTTTTCCAAAAACGACGACGAGAGCGACGAATGTACCAGTTAGTTAGTTGTTCGATGAAATGGTAAATCGGTCGTAGCGCTTGTAAGTTATATTCATCCATTTCTTCGGTTACTTGCTTAATAAGAGTGTGAAGTTCCGAAAGAATCCAACGATCAAGTTTATTAGAAAGCTTGGGGATTTTGGCTGACGTGACAGGCTTGGCTTTCCATTTGTCGATATTGGCATACATCACAAAGAAGCTATAAGCATTCCAGATTGGAAGGATGACGTTTTTAACCACGTTTTCCACTCCCCTTTCGGAAAAGCGAAGTGGTTCGGCCTTAACAGCTGGAGAATTCATTAAGTAAAAACGTAGGGCGTCGGCGCCATATTTGTCTATTACTAATGTGGGGTCAGGGTAGTTTTTAAGTGATTTACTCATTTTTTTGCCGTCTTCGGCCAAAATTAACCCGTTAACAATCACGTTTTTAAAGGGCGATTTCCCGAATAATGCTACTCCAAGTACAACTAATGTGTAGAACCAGCCGCGTGTTTGGTCGAGTCCTTCGGCAATATATTCGGCGGGGAAGTTTTTCTTGAATTTTTCTTTATTCTCGAATGGATAGTGACCTTGGGCGTACGGCATAGACCCGGCCTCAAACCAGCAGTCGAATACCTCAGGGATACGCTTGTAGGTTTTTCCATCTTTTTCAAACGTGATGTGATCAATTTTGTGCTTGTGGATATCTTCTACCTTTTCGCCGCTTAATTTTTTTAATTCTTCAATGGAGCCGAGGCAAACACGATCGCCGTCTTCGGATTCCCAAATTGGTAAAGGGGTCCCCCAGAAACGATTACGCGAAATACACCAATCTCGGGCGTTTTCAAGCCAGTCTCCAAATCTTCCTGACCCTACGTGTTCAGGTACCCAGTGAATTGTTTTGTTTGCGGCTATCATGTCTTCTTTAATGTCTTCTACTTTTACGAACCAGGTGCGCGTGGCGTAATTGAGCAAGAAGTGATCGCAGCGCCAGCAGTGTGGGTAGCTATGAGTGTAGGATTCAGTGCGCCAGATTTTACCGGCCTTTTTAAGGTCGGCAATGATTTTTTTCTCACCTTCTTTAACGGGCGTTCCGGCATAAGGCCCGGCTAATTCATTGAATTCTCCATTCATATCCACGTCCATAATAATGGGGAGCTTGTTTGCTTTGGCGGCGGTCATATCGATTTCACCATAAGATCCATTGATCGTTACAATGCCGGTTCCTTCTGTTTTTTCAACGTAATCCGTTCCATAAACGTGGTAGGTTCTGGGATTTCCTTTCACTTCATCGATCTCTTTGTAGTGAGGTAAAATATGTTCGTATTCTTTTCCAACTATTTTTTTACCTTTGAACTCTTCAACAACCTCGTAATCTTCTGTCCCTTTCATAACTGTTTCGAGTTGATCTTTTACAAATATGAGAAATTCGTTGCCGGTTTTTACTTTCACATAGGTAAAGTCTGGACTTATAGCGAGGCCCATTGTGGAAGGGGTGCTCCAAGGGGTTGTTGTCCAGGCTAGCATGTAAGTGTTTTTCTCATCTAAAAGTTTGAATTTCCAAAAAACAGATGTGTCGGTGACGTCTTTGTATCCAAGTGTGACTTCAAAATTAGATAATGGCGTCACGCAGCGTGGACAGACGTGCATTGCTTTATGCCCCTTGTAAATTAGGTCTTTTTCCCATAATTGATTAAAAACCCACCAAATTGATTCCATAAAGCTGGGATCCATTGTTTTGTAGTGATCTTCCATGTCGACCCATCGAGCGGTGCGTTTGACTGTTTTTTTCCATTCTTCCGTGTATTTAAGAACGCCACTTCGACATTCTTCACAAAACTTAGCGACTCCAAATTTTTCAATATCCGGTTTTCCGGAGAGTCCGAGTTCTTTTTCGATCCCGTTTTCAATTGGTAAGCCGTGACAATCCCACCCCCACCGACGTTCAACGCGTTTTCCACGCATGGTCCAATAACGTGGCACGACATCTTTCATAGTTCCAGCCAAAAGATGGCCATAATGAGGTAAGCCAGTGGCAAATGGGGGGCCATCGTAAAAAATATACTCATTCTTTTTTGGACGATTTTCTACAGATTTTTCAAAAATCTGGTTATCACTCCAATATTTGAGGGTTTCTTCTTCGAGTTTGGGGAAGGATTGCTTAGGATCTACGGGATCGAACATGATTATTTTGTTATAAAAATAGAGCCCTTTTCAAGGACCCTTATTTGGGTGGTACCACCTTGATTCCCGCAGCTTTGCTTTGGGCGCTTAATTTATGACTTTGACGGTGTCGGCCGAAGGACTCTACTCCCCTTTTGGGTTTCTTTCCTCTGCTCACTTAGAGATGACTAAGCTAAAAACGCATTTTCCAAATGTGGTGTTATTATAATTTGGTTTCGTTGTTTTGGCAAATTTAAGCCAAGTAGGAATCGATTTGGTCTAAAAAGTCGTCACGGTTAATCCATTCTGGTCGAGGATCTGCAAAACTTTTAGTAATCTTAAAGATATCCTTTTTAGGTTGGTGAATAACTACCAAATTTCGTATATCTCCGGCTGTATTCATAAAATTTACTCGGTGTACCTCGAGGCCAAAATGACGATATCCGGGTTGCTCTTCCATGGTGAGTCCACACCCCGGATGTTGGTGGGACACCTCGGTGAGCGCGGCGCCTAGAGTTGTGCGCGGTGCTGGGCCCCAGCCAATGACGTTTGGCGCAATTGGCCTGCTGGCAGCGGCGATTTCTTCTGGTTCTGCGCTGATTTCTACTTCTTCAATCCCTCCTGAGGGGCTCTCATCTAGTGCAATATCTAACCTTTCAGCACTTGCTTGCGCGTGGATTTCCTCTCGACTGGCTTCCTGCTCTTCTAGTAGTGAAACTTCTTCGAAAGTTACTGTGTAAACATCGCCACCTCTAGTAAAAGTAGCACCTGTTTTTTCAATACGAAGCTGATCTCCCTTTTTAACTTCGAGTCGTGAATCACCGGTAGCGTCAATGAATTTAATGGAAAGCAGCATGGCTGCTTTTAAGGCCTGTTTTGAAGTGTAATTCGCCATTCTATAGGCTCTTTTGGCCATAAAGCTAAAACCCTTGTCCCCTTTTGACGGGTCTAGAGTTACACTTTGAGTGTTTGGTAGCCCTAATTCAACTGCTTCGCTGGTTGTGTAATTATCAGCAACGCGTTGCAGATCTTCCTTGGCTTGTTCAATATTTCCCATAATTGTGTGTTTATTTTTATCTGTTTTTAATTATACCATTATTTAAACTCTGGGTCAATGCTGATGCGGCTTTCTTCGGGCAGCTCTTGGCCCTGATATTTAGAGTGAGATTTTTGTGAATATGGGATTTCGGCCTCAGAGCTCATGGTTTCAAAAGCAAACTGACAAACACGCATTCCAGGATGGAGCGCGATTGGCATGCGATTAATATTAGTGATTTCAAGAGTGATAGTCCCCTCAAAGCCAGCGTCGATAAAACCAGCTGTAGAATGCACAATAATGCCTAGTCGTCCAAGAGAACTGCGACCTTCTACTCGAGCCACAAGATCATTTGGAAGTTTTATTTTTTCCAAGGTTACCCCTAGGACAAATTCTCCTGGCTGAACAATGTATGGTTTACCATCTTCAACTTCGATTAGTTTAGTGCAATCCTTTAGTGTTTCGGGTTTGGCCGGGTCCAACACTGGCTGCCTGGCGTTATCATAAATTTTAAAGTATTTGCCTAGACGGAAATCCATGCTTGAGGCGTGGATGTTTTTTAGGTGGTCGTTATCTGGTGAGGTGACAGCAATGTCCCCTGCTTTAATACGCGCTTTTATGTCGCGATCCGAAAGAATCATTTTTATAGATTAAAGATCGAGTTCAAGTTTTACTAAATCCTTGGCTAGGCCAATGTAAGTCGCGGGCGTTAGTTTGAGAAGTTTGTTCTTTGCCTTGGCTGGGATTTCAAGTTTTTGAACAAATGCCTGGTAGCGTTTTTGATTTAGGCCTTTGCCGCGGGTTAATTTTTTAAGCTTTTCATATGGTTTGGGGATTTTGTAGCGACGCATAACAGTTTGAACCGGCTCTGCTAAAACCTCCCAGTGCTTATTGAGATCAGCAAGTAAAGCTTCTTTATTAACCGCTACTTTAGAAAGACCTTTTAGAGTGCTCTGGTACGCCAGCAGGCTGTAACCTAGGGCTACCCCGAGATTGCGTTGGACTGTACTGTCGGTTAGATCACGTTGCATGCGCGCAATTGGTAGCTTATCAGCTAAATGATTAAGCAAGGCATTGGCTAGCCCAAGATTTCCTTCACTGTTTTCAAAATCGATTGGGTTTACTTTGTGCGGCATTGTGGATGATCCCACCTCCCCTGCTTTAAGTTGTTGGCCAAAGTAATTCTTTCCAATATATGTCCACATGTCACGATCGAAATCTAATAGGATATTATTGATTCGAACAAAGCTGTGAGCTGTTTCAGCGATAAAGTCATGCGGCTCAATTTGAGTGGTAAATAAGGTTGGGATTAGCCCTAGTTTTTCAATGAACTTACGGGATTCCTTAATCCAATCAACTTCTGGGTAAGCCACAATATGGGCATTCCAGTTTCCAACAGCGCCATTCATTTTTCCGAGAAAGGGTTGATCTTTAAGTTGTTCAACCTGCATTAGTAAACGCACCATGACATTGGTAACCTCCTTGCCCACAGTTGTAGGGCTGGCTGGCTGGCCGTGAGTGTGCGAAAGCATGGGCACTGTTCGGGTTTTTTCGGCTAAATTACGCAAAATATCTAGAATTTCTTCGATAGTAGGAATCATGACTTCATCTACAGCATCGCGCAACATAAGAGCGTACGAAAGATTATTAATATCTTCGGATGTACATCCAAAATGCACCATCTCTAACAGATCAGACATGGTGCTTTTTTTCATGTTTTCCTTAATGAAGTACTCCACTGCCTTAACATCATGATTGGTCACGGATTCAATGTCTTTTACAGCCTGGGCTTCTTGGCCATCCTCGTCCCAATCACGATAGAGTTTCCTGAGCTCACGTACTTCCTTGCTCTCTAATTTACGAGTGTTAGGAAGTTTAGTGGTATTACAAAGATGAATTAGCCACTCGATTTCAACCAAAACACGGTAGCGAATCAGGGCTGATTCAGAAAAATAGCTGCTTAGCTCCTCAACCTTGAGGGCGTAGCGTCCATCTAATGGCGAAAGGGCATTAACAGGATGAAACATTTAAAAGGATTTTTTAACGGCTACGAGATGAGCGCGAACTTTTTGGCGAAGTTCAGCGTTGTCTGCGGCTAGGATACGGATAGCAGCCTGAGCCGCGTTTTTGGGGTCAATAACAGTAAGAGATGGAGTCTCGGATGGCATCTGTAGAGTGGAATGAATATTAACCATCATATCTGCCTTGTCACTGAATGGTGGGCAGCCAATTACTGGGAAAATTGAATTCGCGCTAACAAAACCAGAAAGAGCGTTGGAGCGCCCGGCTATGGTGATGTAGCAAATTGCCTCGTCCTTAGCGTCATAGTTTTTGATGATTTCGAGAACTTTTTCTGGAACTTTGTGTGCTGAGGCCACGTGAACCTTGTATGGAATCTCAAATTCATCGAGAATGGCGGTTATTTTAGCCGCGTGTGGCTCATCTATTTTTGAGCCAAGAATTAGGGGAACAAACATTTTAAAAACGGGTTAAAAGTAGGACGATAGGTTTTCTTGGATGCGACCATTTACATCTTCGCAGTTTTCAGCCTGGAAGGTTTGGCCGGTGATTTTTTCGTAGGCCTCGATATAACGGCGAGCAGTTTCGATTTTAACCTCATCCGTAATTTCTGGCATTTCTCCGTCGCCCATGTAGCTTTGGTTTCGCCATCAATATTTACATACACTGTATGTCCAGCGTTGGCTCCACCT
>CAYWKJ010000013.1:0-30178 GCA_964459205.1 uncultured Candidatus Peribacteria bacterium | reverse complement strand
AATCAAAAAACAACCCCTAATTCACGCTAGGGCAATAATTTGACGATTCTTGCATGTGGGAGTAATATTTCATGATTTCACAAAAACAGAAATCAAAACACAAAAACAAAAACAAAACTTTCTTAAACGCTTGCTCTTTTAAAACCTTTGGCCCTCTTTCCCTCCTTCACTTCATCTTAAAATTGAAAACATGAGGAGGACGCAAAGATTAGCCTTATCTCCAACCTCTAGGAAACGGGTTCATCCCTTTCCCGGACTGGAACCGCTTAACAGAGCGTAGGCGGCGAGGCGAGAAGATGACAAAAATTCCTTCTCCCTTCACCGACTCTGCTCTGTGATGGCAGTCTCCTTGACCAGAGACTCCCGATCGTTAGAAATAGTCTGGTGCTTTCACACCGATCCGCAAGGATCAACTTGAAATCACGTCAAACAGGCGGCTGTGGTTAGGCCTGTGTACTAAACCAAAGCACGGCAGCGCAAAAAACCGAGGATAGGATCACCTCACCAAAAATCACTCGTCATAGGGACCTCTGAGTAGCAAAATAAAAACAAAAAACTACTAATAGAAAGCCTAGAAGGGTGATTTTTACTATTCAATGAAAGAGTAGCACGTCAATCTCTTTGTCTTTCCAAAAAACTATAAATGAATATTATCAAACTAAGCTCTTTGAAATATTGAATTTAAATCCTGATATCAAAATTAATTGCTGCGGACACGCGGCGAATATCCGGGACAAAAGCTAGAACCTACTCCTTATGGAGCAGCATAAATCTCTTTGTGTAGTACTTTAGAAAAAGTTTTATCAAAGGCATTTATGTCTTAAAATAGGTCAATTTAGTAAAACTCTCTGATATCAAGGAAAGTTTTTTTTATTTAATAAATTTAAAATTTTATGGGAATGTTTGAACTACTGGCGATCATTGCCTTGATCGCGTTGGCAGCTGGGAATTTATTTGTTGGAGTTACTAATGATGCGGTGAATTTTTTGAATTCCGCAGTGGCAACCAAGGCGGCCTCACGTAAGGTGATTTTGATTGTTGCCTCCATTGGAGTTTTGATTGGGGCAACTTTTTCGGATGGAATTATTGAGGTGGCTCGGAAAGGGATTTTTCATCCCACGTTTTTTACGGCGCAGGAGGCGATTATTGTTTTCACGGCGGTGGCTATTGCCGATATTATTTTGCTGGATTTGTATTCCACTTTTGGTTTGCCAACCTCGACCACGGTCTCGATTGTCTTTGAGCTTTTTGGAGCCGCGTTAGTTATGGCTTTTTGGAAAGTTGGGACTTTTGATGGAGCCTGGGAAGCAATTAATAGCTCTTCGGCCATGAAGATTATTTTGGGTATTTTGTTATCTGTTGGCGTAGCTTTTTTGATTGGGCTAGTAGTTCAGTTTATATCGCGGCTCATTTTTACTTTTGATTACAAGAAAAGACTGCAAAAATATGGGTTTTTATGGTGTGGTGCAGCCTTAACCTCTTTGATGTTTTTCCTTCTGTTAAAAGGTAGTAAACACGCCGCTTTTATGACTGACGCAGTTAAGGATTGGATTAACGCCAACACTCTTACAGTTTTGGGAGTTTCTTTTGTAGCTTTTTCACTGCTTTCGTACATTTTGATTAAGAGTAAGGTAAATATTTTGAAAGTAATTATTTTGATTGGAACCGGTTCATTGGCCCTTGCTTTTGCTGGAAATGACTTGGCGAATTTTATTGGAGTTTCCGTGGGAGGTGTTCATGCTTATTTAGGATCAGATTTGGCCGATCAATTACCCACCCCAATTTGGGTTTTAACCGGGGCGGGAACAATAATGATGATTGCTATTTTTACCTCCAAAAAGGCAAATACCGTGCTTAATACTTCTATTAATCTGGCGAGCCACGAAAAAGACGCGGTTAAGGATTGGGGGGCGAATACTTTTTCTCGTCGCTTAACTAGAGGAGTTACTTATCTCTATGAAGGATTATTGATTTTAGTCCCCAAAAGAGTACAGACTTGGATGGGGCATCGTTGGGATCATAAACCTGATGAAGAAGAAAAAACTGCTTTTGATTTAATGCGAGCTTCTGTGAACTTAATGGTGGCGGCGGCGGTAATTTCGTACGCGACTTCTCACAAATTGCCGCTCTCTACAACTTACGTCGCTTTTATGGTGGCCATGGGAACTTCACTGGCTGATGGGGCTTGGGATCGCGATTGTGCTCCTTCTCGAATTACTGGTGTTTTTACGGTGATTAGTGGTTGGTTCATGACCGCCTTCTTTGCTATTTTAATGGCTGGATTTACTGTTACCGTGCTCTATTTTGCCAATATTTACGGGCTTATTGGATTAGTTTTATTAGTGATTTTTATGATTTACAAACTAGCCCACATTCACGACAAAAGAGATCAGAAGAAAAAAGCAAATGGCGCGGCTAGTTGGTAGTTTAAAGAGGCTTCTTTTTGGGAGTGCCCGGTTTACGGGGATATCTGTCGTTAAGCGGCTCGTTTTTTTGGAAAATTAGGAGTGATCGTGAACCCATATCATCATCTAAGGCGTAATCAACTGGTCCCATAAATTCAAAACCAAGCTTTTTAATAGCATTTTTTGATTTTTTTAATTCGGACTCATAATCTGCGCTTTTGTAAGCCACAAACATGCCGTGCACACAGACAAAACCAGCCGCGTATTCAAGTAAAGTTGGTAAGGGAGCTAAGGCCCGGGCCACTACTAATCCAAAAGCCTCGCGATAAAGATCATCATGCGCTAAGGTCTCAATTCGGTCAGCCACAGTTTTTACATTCTCTAAACCTAGTTCATTAGCGATTTCTTGAACGGCCATCATTTTTTTAGTTGTTGAGTCAACCAAAAGAAATTCAGTTTCTGGGGCCATAATTGCCAGCGGCACTCCAGGGAAACCACCCCCGGCGCCTAAATCAAGCACGCGTTGGCCTGCCTCCAAATCAAAAACACTAAGTAGTGCCAAGGAATCGCGAACATGTTTCATGTCTAGCTCCTTCCGGCTCTTAAACGAAATTAGATTCAGCTTTTTATTCCATTTTTCAATGGCGTCCATAAAAGCGACTAATTGGAATTCTTGTTGCATGCCACATATCTTACTTAAGACTAGAGAAAGAGCCAAGCAAAAGTGCGCTTAAAATTGCTGGCCCCGCAGTTTCAGTTCTAAGAATCCGCGGCCCTAAGCCAAAAACTGTAAAAGCCTGTTTTCGTGCGGCCGCGACCTCATCATCCGTAAATCCACCTTCCGGACCTACTACAATATTTATAGACCGCGGTGATCCCATTTTCCCGAGAACCTCACTTAGTAGTGCCCGGTCCTCGCGCGCATAAGCCAGCAGCGTCACCTCAGCCTCCAAGCCTGGTGGCCAGCCGCCTTCTAATACGTCTGCAAATTTAATTTCTGGCCCTAAAACCGGTATTTGACCGCGTTCACTTTGTTCAGCCGACTCTTTTAAAATATGCTCCATACGCTCACGTTTACGTATTTCTTGAACCTCACAATTGGCTGTAATCAAAGGATAAAACTCTGTTGTCCCAAGTTCAGTCCCGCGTTTTAGAACTTCCTCAAATTTAGATGGTTGTTTAGGTAGTCCTTGAAAAAGTCGTACGGTAAATGGTAGTTCGCCATTGCATGGTCGTTCCGACAAAATCTCTCCTGTAATTTGTTTTTTTGAAATTTCCGAGACCTTAACCTCGTATTCTTTTTCATCACCAATTAAGACCACAATCTTTTCACCCTCTCGGATTCGCAAAACGCGTGTCATTTGATGAACTTGTTCGCGGTCGCTAATCACCACGCGATCGTCCTTAATTGCACCAGGAGAAATAAAAAAGCGGTGTAGGGTTTTGGTCATGATTTGAATAGTTTTAGTAATTTCTCTAAGGGTAACGTATTTAGAACGTCCTTTTTTTCAAGCCAACCGCGTCTGGCGGTAATAACCCCAAACTTCATTAATGCCAACTGATCTATGCCGTGCGCATCCGTATTAATGACAAACTTTACGCCATGCTCCTTAGCAATGCGCGTATTTGTCCCACTTAAATCCAATCTTAAATTGGAATTAATCTCCATGGCAACATTATTCTTTTTGGCTGCCCGCGCTACCTCCACAATATCAACTTCATAAGATTCTCTTCGATTCACAATTCGGCCGGTAGGATGACCCAAAACATTCACATAGGGATTCGAAATCGCCTTAATAATTCGCGCGGTTTGTTCAGCTGCTGACAAGGTAAATTTGGTATGCACCGAAACCGTCACAATATCTAGCAGCTTCAAAATCTCATCTGGATAATCCAATGAACCATCGCTTAAAATATCCACCTCCGAACCCTTAAACACCTTAAACCCACGCAGTTTTTTATTCAGCGCATCCACTTGTTTAATCTGATCCATAATACGGTCAGTATCTAATCCATGCGCCACTCGGGCCGAGGTTGAATGATCGGCCACACATAGATATTCGTAGCCGAGTTTTTTAGCAGCTGCTACCATTTCTTCGAGCGTATTGCGGCCATCGCTCCAGTTAGTATGAAAATGAAGATCACCGCGGATATCTTTGAGCTCCACTGATTTTGGTAGTTTTTCTTTGATTTCACCCTGATCCTCGCGTAGTTCCGGAATAATGTAGGGGAGTCCCAGAACCTTAAAGATCTCTTTTTCAGTTTTACCAGCTATAGATTTCTCTCCCTTAAAAACACCATATTCATTAATTTTTAGGCCTTTTTTAATAGCCAGTTTACGTGTCGCAATGTTGTGGTTTTTGGAGCCCGTAAAGTAGTAGAGAGCGGCGCCAAAGCTCGCCTCATCCACCACACGCAGATCTACTTGAACCCCGCCTTCTAACACCACGCTGGCCTTAGTTTCGCCCTGGGCCAGTACCGTACTGATGTCATGATGAGCTAAAAAGTGGGCAATAATCGCGGCATGATCCTTGCCCGTCGCTAAAATGTCGATGTCACCGATAGTTTCTCGTCCGCGGCGCAAACTTCCGGCATATTCAGCGCGCTTAACAGCGGGGCAATCCTTCATATATTTAATCAAAAATTCCGCTAATAAAGTAGCTGTTATCAGATGAGATCGTTCGATGTGTTTCTCATGCTCGGCGATCGCTTTTAAGATATCAGCCTGACTTTTTTCACCCATACCATCCAATTCCGCAATCACGCCTTTTTCGGCCGCAACTTTTAATTTTCCCACATTATCAATGCCTAATTCATCATAAAACTTTTTAACTTTTTTAGGTCCCAATCCCCGAATCGTCAAAAGCTCAAGCAACCCCTTATCAAACTCCGCCAATAGTCGTTCATGCGTGCCACATTTTCCAGTATTTAATATTTCGGCAATTTTTTCAGACAAGGCTTTCCCAATTCCCGGAATTTTTTCTAGCTCGCCATTGTCATAAATTTTGCGAATATCCTGGCTTAAGTTGGTAATTGTTTGCGCGGCCCGATGATAAGAAAGATAGCGAAATCGGTTTTCGCCTTTAAGCTCCAAAACGTCTCCTATCTCCTGAAATATTTGCGCTACACGCTGATTTTCCATAGATAGATTGTAACATTTTTAACTCCCAAAAAAACAGCAGTAAAAAAGTCCTGGACAAAAGAAATATAAATGATACAGTTTTATCTTCGTACAAATAAAATCACATTCTATGAAACAGACAATTATTCCAGGGCCAGACTATGATCCCGCGAATCAAACTACAATTGATCGCGATGGCCCAGTTAGAGCTAGCGATATTGTTTTACCAGCAGATGGAGAAGTCGTGGAACTTAGTGAGACAATTGGCCGAGTTCTACAAGAGCGCTTATTTCAAGGTATTAATAGAGAGGCCTATGCAGATGTAGATCGTGGTGGAATTGCCGCTTATCAGGCAGTACAGCAAGGAGGCGTTAAAGGGTTTTATGAAAGCGATTATTTAGAGACTATTCCGAGAGGCGAGTATTCTGAATTTGACATCCATTTGCAGGATTTATTAATGGATGCAGTTGACAACCTTGATGAAGAGGACACTTCGTGGACAGTGGAAAGAGTATTAGAAGTTCTAGCTGATTTTGCAGTTAGAAATGTTGGTAGAGAGAGAAGTGATGAAATGCGTACAATCGCACTTGAATCAATACAAGCAGCACTTCCCAGGGAGGCATTTAATCCGGCAACAGCAACGCCCATTACCATCCCAGCCGAAGGTTCATTCGAATTACCTACAAACCATGAGGACGTAATCGGAGAAATGTGGGCCGCGAGATTTGCAAGAGAGCTAGATTATGAATTCAGTGAAATTCTAGGAGCAGATGGGTTTGTAGAAAGTATAACGGCAGGAGATTATGATTTAACTGATAAGTGTGATTTGAGCGGGCAAGTTACGCTTAGCGAGGATGGCCAGGGGTTACAAGTCCGTCTGTATGTATGTCGTAAGCCAGATGCAAGATTAACCGGCCCAGAGCGTATAGCATTGGATAGGGGACAAGATGCAATGGTCAAATTAGTTGGCTAGCATTAGCAATAAAAGGCGAAAAAGCTCCCCGCCAGGGGGGCTTTTAGTTTAAAAAAACATAGACAAATTCGCCCAAATCGATAGAATATTTACGAATTCATTACTGGGGCGTCGCCAAGTGGTAAGGCACATGGTTTTGGTCCATGCATTCCGGGGTTCGAATCCCTGCGCCCCAGCCATTTAAAAACGGTCTCGCTTTTGCGAGGACGTTTTTAAAAAAGCAGGGATGAGAACCTGTGAAGGTTCGGGCATCGAGCGAACGAGCGGGAAAGTGTGCTGGCGGACTTTTGCCGAGTGAGCGATGATGTGTAGGGGAGCGAAGCGACCCTACTATCCCTGCGCCCCAGCCATTTTGAATCTACCCCTCATCCTCATCTAAAAGATCCCGGAACTTTTTAATAGTCTTAGCACTAATACGATAAGTCCCAGTTTTAGTTTTCTGTGCATCAACTTCATCCATAATTTCTTTGGTCTTTTCAAAAGTACTAAAAAGTCGACTGAGTAACAGCGAAACAATCAAAGCCGAAACTAAAGCAGCAAAAAACACAAAAGAGGCCGTAGTTGCGGCCATAATCCTCGAAACAGCATCTATAAATTCATTTCCACTAGAACTACCCAAAAATTCGCATCCTTCCTCAGAAAAATTAGAAAATTGGCTTTTGGTATAAAAGAAAACAAAACCAGACACAATGGTGCCCACCAGAAAAATAACCCCGACAATGGAATAGAAAATACGATTTTTGAGAGGGATTGTGGCCATCACCGATTATTATATGGACACCTCAGGATAATGTAAACCTTAGTACCGTTTTCGGCCACCGGGTTTTCGGCTGGGTTTTCTTTTTTTAGGAGCCCAGCTTTTGCCACTCCCTCTTCCTCCTTTCCTGGCGCCATGTTTTTCAAACCGTCTCCGGGCTGCGCCGCTTTTGCCACTTGATTGGCGTGTAGACCGGATTCCTTCTCCTTCACAGTAGATTTTTATCTGTCGACCATTTATATCCGCTCTTTTAAAACAATCCAGAACTTTGTTTTTGAATTTCTGATCTATTTCAAACAAAGTGTAGTTTTTTGATAGTTCAATTGTTCCAATTTCTACTCCTTTTAATTCCCGTTGCGAGTTTATAAAATCAAGGAGTTCTTTGACGTGTAACCCGAGATTTCGACCAATATCAATTCTAAAGCGGGCAAATAAAACAGATGATTTATCGTAGCGTGGAGGCCCTTCTTTGCCAACATTAGAGTTCAAATCAGCCGCATCTTTATAATAATTCAAGAATCGATTAAATTCTTCAGAAACTAGTTTTTTGATCAGTTCATCGCGACTCATATGTTCGAATTTTTTGGTAATTAAACCAATATATTTGCCAATTTGTGCTTCATTAACCTCCATATTACAAACCTTATCCACCAAGCTAAATAGTTGTTTTTCACAAATATCTTCACCACTTGGGATTTTTGCCTGTTCAAAGGACTTTCCAACTTTGGCTTCTAGCATTCGAATCTTATATTTCTCGCGCATATTTACAATCACCAGCGAAATTCCGCTATCACCAGCGCGACCAGTACGTCCGCTCCGGTGAAGATAAGCCTCTAATTTATCTGGGATATTGTAATTAATTACGTGAGTTAGTCCGGCTACATCAATTCCGCGGGCCGCCACATCTGTTGCCACGAGTAATTGGACTTTTTTATCACGGAACCGGTTCATAACGTGCGTTCTTTGTTCCTGTGAAATTTCTCCATGAATAGCCTCAGCTGAATAGTGATCTTGAATTAATTTATCGGCAATTTGTTGAGTTTCCCGGCGAGTACGACAGAAAACAAGCCCATGGATATCTGGGTTAGCATCGGCAATCCGTCGCAGTGTCTGATAGCGATCTTTCTCATGAGCAACATAATAAAAGTGCTGCACATTATCAGCTCCTTTATTCTTTTCGCCCACGGTAATGTCGTCGGGGTTTTTCATGTAATTGCTAGCAATACGGCGTACGGCCTTATTCATTGTTGCCGAAAATAAAAGCGTTTGCTTGCTATTTGGTGTAGTCTCCAAAATCGCATCCAATTCTTCCTTAAATCCCATATTAAGCATTTCATCCGCCTCATCTAAAACAAGCCAACTTAAGTGATTAACTTTTAAAACTCCCCGGCGAATTAAGTCATTAGTTCGGCCAGGAGTTCCAACCACAATTTTAGGCTTCTTTTTAAAAGCGCGAATTTGCGTATCGATTCTTTGACCTCCAAAAACGGAAAGAACCGAAAACCCCGGTAAATATTTAAGAAATTTCTCAATATCCTTAGCAATTTGAATCGCTAACTCCCTCGTGGGGCACAAAATTAAGGCCTGAACATTGTCACGCGTATCATCTAATTGGTGAATAATCGGCAGCGAAAACGCCGCTGTTTTACCTGTTCCCGTTTGCGCCAAACCAACTAAATCTTTCTCAGAATTAATTAAATAGGGGATTACTTTGCTCTGAATTGGTGTTGGTGTTTCGAATCCGATTTCAGCCAAAGCCTGCAGAATCATGGGATTCAAACCAAGATCACTAAATGGTGTCATGTAATTTACTTAATATCTCGAAGTCTCGAGGGTGGAATCCTAACACACATCTATAAAAAAGCAACATAAAATGGGTTTTGGCAAATGCCTCATTTCCCAGTTTGCTAAAAAGCACCGTAATCAAATTAATTAATACAGTGCTTATTAGTTTATTTAGATATCTGGGCTCAAATCTAGTAAAACCTAGCTAACTTCAACTGGCATTGTTAGACAGTTGTCATCATAGTTAAGCTCATGAATGCCAGAGACTTCCACTACTGGATAAAAGCAAAGCTCTAAATCATAAGAACCAGGGTCGGCATCAGGTACCGCAAACGTGAAATCTAGTGTTTCATCAGGGGAGATTGCCCCTTCCCAAGTATCCATAGTCACAATTTCTGTATGAGCAGTATTCCACAACATAGCCATTGCCATATAGGCATCCAACTGTACCCCTGAATCATTCCATACTTCAGTGTACTTTTTAGTTTCGCTGATAGATGACAAATCTACCATCTTAAGATCAACTTGGGTGTCTTCATGTTGAACAGTCATTGAGGCACAGTTATTAGTAGGATCTGTTTCTATGGCATCTTCTAATCCGTCAATCTTTGTTGAGGCGCAAACTTCGATCACCGATTCATAGGCATATGGGTTTGAACCTGAAAATTCAAGCGGTTCACTTTCAGAAACCGATGTTTGGGAATTCTTAAAATAAGCCTCCCAATTATGGTTTTCAGAGCTAGACCGAGAATGAGTGAGTACTAGTTCCACAGCATCCAAAGGGATTGTTGACTCAAGCTCAACAACGGCTTCTAAGTTAGAATTTAAGTAGATATCTGTAACTGCGATATCAAACGTGAGAGCCTCGGGTGGTGGCTCTTCCTCTTCTTCATAAACAACAGATTCTTCTCTTGGACCCTCTTCTTCAATAACAACAGATTCTTCTTTTGGACCTTCTTCTTCAATAACAACGGATTCTTCTCTTGGGCCCTCCTCCTCAATAACAACATCGAGTGTCCCTTGAAATATTTCTCCCTGGGACAGGGATGCCACAAATACTACTAGCAAAACCCCAATCACTATAAGGAGTGGTTTATGGAGCGGTTTACGTTTTTTTCGCATGATAAAGGGTGTTAGGAATAAATTATCATTATCTAATTATACCTTTTTAATAGATGTTTGTCAAGGAATGGGTTGTGCTGAAAACTATGATGAAGTAATCTAAAAACATGCTCAAAAAACTCATTCTCCAAGGTCAGATCCCATATTTAATGACGCTGAAAAAAGTTCTTTTTTGGCTCGCACTTGTTTTACCGCTATATATCTTTGTTGAACCACGCGAGTTCAAGGACTTTGGCGAAACAGGTTGGAATATTTTAATTGCGGTAATGTTAATTCGACCGGTGGCTGATGTTTTTCCGGATCTGAAGATATTACGCACTTTAGCTATGCTGCGTAAAGAATTCGGTATTCTGTCAGTACTGCTGCTAATTGCACATTTTGTAGGATATTTTCTGTCACAGGAAATATCAGTGTGGCAAGGGATTACTAACCCTCAGTTTTGGACAACAGGAGTTTGCGTCTGGGGATTTATTGGAATTACTTTTGCTATCCCTGTGCTGCTCACTTCCAATAAATTTTCCATGATTTTATTAAAAAGAAAATGGAAGGGCGTTCAATCTCTCACGTATCTTCTTTTTATTTTTGGAGGAATTCATGTGGCATTGATCGAAGATGGAGAAGGTTTTGTGGTGATTGGGATCGTAGTAGTCGCGTGGCTTTTAGCTCGGTTTGGATTCAAAATCAAACTATTACGTTAGAAAAGGCTGGATAGCAGTTATTGATGCACAATCTCAAATCTTCCAAACTCAATAAACCACAGGGCAGCGTCTTGAACGTCTTTTGAAAAAGTAATAAAGCTATGAGACAGAGGAAATTCCATATAATCGCTCATGCTTTCTAATTTTGTGCTTTCAACAGACACGCGCCCATCATCTGGGCCCGGTATTATTTGTGAAAATGGGGCATTATAAGATTTAGTGCCGGCAATAACCCCAACCTCGTAATCTGGTGTTGGCAAGTTAAGGGGCACGCTTTTATCTTCTGTTCCTAGTTGAGCCATGGCTGGGCCAAAGAATAATCGCGTAAACCAGTGTCTATCCAAGAAATTCGCCAATTCACTCCCTTGATTAGGCGAGGCAATCGTTACCACGCGCCCTAAATTCATCACTTCATTATTCGCTAGATAGTTTCGAGTAATAATTCCACCCATAGAATGCCCCACAAAATTAACCGTTCGATCCGAGCAATACTCCGGGACATAAGTCTCCAGTGTCATCTGCGTGAGTGTTTCAATATCATATGCAGTAGAGGGATAATCAATATTTATCGTCATATAGCCGGCCTCATAAAAGTTGCCTACTAGCCCATTCATCAGATAAGAAGAGCGACCAAGTCCGTGTAACAAAAACACACAATCACCTTCATTCTCTTGGACTTCAGCGCGCGCGAAAGGAGCTCCAGACGTAACAATGAGCGCCGGCCCAACAATCATAACTATGAACAGGAGCAGGCTTCCAAAAATGTAAAAAGTTTTTTTGTTTAAAAACATAAGCCAAAACATTATATCATTTTGCTCTTTACTTCGCTGGAAAACCTGCTATTCTTCCGCCGTAAGTTTGGTTTTTGAGCTACAAGGTAGAGTGAGAACCAGGTTACGGTTCTCATTCTTTAACCTTATAAATATGGAGAACAAACTATTCGTCGGAAACCTTTCTTGGGGTCTTTCTAATGACGATCTAAAAGAGGCTTTTGCCCAAGCTGGTACTGTTGTATCTGCTACTATCATGACTGATCGCGCTACTGGCCGATCTCGTGGTTTCGGTTTCGTTGAAATGGAAACTGCTGAGGAAGCTCAAGCTGCTATCGAAATGTGGCACGAAAAAGAGCTCGACGGACGACCACTTAACGTTAACGTTGCTCGTCCACGTGAGGAAAGATAGATTCTTTTCAAACTAAAAAGAGGCCTGCTATTTAGTTAGCGGGCCTTTTTTGATGGCAGTTAAAGCCCAAAAAAGTGATAAATAAGATAGCTAGTCACAAATAAGAGTAGAAGATTTAACGGACCTCCGACTTTTATAAAATCCGTAAATTTATAATTAGCACTACCATAAACCATGGTGTTAGTTTGGTAGCCAACCGGTGTTAGGAAACTTGTTGAAGCCGCAAACATCACGGCTAGTACAAACGCTAAAGGATTTAGCTCCAATTTGTCAGCCACAGCAATTCCAATCGGGATCAAAAGAACGACAGCCGCGTTATTAGAAATAATTTCGGTAAGTACGGTGGTGATTCCATAAAAAACCATCAGCAAAACCAGGGGAGTAAGAAATCCAGAATAAGCCACAATCGTATTCGCAATCAGGTCTGCGGCTCCACTTTTTTGCATAGCAATACCAAGTGGGATAACCCCAGCTAACAAAAAGATTACATCCCAGTTAACAGATTCATAAACCTCAAAAGGGCGCAAAACCCTAGTCATAAACATTACCAAAACTCCTAACATTGCTGATACGGCAATTGGTAAAATATTAAACGCCGCCAAAGCCACCACACCGGCTACAATAGCCAAGGCCTGCAGGGTTTTATCTTCACGATATTCACCCTCAACCTCCTCTAAAATCATAAAATCACGTGATTTCCTCAGTCTTTTTAAATTTGTTTCAGATACTTTAACCAACAAAACCTCACCATGCTGAAGTTTTAAATTAGAAATATGGCCAGGAGAAAGCTCAGCGCGGTGAATGCCAAGTAAAGCAATATTATAGCGTCGCCAGAACCGAATTTCATTAATGGTTTTATGATGGAAAAAGCTAGACTTAATGATAATTTTAACAATACGACCGTGTACCCGGCGGCGTTCCGGATGATCAAAAGCAACAATGGTTTCTTTTTTGCGACGGTCAAAATCCATAATACGTTGCTGATCTCCAGATACAACCAAAAGATCGCCCTCTTGGATCGGTTGCGTATCTAGCTGTTTTACAAAAGCGTTGTCATTGCGAACGATTTTTAGAACGCGGAGATAAAATTTAGTTTCAAAATCCAGTTGCTTTACGCTTTTTCCAATAAACCTAGACCCATGATCAATACGAATAGTCGCTAAAAAATTAGAAGGAAGAAATTCCTCTTCTGTGGACTCGTTTTCGCGACTTGGCAGGAGAAATCGACCAATAATAAGAAAATAAACAATTCCAATTACTAGAACAATTGCTCCAATATGAGTAAATTCAAACATTCCGAGCGGTCGCATATCGTATTGCGTAAGTAGAGAGCTCGCCAAAACATTTGTAGAGGTTCCAATTAAAGTAAGCGTGCCACCCAGCATCGAAATAAAAGATAGGGGAATTAAAAGCTTAGTAACCGGAGTTTTAGCCTGAAGTGCGAGTGAAATAACCATGGGTAGAAAAATCGCCACAGTGGCCGTGTTATTTAGAAATCCCGAAATAGGTCCAATAAATAGTGCAATCACTAAAATCTGTCGGATTTGGGAATTACCCGCAAATTTAAATAAGTATCCACCCATTTTTTTAATTAACCCAGTCCGCTCAACCCCAGCTGACAAGATAAACATGGCCAGGACTGTCAAAGTCGCTGGATTGGCAAAACCCGAGAACCCTTCCTCTGGCGTAACCAAGCCAGTAAGAATCACCATTAACATCAGTAGTAGCGCGGTCATATCAACTGGCAGTAGCTCGGTCGTAAACAGGTATAAGGCTAAGCCAATCACCAAGAAAATTCGCACCATATCACCTACAAAAAACAGGGTCACTAGAAAAACTAAAAACAGCACAATACGAAAAAGAGATTTCCAAGAAGAAATCTCCGTAAAAAATATGGAGCGGAGAGATTTCAGCACAAACTTAATCAAAGGAGGAATGTTTAGAAACTTAACAAACCCCATTTTGACGGATTGAAGTGGGGGAGTCAAATCAGAAGCCCCCTCTTGACTTTTTAAGGTAAAGTACTATTATTTGACCCTGTAAAAATTTAAGATGATTTTAGAAAAGCGCTTAGTAAGAATTTTGGCAGTTGTTCTCGGAGTAATTATTGGACTTAGAATGATTGGAGGTGAAACTGAAACCCATGACGGTCCAGTCCCACGTACTGGAAAGCAGGTTTTAGTGGAACAAGTGACCGAGCAAGTATTAGCACCGACTATAACTTTGCCGGCTAGTATCTTGGCCGCCTCACAAGTGGATTTAATACCCATGGTGAGTGGCGAGGTCACAGCTGTGCACATTAGTGAGGGGAGTAACGTTAAAACAAGTGAATCAATTCTTAGTATTGAGCAAGATGAAGACAGTACTTACCAGAATGGGATCGATCAGGCTGAAATTGCTCTTAGCTCTTCGCAAAGTAGTTTAAACGCGCTTTATACAAGTTTAAACGAGGATATCCAATCCATGGAATGGACCATTGAGGAGCTTTCTGATCAGTTACGCTATGCCAAAACTTCTCAAGGATTAACATCTCAAAGCGGAGAAGCCAGCATAGAGGTTTACGAAGAACAGGTTGAATCAGCTGAAACTGCACTTGAAATTGCCGAAGAAGCTCTAGAAAATACCGAGGAGCAGGCAGAAGTAAGTATTAGTGAAGGGCGTGCTCAAGCCATAACTTACGCGAAATCAGCTTTAGACAGCGCCAATGCTAGCATCAAACATGTTAATGAATTGCTTGGAGTCTATGATGACAACACTCATTACCCGCGATACCGTGACGAGCTAGACACCATCTCTTATCATAGCTATTTAATGCGGGCTGATCAGTCCTTGCGAGAGGCTAATAGCCTTTATGTAGAGGTGAATGAAACTGTTGATAAGCTTTCCTCAGATGATAAGCGCGAGACAATTGAGGAGGCTTTGGCAGATGTGGAGGATGTTCTAGATCAGACCTTAAGCCTAGTTGATGATATGGAAGAAATTTTACGGCTAGAACGAACACCTCCAGATCAATACGAATCTGTCTATGATAGTTATCTAGCTACCTACGACGCGGATCAGGCTACGATTGCTAGTCAGCTATCCACAATTCAAGCCACTAAAGAAGGACTAGAGACAGTGGAATTAAGTGCAGATATTTCTATAGAAAATGCTGAAGCTGGGGTTGAAAGCGCCGAAGACAATCTTCAGGCGGCTGAGGCTAACCTAAGTAGCATGGAAGTACAGATGACTCAGAGTGAAAACAGCGCTTCCCTATCTGTTAATAGTATTCAAAATCAATTAAATTCCGCTTACCAAAGCTTAGACGTTTTGCAAGCCCAATATAATCAACAAATCTCCCTGGCCGAGCATCAAGTTGCCCTTAGCGCGGCTCAGCTTGAGGCCGCTCAAATTCAATCTGAAACAGGAATAATTGAAAGCCCAATGGATGGAATGTTAGCTAATTTTGATATCCAGCCAGGCGAAATCATCACCGCTGGCATGCCTATCGGAACTATTGTTAATACTGCTTATTTTAAAGTTGAATTTTCTGTAAGTGAGTTTGAAATTCCATATCTCACGGTTGGAGACACTATGAGTCTGAATATTGATGCTTATCCAAACACAGAGTTTGAAGCTTGGATTTATTATCTTTCACCAATTCCAGACAATGCCCGCACTTATACCGTTAAAGCCTATATCAGTGACATTCAGGGGACTCCTTTAGTTTCTGGGATGAGCGCCGAGGTGGACGTGGAACTTAGCGATGAAACTTCGCAGGTAGTGGTCCCTCTAGAAGCAGTTAGCTCCACTATTGCGGGAGATATAGTGTTTGTAGTAGAAGATGGCGTGGCTTATGAACGAGTTGTTGAGATATCTGACGTGAGTGATGGTTACGCAATTATTGCGGCGGGATTAGAAGCCAGCGAAACAATTGTTATTCAAGGGCAAAACTTAATTGATGATGGCGATAAGGTAACCATTCTCGTAAACTAGGATTCATGGAGTACAAAGAACTAAATATAGTCGGGCGCATTGCCAAAGTTTTTATCGATAATCATCGAATTACAAGTCTATTGGCTTTGTTTTTAGTTATTTGGGGATCATTTGCCTACTTAACATTGCCGCGTGAGCAGGCGCCGGAAATCAACATTCCGTACGCTGTTGTCTCCACATTCTACTCCGGCGCCTCTCCAGAAGACATTGAATCGCAAATAACTGACAAACTCGAAACTCAAATTAACGAAGTCGATGACATTACAACAATTAGCTCCACCTCTAGCTTTTCCATGTCCACCATTATGGTTGAGTTTTCTTATGACGTGGATATGGATACCAAGATCCAACAGATTCAGAATAAGGTGGCTTCCGTACAAGGAGAACTTCCTGACGATGCCAGCGATCCGGTAGTTACTAAGGTCGATATGAGTGATTTCCCGATTCTCGACATGAACTTAATCAGCTCCGATGGCTTAGAGCTTTTAACCGAAAAAGCCGAGTTAATAGAGGAGGAGCTCGAGGAAATTCCGGGTGTTGGCGATGTGACCGTAACCGGGACTTTGCAGCGCGAAATCCAGATTAATGTGGATGCCAATCGGCTGGCTCTTTATGGGGTTACGCTCGATCAAATTAGCGCTGTTTTCCAAACCGAAAACGTGAATATTCCTGTCGGCGATCTTTCTATTAACAATCAAAACTACCTTTTACGTGTGTTGGGAGAGTTTGAATCACTTAGTGACATCCAAAATTTAATTGTTAGTTATTCAGAAGACGGAGCCCCAATTTATCTTCGCTACTTAGCCACTATTGAAGACACAAATCGCGAGATGAATTCTTATGCCCGTGTAAGCCGTATAACCGAGGACGGCACTTGGGAGGAATTTGCATCCGTCGGACTTTCCGTGATTAAACGCCAGGGTGATAACATTATTAAAGTTGGTGAAGAAATCCACGCTCGGATGCAAGAATTAGAGGACTCCGGTGAGTTAGAAGGAGCCGAGTTAGTGGTGATTTGGGATGGAATTGCTGAGGCGGAAAAAGAGATTAATAACCTAATGCGCAACGTTGTAATTAGTATTTTTATTGTGTGTGCAGTCCTAATTTTGTTTTTGGGATTACAGGCCGCTCTTATCTCGTCCATGGTGATCCCACTATCGCTGGGGGTCGCTTTTGGAATGCTGCTTTTCACAGGAATGAGTATTAATGGACTGACCTTATTTGCCTTAATTTTGGCGCTGGGGATGCTGGTTGATAACGGGATTGTGATGGCCGAAAATATCTATCGCATGATTCAAGTTACGGGTACGGGGCGTCGCAAGGCGGCACTGCTCGCGGCTAACGAAATTGGGATTCCACTTATTTCGGCGGTGTTAACAACAATCTCTGCTTTTGTGCCCATGCTGTTTATGACCGGGATTATGGGGGAGTATATTCGAGTGATTCCACTGATGGTGGTTTTTGCGCTTAGTGGAGCTTTGTTTGTGGGAATTATTTTAGTGCCCAGTTTTGCCTCAAAATTTATTCCTAAACAAGCCGGACAGGACGATCACAAAACCAAGAAAATTCGCTTTGCGGTCTTGCGTGAGAAATACCGAAATGCCCTTGGCGCACTTTTAGATAGTAAAAGACTGCGTCGTCGAGCAATTGGCTTAATAGGTTTGGCTTTTGTCGGAGCTTTGGCTTTACCCATAACAGGAGTAATTCCCGTAGAAATGTTCCCATCAGCGGATAGTGATTGGATTACAATTAACGTCACTCTTCCGCAGGGTACCGAAATCGAAAAAAGTAATGAGGCGTCCAAGGTTTTGGAGGAACATATCAAAACCATTGATGGCGTTAAACACTTTATGGCTTTAGCTGGGGCCCAAGGTGCCTCGGAATTTGATTTTAGTCTTTCTAGTAGTAGTGTCGAAAACTCACTCTACTTTTCAATTATGCTGTTTGAGTCTGACGAACGAGATATGACGAGTGGCGAAATCATGGAGTTAATGCGTGATGTCGAGGCCCCAGAGTTAGTTGGAGCAACTCTGACCTTTGTTTTGTTTGAGGAGGGCCCGCCATCAGATGATCCCATTGTTTTCCGTGTTTATGGTGAAGACAATGACAAACTACAAGTTTTAGCCAAAGATTTGGCTGGGATTTTAGGGAACGTGGAAGGAACAGTTGAAATTGACGATGGTCTGCAAGAGTCCATTCAAGAATACCAAATTCGTTTTGATCGCAATAAAATGCAAACTCTCGGTCTTACCACGGCCACAGTTGCTAACTTCCTACGCAATGCCCAGAGCGGCATGGATGTTGGTGTTTATCGCGAAAACGGTGACGAAACAGATATTATCATGCGCCTTAATGAAGAAGACCGCGCCAGCCTCGAGGACTTGGAGCAACTGCAAATCATGACCATGTCCGGCCCGGTGCCCCTCAGCACCTTCATTGAGGCCGATCTTGCCGGTAGCCTAAGTTCTATTAATCACCATGATCTTGATAAAATCATCACCTTACGCAGTCAGTTACTTCCTGGCTACAACGCCGGACAAGTCTTAGCCGAGTTCCAGCAAGAACTTGAAAGTTACGAATTCCCTGAAGGCTATGGCGTATCTTTTGGCGGTGAAGACGAAGAGATCAAAGAGTCATTCACTAATCTGTTTTATGCGCTTTGGGTGGCAGTGGTGCTGATTTATTTAATTCTGATTGCCCAATTTAATTCATACGCGCAGCCATTTATTATTTTATCCACAATGCCACTCGCCCTGATCGGGGTATTTGGAGGGCTGCTAATTATGGGTATGACCCTCAACTTCCCTGGTTTTATTGGAGTCGTTGCTCTGGTGGGAATTGTGGTGAATAACGCCATCTTGATTATTGATGCTATTAATAAACAGCGCCAAGCAGGCCTAGAAATCGCCTTGGCCATTTTGGAGGGTGCCAGCCGCCGTTTCCGTCCAGTGGTCTTAACTACACTCACTACAGTTCTAGCTATTATCCCAACCACTCTTACTGACGAGATGTGGGGGAGCCTGGGAGTTTCAATTATTTTTGGTTTGAGTTTTTCCACTCTACTTACACTATTTATAATTCCAATTTTGTACTTCATGCTAGAAAGCAGGTGTGTACGCGCTTAGGAGAAGCCACATTCTATGGTAAAATCTTAATCGGCTTTTATGTAACTTAACCTCCCATGCTAAAAACTATTAACGAAAAAGACCGGGTCACGTTTATTTATTCCGAAAAAACCACTCCCATTATTGTGGCCTTAACCGGAGTTTTAGGGTTAGGCGCTGGTTTATCCGTAATCGGAAGCGTGACTTTATATACACTTATTGCCTTACTACTCGGGCCTTCGGTGGCTTTTTTAGTATGCTATGTCATGCTTAGACAAAAGCAAATTTTATTAATTGATGGTTCCCGCGATACAGTTGAAGAGCACTTAGGGAAAAAGCGCATTGTTTTTAACTTTTCCGAAATTGAATACGCTGATGTTGAACGAGTGCGTGAAGAAGAAAGCCATGCTGCGCCAGAGCCAGTCAAAACTGAGCAGGAAGTTCTTCAAGAAGAGCACGACCCAACTCAGGTTAAAGAGGAGCCAGATGTAGAGAGAGCGCACGCCAAAAACACTCAACTTCATTTAAACTACCACCCGTATTTACTCCTTAAAAAAGATCACGAAAAGTACTTTTTCTTAGATAACAAAGAGCGCGGTTTACCAAATTACAAAGCGGCCAAATTAATTGTAGAAACCATTAACGAATACGTGGGCGTTGCCAAAGTAACTACTGAAAAACTTAATCTCTATCGTATTGGGAAAAAAGGCGGCAAAGGAGTTTTTGGCTTGGTATTCATCCTAATTTTACTCTGCATTGGCGCTTATTTTGTGATGAAATCACAATTCTAATTATTCGCTCCATGCGTCCAGAAGTCTTCTTGGGCGTCATCATCAAGAGAATCAATCACAAAATTATTCTCAATAGTTTCTTGGATAAGCTCGGTTTCGTCATATTGGCTCCACGGGGCTTCTTCCTCAGCAGTGGCTTCTTCATTTTCTTGAGCCTCTTGTAATTCGCGCAATTCCTCGCGAAGCTGTTCCTCTAACATTGGAGTGTAGGTGTCAGGCAAAGACTCAGTCGGGACCTCTGCCAATGGAAGATATTCTAGCGGATCAACCCGGACTGCATCTTGAATAACCTCAAAGTGGAGGTGAGCTCCGGTAGTTCGGGCTCCAGCACCAGGCGTTCCTGGTGTCCCACCGGTTAAGCCAATCATTTGTCCGCGATTTACAAAATCTCCCTCCGAAACCAAGGCACTAGAAATATGACCATACAAGGTCATAGTTCCCATACGGTGGGCCAAAATAATATACCCATATCCAAGTCTTTCGGTTTCATCACTTAATTTAGCAGCATCATAAACCTTATAAACCATGCCATCAGCGGGCGCATAAATAATCGATCCGTGCGCAATTCGGACATCCGTCGCGTGGTGAGCTACCCCAAATCGTGACACATAATCTTCGTCATCAAAAAACGCTGTTAATCCTAAACTTGGAGAAACCGGCCAGTCTAGATCCAAAAAGTTAGCAGCTGCGGCCGTGGCAAAACCTACATCTGAATCGTTTTTAATTTGGTCAATTAAGGCGATTTCTTCTTCTGTAATAGTGCCGCTGTACTGTGCCAAGCGATCTTCTAGCGCCAAAATATTAGTCTGGAAAAGATTAATTTCATCTAAAATTGCTTCTTGAGCTGCTTTGTAGGACGCATACAATTCACGGTAAATCTCATCGTGATCCTCGGTTTCATGCAAAAGATTTTGTTTGCCTTCAAGCTGAGCCGTTAAATTGCGATATTCTGCTTCTAATTCCTCCTCTAAGTCATCTAACTGATTCTGCTTAAGTGTTAGATTATAATTAGTTTTAAGTTGTTCACGCTCCAAATTTTCCAACCCATCAATCAAGTTCTCAGCCTGTTTTTCCAAAATCGACAGAAAAGAAGAAGTTTGCAGGCTAGTTGAAATAGTCCCATCTCGCATAAATAGTTTTAGGAAGTTAGTTTCCATATTTTGCGAAGAATTCAAATTAGTTTCAAAGTAGATCAACCGAAGATAAGAAGATAAGGCGTCCTTTTGTCCGTTAATTTGAACTTCACTAAATTCCAGAGCCTCAAGTGAATCCTTGATTTCCTGCTCTTTTTCCGCAATCTGCGTTGTTACACTGATAATTTTGGAATCAGTCGTATCAATCAGGGCGTCCAAATGAAAAATCTGACCATCTAAAGTATCAATTGTATAGCGGTTTTCCTCAATTCCGTCCCGAGTTTGATCCATTTTTGATTGTAGGGATTTATAATTTCGCTCAGCCTGTTGTAAGTATTGATTCAACCTAATCATCAAATATGCATTACGAACCGCATCCGAAACAATTGGAGTTGGTGCAATAATTTCCTCAACAACTTCCTCTTCCTCAACAGGTTCCGCAGTAAGATCTTCATCTGCTAAGGCAGCTGGCAGCGCCCACCCCATTAGAATGGTAAGTAGTAGCGAGAGAATCAGAGTTTTTTGGGCAAGCAAACGCATAAATAGTGTTAGATTCAAATTTATCCATATATTATACCTGATTTTCAGGGAAAAATCCAGGTTGGATAGCCCATTAAAATAGCCTATAATAGCGCTACTTTAACCCCCTTAATAATGATAGTTGGATTAACTGGTTATATGGGTAGCGGAAAAGGAGAAATTGCTAAGCGATTACAGGCTCAAGGATTTAAATATGTCTCTTTATCAGATATGGTGCGCGAAGAAGCCACTAAGCAGAATTTGGAACACACCCGCGAAAACCTACAACAGGTTGGAAATGGGCTCCGGGCCGAGCATGGTGCAGGTGTTTTGGGCTTAAAAGCTCGCGAAAAAGTAGCTAATAAACCCGATGAAAACTGGGTAATCGATGGCATTCGTAATCCGGCCTGCATTGAGGAATTACGCGAATTGCCTGACTTCAAAGTACTTGGTGTTACGGCTAATAGTGATCTTTTAGTAGATCGAATTCTAGAGCGTCGTCGCGGTGGGCTTGATTTAGATCGCGAAACAGTTCTTCAAAAACTAAACAAAGAAAAAGGAGAAGGGGAGCCACCTGAGGGTCAACAGGTCAAAAAGTGCCTCGATCAAGTGGATCACCTTATTCTTAATGAGGGGACCTTAGACGATTTAGACACTAAATTCGAACATTTTATTAAACTATGGAACGGTGAGGGCCGGCCTACTTTTGACGAGATTTTTATGGAGATTTCCTATACTTGGGCCAAGCGGGCCACCTGCCTCCGCCGTGGGGTAGGAGCAGTTATCGCCAAGGATGGACAACAATTAACAGCTGGTTATAACGGAGCGCCGAGAACTATTCCGCATTGTGCCGAGGTTGGGGGCTGTCTGCGCGAAAAAATGGGCATCCCATCAGGTAAATGCCACGAAATTTGCCGTGGTACTCATGCCGAGCAAAACGCTATTACTCAGGCCGCTAAATTTGGAATCAATATCGAGGGAAGCACGCTTTATTGCAACACTTTCCCCTGCGTAATTTGCACCAAAATGATCTTGAATTCCGGTATCTCCAAGGTTGTTTATGACTCAGATTACAACGACCCACTTTCCAAGGAAATTCTTAGCCAGCAAAGCGCGATTGAAATAGTTCGCTATGAGGGGCGAAAATTTCGTGTTTAATCCTGAAAAAACTCTTGCCTTAAAATAGGTTTTCTTATAGAGTACTTTCGCTTTAGAAAATAATCCCCTTATAAGATGTCCAAGACAAAAGCCGGAGGATCGACGAAAAACGGACGCGATTCCAATGCTAAACGCCTCGGTGTTAAGAGATACGGTGGTCAAACTGTGACTGCTGGTAGCATTTTAGTTCGTCAAAGGGGTACCGCTATAGCCTCAGGAGAAAATGTGCGTGTTGGTCGTGATCACACGTTGTTCGCAACTAAAGATGGAAAAGTTTCCTTCAGCGAAAAGAGAATTAAAAAATACGACGGAAGAATTTTTCGAAAAACTCATGTTAACGTAAACTAATATTTAGTTTCATTATTTAACCCTCCTATTATGAAACTCTGCTGGAAAGCTGCTGGTCTCACTTGTGGAATACTTTGGGGCCTAGGCTTATTTGCCATGACCTTGCTCGCGGTATACACAAATTATGCCGAACATTTACTAACTCTGTTAGTTGGAGTTTATCCTTGGTACGAAATTTCTGTCGCTGGAGCCTTTATTGGCTTGGGTGAAGGATTTATTGATGGCTTCTTAGGAGCTGCAATTTTTGTTTGGATTTATAACGCTTTCTCTTGTTGCTGCTGTAAAGATGCTTGTAAGCCAAAAAAGAAAGCTAAGAAGAAAAAGAAGAAATAAGGTTGATCAAACCTGGACTTTACGCAAAAATAAGGAGGCACCAATTAGGGTGCCTCTTTAGTTTGTTTGAAAATGGGAATAGATACATTTATTGGATTAGATGATGCGGACGGCTCAATAAGCCCGGAGCAGGTGCGTGAGTACAAAGCGCGCATGGCTCGGAATCAGCGTCAAATGGCGGCTGCTAAAAAACAAGAGGGCAAGCAAAAGAAAAAAGAAGATAAGCTAGTCGCAATTTTACTTAAATTTATTCGGAATAGTGCCCGCAAAGACATCACGCTTTTAATTTCCCGCTGTCTTGAGCAAAACATCCCAGCAGCCTTTATTCTCGCGATTGTTCTGCTTGGTAATAAACAAATTCAAGAAGAAGTGGGCATCCATTTCCAGTTAACAGGCAAAGAATTAAATTTAGATGACGAACCAGCGGAACCATCTAATGAGGACGAGGAGGAAACCAGTCTAGCGGACCTTGAGCAAAAAGAGCTAAAAGGAGCCCTAATTGTTCTAGGAACAGATCAATCTTTGCCACTTAAAATGCGTTTAGCTATTGATTTATGGACTCGCTCTATGTGGGATGCCATGGAGCCAATTCCGGAACGGATTTTAAATACTGTGATTGAATTCAACGAAAATCCCAAGGCTAAACCAGTGCCAAAATCGGTTATAATTCAGCTCGTAACCTTTATTTTGCGTGATTATTTTAAGGAAAATCACTTTGAGCAGGATTTTGAAAATGTAAAATCTTTTGCCGAATTTTTAATAAAAGGGCTTTTGGTTCGTTTACAAGAACAGACAAAAGATCAGAAACAATTAGATGGTAACATTTAACCAATCCACCCATGAAAAAACTACTCTCTTTCTTTGCCCTAGTTTTAGTTTTTAGTTTGTTTTTAGTTGGCTGCGGCCCTGAGGAATCCGAAGAAGACGCCACCGAGGATAATACCGAAGAGGTTGCCGAACAAGAACAACGCCTAGACGCCACTGGAGTTTGGGTTTTAACGATTATGGAAGGTGGCGGACGCATTGATAATACGGTTTTTATTTACCCTTTAGGATTAGCTGAAACCGTTAGTGGCGTAGTTACAACTCCGGAAGGTTATGTTGGATATCCAAATTTTAGAGGCACTGGCCAGAATTGGGCCAGTTATGTATTAGATGGCTATGGTTTAACTATGCATGCTTTAAATGGCAGCTCCACCTCTAGAGGAACCTTAACCGATGATAGTCACGCCAGTGGAACCATAACTTCTCAAGCGGGGACTTATAGCTGGACTGCTACTAGAGTCAGTGATTTACCAGATGGTTATGAAATTCTTGGTTACTGGATGATGAATATCCAAGGTTGGGGCGAGGGGGAAATAGCTCGCTTTCAAAGTTTATATCTAGGCGCGGATGGTCGGGCTGACACAGATTGGATCAAAGTCCAAACCGAGACTGGCGAAACCCACGAAGGTGACATGCCAGATTATTTGAGCAGCTTCACTTATGAAGATGGAGTAGTTTTTATTGAATCTAATGACGGCAGTGTTACTTTTCAAGGCACTTACAGCATTGATGGCGATGGCGCCGAAGTACTCGAAGGAGTCTGGCACAATAGCGCCACTAATGAAACCGGAACATGGGAGGCGGTTAAGATGGATTAAGCCTCAGCATCAGCCGCCGGTGGAGTAAAAGTACGCGCTCCTAATTCTTGGTCTAACATATAAAGACCAGGGCCACTTTCACCAGCTAATTTAATCTTATCAATTGTCTTTTGCGCGGTGTCTTCTTCTTCTACTTGTTCATCCACAAACCAATTGAGTAGTGATTGAAAGGCAAAATCTTTTTCCTTCACAGCTAAGTCATAAAGTCCGTTGATAAGACTGGTAACGTGTTGCTCGTGTTTTAGAACTTCTTCAAAAGTTTTCAAAGGAGACTTAAAGTCTGCGGATGGTTTTTCAATTGTATCCATCACAACGGATCCGCCACGTTCATAAACAAAGCCGTAAAACTTCATAGCATGGAACATTTCTTCTTGAGCTTGCATTTTCATCCAGGACGCAAAACCATCTAAGCCAGTGCCATCAAAGTAAGCCGCCATGGCTAAATATAAATAAGCAGAGTAGATTTCAGCGTTAATTTGTTTATTAATCGCGGTATTTATAGATTTTTTCATCTGGGAGGGGTTAAATATTTGAAATTTGAATTATATTCATGGGACAGGCTTCCATTGCCTTCTGATTTGAGGATACATCACACGGCATCAATTCGGCAACAAAACAATCTTTGCGAGGATGGCCGTGAATAAGCTCCGCTTTACCGGTTTTTTCGTTTAACAGCCAAGTGTGCGGAGCCAGACTCACACAAGAGCGGCAACCAATACATTTTGCCGGGCGGTGGATGATTTTAATTGAGCTCATCTAAATCACGCTTAGTTATAAGATAGACTTTGTCACTTAATCGAACACGATCTGGAACCGGAATAGTCACAGTTTTAGGAGCATCATCATGCTTGCGCAAAGATTCCACATCAACGTACATAACACCTGTGGTTTTACCCATAATTACGATACGATCTCCTTCTGCAATTTCTTGGGCATCTACGGAAATTTCCGCTACTCCAATTTTTGGATAGTAGTGTCCGATTCGACCAACAAAAGTCCGTTCGTCAGTTGAACGATTTTTAGAGTAACCACTCCATTCCGGAAGAGGTTTACCAAGATAATAACCATCACAAAAACCACGGTTATAAACAGTACCAAGTTGCTCCATCCATTCTTTCTTCTTTTCTTCGGTAAATTCTTTCGCCAAAATTGCATCCCGCGCTTCGCGATAAACTCTTACCACAACATCAACGTACTGCGGGGAACGCCCCCGGCCTTCGATTTTAAGGACTGCCACACCGGCCTCAATCAGTTTATCTAGGAAGGGGAGTGCGCACAGATCTTTTGGACTCATAATGTAGTGATCGCGAATGCGTAATTCGTGGCCAGTTTCCATGTCTTTAACCTCATATTGCTTGCGACATTCGTGCAGGCAAGCACCTCGCTGCGCCGAAGTATTGGATTGCAACAAACTCATTTGGCAGCGGCCACTTTGGGCAATGCACAAGGCTCCGTGGACAAAAATCTCAATTTTTACTAATTCGCCAGCGGGCCCGCGCAAATCTTCTTCTTTAATTTTTTTACAAATCGCGGCAATAGAATCCAAGTCAACTTCTCGCGCTAGCACAATAGTATCGGCAAATTGCGCATAAAACTTAACTCCCTCGTAATTTGAGATCGAAAGCTGCGTCGAAATATGGACGGTCATGCCAACTTTATTCGCATACAAAATCGCGGCCATATCCTGCGCAATAATGGCCGTAACATTGGCCTCTTTGGCAGTATCGATAATCGCGCGCATCAGAGTCAAATCGTGGTCATAAAGCACAGTGTTTACCGTAAGATAAGTCCGCACGCCAGCCTCGTTACAGGTGTCTGCAATCTCCCGGAGATCGTCCAAAGTAAAGTTAGCAGCTGACCGGGCGCGCATGTTAAGCTGTTGCACCCCAAAATACACACTATTTGCTCCAGCCTTGATCGCAGCACTTAGGGCTTCAAACGATCCCACTGGGGCCATTACTTCTGGTTTTCCATTTAAATCTTCCACGGGGACAATTTAGCGCGCTACAATCTCTTACGCAAGCGAATCTCCTCCAACCCGTCAATTGAGAAAAAGCTGATTCTATTGTAAAATTGTAAGCACTATTTTTTGAAACACCCCACCAAAATGAAAACTTTAATCAAGTTCGCGTTCTTGCTAACGCTTATAGTCGCCCTTATCGCGCCGGTCAGCGCCAATTTTGGCCAAGAAACCCTTACTTTTGACTCTGGGTCCGAGTCAGTCCGGCATCAATGGGTTAATGTTAGTTTTAACGAAACATTTACTAATACGCCAATAGTTTTTGCCGAGCCACAAACTGAAATCGGCGGCCAAGCCGTTCAACCCGTTATCCGTAATGTTACTACCACTACTTTCCAAATAAAAATCGAGGAAGATCGTGGGCGCGATAATTCCTGGCTTAATGGGCCGCATGTGTATGAAACAGTAGATTGGATTGCTTTTGACCCGACTGAAATTACATCTGGAAACGGCATCGAAGCTGGGACTTCTAATTTTTATCAACCCAATTACGCTTATAGCGAAACAGTTACTTTTACCGAAACATACGCTTCAGCCCCGCTAGTGTTTGCTCAACTTAATAGTAATGACGGAGGCCATGTTTCGCGACCCGATATAACCAGTATCAGCGCCACTAGTTTTGATGTTCGTGACGAAGAGGACCCTGGCAACGGCGACCCCGGAGGCTGGGATGGGCGTCACATGCCCGAGGACATCGCTTATGTAGCGGTTGATTCCACTCTCGATTTATCTGATTCAGGTATATATTTCGATTCCGAATCGATTACTGAGTCCTGGACCACGGTTTGTTATTTAGATGATTGTAGTGACGCTTACGTTGATGTGCCGTCTGTTTTCGTGGAAATTCAATCCGAAAATGAGTCGGATACGGTTCAAGCTGATATTCGTGGTGTGGGGGTGGCTAATTTTGACGTTCGCTTAGAAGAGCAAGCCCTTGGCGGGTGGGACGCAGTTCACGCTGCCGAGGATGTAGCCTGGCTCTCTTATGGTGAACCAGTCGAAACCTACGATCCAGCAGATTATAGTGTTTGGGTTGTAGATACGGACTCCACCGGCGATACTTTGCTGCGCGATATTCTCTCCGCTCAAGGCTACACAGTAACTTTCTTAGACAGTTCTTACGTCGAAACAGATCTTGATAACACTTATGATTTGTTAGTTTGGCCAGGAGGCATGGATCCTGTAACAGATGCCATGTTTAATACTGGCTTACGTGACACAGTCAAAACTTATATGGATGCTGGTGGTAATTATATTGGCGTTTGTGGAGGGGGAATCGCGGGTAGTGAAACAATGTATCTAATGGATTATCCCTACGTTCCGGACGCAACTTGGAATGTTTTTGGAACTGGAGAAGGTGTTAACGCGGATTATGATTATGATTGGACCGCGTTTATTGGAGCAGCCATTTATCCCGATGTAGAGGTGGCAACGGATCACGACATTTTTGATAGCTATTACGCGGCTGGCGACCAATTTATGATGACTTACGCTGGCGGGCCAGTTTTTAATGGGGCCGGATTTACAACTTTAGCTACTTATACGGACAATTTTGATGCTGGCTATAATGCCATTGGTCAAGCCGCCATTGTCGAAACTGAATACACAACGGATTACAACGGTGATGGCGACTCCGAAAGTGGGGGAGTTATCGTGTTTGGACTCCATCCGGAGTTTTTGGCGGGAACGGAGTTTTTAATCGAAGAATCAGCCGAATACCTAATTAGTAATTAGTTAGCCGGATTTTCATACCAGGCCACCGTGTCGTCATCCGAAGAAGCTGAGAGAACATCAATGTCCCCATCGCCATCTAGGTCCCCAGCATAGACTGAGGTAACAACATCTACAGCCGCGGCTACAACATGAGCTGTGAAGTTTTCTGAGCCATCGTTTTCATACCACGACACCTCAGTTTCTTTGGAGTTAGCCACAACATCTAAGTCTCCATCATCATCCATGTCTATTACATACAAAGTTCGAGCACTTTTGGCATCAGCAATCTCGTGGGTCTCAAACTCTCCAGATCCATCATTTTCATACCAAGCAATAGTTCCATCACTAATAGAAGCAGATAAAATATCCATATCACCGTCCTCATCTAAATCAGAGGCATAGACTGTACGCACTTCCTCGGCCTCGGTAGTAATTGTATGCGCCGTGAAATCCTCAGATCCATCGTTTTCATACCAAACAATAGTGTTGTCATCAGTTAGAGCGGCCACAACATCCATATCATCATCGCCATCAAAATCCGCTGCATAGACACTTTTAGCAGTGGTCGCGTCAGTGGCAATATCATGCTTAGTAAAATTGCCAGAGCCATCATTTTCATACCAAGACACAGTATCATCAAATTGTGAGGCGGAAAGAACATCCATGTCACCGTCACCATTTACATCGGCCGCATAAACAGAATGAACCCCATCAGCGTCAGTAGTGATCTCATGGGTAGTAAAACTGCCAGATCCGTCATTCTCATACCAAGCGACTTTGTCATCACGAGTAGAGGCCGAAAGAACGTCCAAATCACCATCATCATCTAAATCCGCTGCATAAACAGCGTGCGCACCACTGGCATCAGTACTAATTGTGTGTGCGGTGAAATCGCCAGAGCCATCATTCTCATACCAAGCCACAGTATCATCATCCGCGGAAACAGATAAGACATCCAGGTCACCATCGTCATCAAGATCAGCCGCGTGCGTCGCGCGAGCGCCTACCGCATCAGTAGTAATCTCATGTACTTCAAACACCTGGCTTTCTAAAAGCACATAAATAATATGCGCAATTTCACCACGAGTCATTTCGTGTTCAAGGTCATCGCCAATTGCATCTGGCACGGCATTATAAGTTTCCAAAACATCTAAATAAGGTTCATACCAAACATCACTTTCTCCGATTTCATAACCAAATCCCTCAACCACAATTTTGGCCGCCTCCACAAAATTAATCATATTTGAAGGTTGAAAACTCCCATCTGGGTAACCTCCAATAACATCTTCGTCATAAGCTACACATACATAAGGGGTAAACCATTCTTCATGATTAAAATCCGGGAACACATTTTTGGGCATGTTACAGTTTTCAATTCGAGTCTCTGAAAACACAGAA
>CAYWKJ010000012.1:0-30386 GCA_964459205.1 uncultured Candidatus Peribacteria bacterium | reverse complement strand
GCCCAAAAAGAAAAAGCCGGCGGTTTTAAGAATCTGCTTTTTCACACAGCCCTAGCTCTAACTTTCACTTCCGGCCTCAGCTACTTTCTCGGACTTGTTCGCGATCGAACTTTTGCCATAACTTTTGGAGCCTCTTCCGAATTAGACATTTACAACGCCGCTTTTGTAATTCCGGATTTTTTCCTCGCTTTGCTTGTAACAGGTTCACTTTCCGCCGCTTTTGTGCCGATTTTTTCGCACCTCGACGAACACGCTAAGCAAAAAGCCCTTCAATACACCAATCAAATTATTAGTTATGGATTGATGATTTTAGTGGCCGCCTGTGCGGTTTTTGCTCTCACTCTCCCCTATCTCACAGATTTCTTAGTTCCGGGATTCGACGCTGCCAAACAAGCCGAATATATTCAAGTAACGCGCTTAATGCTGCTTTCCCCGATTCTCTTTGCGATATCCAACACTTTTGGAAACGCCCTTATTTCGATTAAAGAATTCATGTGGTATGGCCTGGCACCAGTAATGTATAACATCGGAATTATTATTGGTGTTTTTGCTTTTGCGCCCACTTACGGAGTTTTTGGATTAGTAATGGGAACAATTTTGGGGGCCGCACTCCATTTAGGAATCCGTACTCCATCCATGATTCGTTATGGTTGGCGTCCGAGGTTTTGCCTTAAAATGAGCCCAGAAATCAAGGAAACCGTACATTTGATGCTACCTCGCGTGGCCCAACTTGGTATGTGGCAAATCTTGTTATGGTGGTTTGTAAGATTAGCCAGCCAACTCGAAGAAGGGAGTGTCACGATTTATGCTTTTGCCCGCAATTTCCAGAGCGTCCCAGTTAGTTTAATTGGCATCGCCATCGCCCTGGCTGCGTTCGCCAATCTCTCTAGCCTCGCTGCCAAGAAAAAGTTCTCTGAATTTGCCCACCTCGTCCGCACCAAATCCCTCACAGTTTTTGGGCTCACTGCCTTAGCTGCCATTGCGCTCGCCGTACTCAGCTATCCGATTATTAATATTCTTCTCGGCGGCGGCAAGTTCGACCAAGCCGCAGTCATTGCCACCTCCTCACTCCTGATGGTTTATTGTATTTCGGTGCCGCTCGAAAGCATTGTCCATCTCCTCGCTCGCTCACATTACGCCCTCAAAAATACCTGGCGCCCCTCTGCAATTCATGTTTCCACCATTGCCCTGACCATGTTTTCTAGCGCCTATTTACTCGAGGATTTTGGCCTATTCGCCATTCCAGCCGCCTTTGCTATTGGGCTCACACTTCAAACAACGTTCCTAATTGGATCGTTGATGCAGTTGTTGAAATCTCGGCAAACTTAGGCCGCCAACAAGGCCACAATCCGCGCATTAAATGCCGTTTGCGAATATTCGGCGTTTTGTCCAACGTGGATCATAAACAAACGTCCACGATATTCATCTGGGAGTCCAAATAAAGCATAGCCATCAACTGGTCGCCCTTCGGCGTCAGTTAAGTTTCCTTGGAATAATTGATCTAATCTTTCGGCTATTTCTTCATTATCTACCACAATGGCCACCGACGCGGCCCCTTCGTCTAATTGCCTCCTACACGTTGCTAATCTTTGTAAGGCCACTTTTGCGTGCTGAATGTTCTCTCCAAGCTTATCGTCAGCCTCTAATCCCAACACGTTAACTAATTGTCGTTCAAAATTTTTCATATGTTGTTGGTTTTCACTCAAAACCAAGCTATGAGCCTCATCAAATCGTGTTTGGAAATTTGGTCGCATAATTTGCAGACCATCTTCTTGAGTTAAAAAACGCTCGCGAAGCATATAGTAAGCATTATCTATCGCTCCTCCGTCATAACAATTTCCCGCTATAAAACTTGGAACTCCTGTACGCTGAATTTCTCTAAGCTCTTGCTCCCTTTTTGCATAGCGTAATATTTCTATTCGACTAGTAATTTCTTCAGGGATTTTAACATGATGCGATCTGTCACGAATTTTGTTAAGCCCATCACAAACGGCTTCAATTCCATTAGCAACCACTTCTCTAAACAGCTCTCTGTGTGGTTCCGGTACATCAACTAAGGCTCCTTGCATCACATCATTTATTACCTCCGAAAGATTTAAAGGGTGATTTTCCTCATCCATAATTTGAGCTAAGCGCTCGGTTTGCATTAGAATTTCAGTAATAATTCGATAGCTAAGCTGCCTAGGATTTAACCCTTCTAAGCTTTCTCTGTTTTCTCGACAAATTAGTCGAGTTGGGCGTTCAACATGATTATGACGAATATATAACTGAGGATGTCTTGCAATCTCCGCTTTAAGACAAGCCTCTCGAAAAACAGGCCACTCATCTCTTTCAAAATCAGCCGCTTCTTGAGAAGAAAATCCTAATTTAGTCATAAGTAAATATCCTAAATCTCTCTCAGGTTGGTAGTCGGGATACATTCGTGAATCAAAAGCATCAACATTCACTTGTTGAGGTGGCCCCCAGCCACTACTAGAAACATTGTAAACCCCAACCGCTTCTCCGGTAATAAACTCAGACACTTCTGTTAGTGATCCCTTTTCTTCTTCTCCAGCTAATTGTTTGTCTAAGGATTCTTGGCCGCGAGTAGTCACAATTCCCACGCGAATATTTGGTAACCCATCACGAATAAATCGCAATAATAAAGCAGCCGAGGGACGAATGCCAAAACGCCTTTGTCCAAGTTTCCCGCCAATAGATTCATCAACATCACAAAGCAAAGAGGTATGAATATTAAAAACAATACCCTCATCTCCAAGCTGATATTGTTGCTCAGCGTTGTTTAAAATAGTGGTTAAACGGGTTAACACATGATTTACAAAAGCTTGTTCATGTGCAAAAAACACAGCTTCAAATTGCTGTTCGGTTAGACCTTCATGCTCGCGCCTTTTTTCTTCTAAAAGGTCATCGTAATAAGGCAAAGCGCGGATTCTTTCTCGTAGAAGTTCTTCATTTTGCTCCCAAAACAGATCTAACACCACTTGCGGATCAACATAGTCCACAGCTTGCAAAGCCGGCTCTGGCGGAACAATCGTTAATTGTGGGGCCTCAGCCATGAAGGGAAAATAAAAAACAAGGATTTAATTTCGCACAAAAGTAGCGATTTGTCAACCCTTATCTTAAAACCAAAACCTTCTTCGCCCCATTCAAAATCCCTTCATCATCAGTCTCTGCACTATCATGCCAGTCATGAAGGGCGTTCATTAGCGTGTCATATTTATAAACAAAATTAGACCCATGCCGTGTTCCCACATCATTTGTAATGAACTCATCTTCGTCATAGCCCTTGATCACCAACATATGATAAACCGGTCCCAAACCTGTAAAATAAGGATTTCCTAAGTATCGCCCCGCAAAAGGAGCCACAATTGGGTTGCCTTCCGAAAGTTCACGCTTTAAATCATCAATCGTTGGATTTTCCAAAATTTCCCAATTATCAAAACCTAAATAAACACTGGCTATCTCCGCAGTTTGCGAAATATCAGTGTGCTCGTATTGGCCGAAATATTCAATTTCCCAGTCCACCATAGCTAACTCATCAGCTTCAAATTCATCAATCGAAGGCGTGCGACCATTCACATAATACCAAGCCAGTAATAAACTCGCCTCTTCACAGGCTTCTTGATATGGCATGCCCCAATCTCCATATGGGGCTTGCGAATAAAAAGGCACATTTAAATTCACCGCCATAGACAAATCAGCCCCATCAATCGCAAAACCATTTTCTGGGGAAGGCTCTTCGATTGGGCGCTCCACGCGTTCCTTGCCTTCTTTATCTGTTAAAGGGACATCGCTTTGGTATTGCGCCAGCTTGAACTCCGCATAAGAACAACCTCCCAAAACCAGCATAGTTAGAATGAGTAATGTAAGCCTTTTCATATAAAAGTTTTAATTAAAAGGAAAATCATATTAAGATAAGGAAAACGTTCTGTCTACCTCGTTATAAATATCTTGCCCATGAAAAAGTTCTATAAATTTTTAGGAGCCCTAGCCATTAGCTCCTTTATATTCCCTTCTCTGGTCTTTGCCTTTTCAGTAAATCAATTTCAATACATAAGTGAAATTGAAATGCCAGAATTGAATGAAGCCAGCCCCGTTCGGCTACCAATTACTCAGGAAGTACGCCAAGCAGCCTCGATTTATGATTTGCGCATCGCAAGCACCATAGGAGATGAAATCCCCTACGCTATTTTAACGGAAAATAAAGGAAGTCTAGCCAGTATTATTTCTGTAACAGAAGTTTCTTCAACCCGGGCAGCTGCCCTTGGCGAAACTTTTGAGGCCTCTAACATGCTAGATGGCGACACCGAAACTTTTTTTGAGGCTGACTACCAAATAGACAACGGTAATTCATATTTCATTATTGATTTAGGAGAAAAGCAGTTTACTAACGAGCTTTCTTTAACCCCAGCTGATTCCAGTAAAAATTGGGATTTCCTAAAAATCGACTTAAGTGATGATGGTTATTTATGGCGGGAAGCAGTTTCTTTAAGCCGCCCCCAAACCACAATTGATTATCCCGAGACTTTGGCTCAATACATTCGCGTTACTTTAACTTATTCCGATGACTCATTAACAATTTCAGAGCTAGATCTAACTGGAACAACAGAAGCAAAGTTGCTTTTTGAAGCTGAGCCAAACACAACTTACAGCTTATATTACGGCTCAATAGTCTCCTCGGAAACAGATTACGACACGGATCATTTGTATACGACCATAGACACCCAAACCGCGACTTTGGGGCCAGGCATGAATAACACGGATTACAATATAGACTTTGATTTAGATGGTTTTCCTAACGTTATAGATAACTGCCCGTTTATAGCTAGCGATAACCAGGATGATAGCGACAATGATTCATTGGGAGATGTTTGTGACAATGCCCCAGAAGATCCTAACAAAACGCAACTTGATTATGATGAAGATGGATTAGGCAATGACGCTGATAACTGCCCACTTCACGCTAACCCCGATCAGTTAGACAAAGACTTAGATGAGATTGGATGGGTATGCGACGACGAAGACAATGACGGCATTATTAATAGCGAGGACAATTGTCCGGATGTTAATAATGAGAGTCAATCAGATGTAGATGGTGACGGTGATGGTGATGAATGTGACGATCAAGATGATCAGTCTACAGAGAGAGCCCAGTGGCTTTTATGGGCAGTAATAGGACTTGGAGCTGCAGTATTAATCCTTATTAGTTATCGCATAATTCAAAAAAAATAATTATTTAAATACTTTTTATTATGAAAAAATTTGATGACGCAGCCTTAACTGCAATTAAAAAATACACCCAAGGGGCTGAGCCCGAGGCTTACATTTACTGCCTTAAAAACGCTCCTTTTTTCTTGTTTTTATTATTTGGTTTACTTGCCCAAACCCCATATTTAATGGCTGTTCGCGGGGATCAGTTTTTATTTATCAGGAGTAATTATGGTGGCAGCAAATTTAAAGACGAATATTTTATATTGCAAAAAAGCGATATCCAAGATGTTAAATTCAAAAAATTTGGACTTGCTCATTATATGACTATTATAAAAAGAGACGGGACTAAGCTCCGGCTAGTTGCCTCACATTTTTATAAACGTTTTGAAAAACAGGCCGAAGATTTAGAGATTGTTAAAAAGAAACTAGGAATTACAATCTAGAAATAGCCCAAGTTGCATGTTCGCGAATAACAGGGTTTTGATCGTGCTCAAGCTCACGGAGTAGTGGCAATAATTTTATAGCACCTACATTAGCAGTCACCACACAAGCATTGCGAACCAAACCTTCGCGCTTAGCTCGTTTCATTGGAGAGCCGCTAAATTTTTCATTAAATTCTTCATCGGTTTTAAGTCGCAAGATTTCCTCTAAAATTTGAAAATTACCACCAATTTTAAAGGAGAAACCCTCGTTCGTAGTGGGATCAACTCCACTAAGATTTTGCGGGCAAATTTCTTGGCAAATATCACAACCATAAAGCCAATCCCCCATCAAAGGTCGTAATTTCCCCGGGATTGAGCCGCGATGCTCAATAGTTAAATACGAAATACAGCGACGTGCGTCTAATTCATACGGACCAACCAGTGCTCCGGTTGGACACACGCCTACGCAAGCCTGGCAATGACCACAAAGCGGAGGTAGATCAGGTTTAGTGGGTGGGATTTTAAGATCTGTAATTACCTCTGACAAAAACACAAAAGAACCAAATTCTGGAGTAATAAGGGTTGTGTTTTCGGCAATTACACCTAGCCCAGCCGCTTCAGCGTAAGCTTTTTCCAAAACTGCGCCGGTATCCACATAAGTTTTGAATTGGTTTTTTGGGAAAAGTTCGCGCAATTCACGCCCTAGTTTTTTAAGCATTTTTTCTAAAATTTTGTGATAATCGCGACCATAAGCATAACGAGCAATTTGGCCGGTGGGAGTGTCTTTAGGGCGATCATTTCGAGCATTACAATAATTAATTCCTAGGCAAATAACAGATTGGGCACCGGGCATAATTTCTGTTACAGCTCGCCGGCGCTGCGGATCCCGCGTGAGATAAGCCATTTCTCCGGCGCGCCCCTTTTTCACCCACCCTTTATATTTTTCAAAAGGTTCTTTTGGTAATTTTGCCGGAGCTATCCCCACCAAATCAAACCCAATATTTTTAGCAATTTTTAAAACTTGGTCCATGTAACTATTTTAAAGAGTTAGACCTTGAAATCAAAGTCAAAATATGTTATAGTTATCAGATAAAACTTATCCCTTTATCTACCTTAACACTAAAACCCAAACAAAATGTCAGTACCACACGAAGGAGGGCCAACTAAAGATAGTATGCGCCCCCGCAACACCGAGGCTGAAAAAGCCAAAGAATGGATCGAAAAAATAGACGGAACAGTTCTACATTCGATCGACACTCAAAACGAACGCCTAGGCCTGCAAGACAAAGGCACAGTAGAATTTACCTGTGAAAGTGCCCGCGGCTGGACTGAAGATTTTTCAAAAGCTGTTTGGGGCCCACCAGAAGCAAAATCAACTCGTTTTGCTGAGTTGAATCATGCGCAAAGAAATATGGTGCTAAATGTTTGGGCAATGTTGGCACACCAAGGGATTAGCTTACAAAGCCAAGGAGGAGCTAAATGGGAGGTAGATTTTAGCCAAAACCCGCCGTCTTTTAAGGTAGAAAGTCGTCGTGGCAGTGGCGAAGTAACAGGGGTTCTTCAGATGCCAGAGAGCCAAGCAGAAATTGCTAGCACCAGAGCAGCTTTAGATTCGTTACAGCAAACTGACATTGCTCGCAACGCAGAACGGGCCCCTCGTCCAACCGATCCAACCGTACTTGATGATGTCACTCAAAAAGGCTCAATTATGCACACTTTGGATGTAGTAGGTCGTGGCGACTTAGCCACCCCGCAAGCGCGCATTAATTATTTAAGATCTGGGCAGCCACACCTTTCAGAATCAGTTTCTTCGGACCAAGATGTAATTCTTGCTCAAGAGAGGGCTGGAATTAACAAATATCTAAAAGAGATGCTTGGCGATGCAGCTGGCCCGCTGCTCATTAATGAAGAAACTGGAGAGGGCTACACTGGAAGAAGTGCAGCTCAAAATCGCGCCTGGATTCAGTACATTCGTTACGATGTTTACAACATTGCTGACACACCTGAACAAAAAGAAGCCCGTGAACAGCAGTCCGAAGGCCTTTTGGACACCATAGATCAAGTCACAGCTTCTTTAAGAGAGATTATTCCATCATTTGCTAATGGCGAATTTTCGGAGTATTTAACCGTCAATGTTTATGTTGAATCTTTTTATCAAGAGGGTGAAGAATGGCAATTTGAACTTGGTTATGATTTTAAAAACAAACGTACCGGCGAGTCTATTTTGGATGGCCCGGCAGAGTTAGTTGAAGGATTATATAATAGTGAAGAAGCAGAGGATGGCGTTCCTTATCTTGTTGAAAATAGTATTTTTGGCCAAAACGAAGAAGTAATTCTAGCAGCTATTCAGGGAGAAAAAGACTATGAAGCTGGCTTAGAACATTCTTTCTCCGAGGAAGGAGAGCGTGAAAAACAAGGGATCGAAGAAAGAGCCGAAATTCAGGCAGTAGTTGCTGCTCGACTCGATGAATTAGGACTTGTCACTCGCGGAGACATTGAAGTTAATTGGGGCAAAGAAGGAAAAGGCAAAGAAAAAGTTCGTTTCTTAGAAGTTTCTTGGGAACAAACCCCAGAAGGTTTAATGGATTTAGAGGGGGTAACTTATGATGAAAAAACTGTTCGCGCTGAAATTCCAATGAAATTTGGGTCTACTTGGCGTGGCCAATGGGATGAAATGTTAGATGCTTTTGAGGAGGCTTTTGCTGAGTATGAGGCCGAAAGACAGGAAGCACAAGCTCAGAGCCGACAAGAAGATTTAGGCGAAGAGCCAGCGGCCACCGAAGAACCTGAAGCCACTGAAGAACCTGAGGCCACTGAAGAACCCACAGAAGCTGTTGAAGAGGTTGAGACTCTAAGCCAAGAAGAAGTATATCGGGCAGTTGTGGAATCTTTTGAAAATCAATATGGCTCTGATATTCAAGAATATGTCCAAATTATTGCTCAAGTCGAAGAGTCGCCACTCGCCGGGAAACAGGTAATAGATATTATTTTAATAGACAATGAGGGCGAACAATTTGGGCGCCGCACTATGAGCCTGCAAGAAGAGCCAGAAGCTCTTAGGCAAGTTATTGTTGAGGAATCAGCCTTAGATTATGAAACTAGAATATTTGTAGAAGCTGCACGCGAAAAGGAAAAACCAGTAGTAGAAGCTGCCACCGAAGAGCCAGAAGTTACCGAAGAGCCAGAAGTTACCGAAGAACCAGAAGTTACTGAAGAACCAGAAGCTACTGAAGAACCAGCCGAGCTCCCGTTAGCTTTACAGGAAGGTGGGCAATGGGATCATGCTCTTAGGTATGGCTCTAGACATATCCAAGATGCTAAAGACGCTTTAGCTGAAGGAGACACGGATTTAGCTCGGCGTCACTTATCGTCAGCCGCGGAACAGCTTTATACTGCTCAAAATTTCTTAAGGCCTAGCGATCGTTTCCCACATGAGCTTCCTGATTCAGAAAGAGCAAGGTATGAAACATTCGAAGCTGATTATTACGAAACCATCAATACCACGAGTGAGATGATTCGAACTGCGCTAAGTGAAGAACAAGACGCAGAGCAAAGAGCAGTTGAACTCGCCCGCGCCGAAGAATCAGAAAGAGTTATGAGCGAATATCGAGAGCAAATTGGTGAAGCGCTCGTAAGCCAGCTAGAAGAAGCCTTTGCAAAAGAGCTAAAAGGAAGGCCTTTAACAGATTTTGTTGATGTCGAAATTACAGACATATATACAATTTACACCCCTGGCCAAAATCCAGGAGACCCTGCCAGCTTTAACTTGCATCATAGAATTCAAGTAACTAACAAAACCACCGGGGAACAAATAGATTTCAAAAGTAATCATGTTCTCCCATACGAAGAAAACAAAAGTAACTTAGTAGAAACCGTAGTTGGATTAGAAGTTACGACTTTCTATAATGGGAAAAAAGGACGCCCTGCCAAGAAATTCGTAAAGCGATCAATTAAGGGTGGCTTTAAAGCAGAAAAAATCGCTGCTAAGAATCCAGCCCCAACCCCTGAGGAGCCAAGCCCGCTAGATGATCTTGATGGCTATGAAGACCCAAGAATTAAAGAAGACAAACAGTATGCCGGGAGGTCCTTAAGACAAGGGCTAACAGCATTGGAATCTGGAGATTTAGCTGCTGCTGCAGAGCACTTAAGTGATCTTAATTTAAGATTAGCTAGATTAGAAACAGATGATCGTGATACTGACATTGAAGAATTAATGTCCGGACGAGATGCGTTTGAAGAATCCTTAGATCTAGCTGAATACGAGGCCACTCAAGAAGGACTTGTTGAAGACAAAGAGGATGCAGAGGACGCCGAAAAACCTTTTATGGATCTTGATGAAGCTCTTGCAAGCGGATTTGTAAAGGAAGAAGGCGGTGATATTGTGATTAAAGATCCGTTTGCTTATAAATGGGTAGATGACGATCCAGAAGCAGGAAATTACGCTGTGGAGCCACGATAAATCATTTGCGCTCAAGAAGCTGAATGTTAGAATAAGGATGAATTTACATCCTTAACCTAATTTCATGCAGGTAAACACTTTCTCAAAGCACCTAACAGACGTGGAAAAAGATCTATTTGAGGACTATTTAGGAAAAAAGCTAATTCAGTTTGAGAAGTTTTTGACACATTTTGATGCCGATGAAGTCAAATTAAATATAACTGCTGAAAAATTTACTCGCAAAGACGCTTACAAAGTTGAAATGTTCATGGAATTGCCTAGAGCTGTAGCTCACAAACCTCTTTATTCTAGTGAAGATAGCCGTGATCTGCGCAAGGCAGTGGAATTTTCTAAGGACAAACTGATCGATCAAATCAAAAAAGCAATTGAGAAAATGCAACGTGAACACTTGCGTGCCGCTTAGGCTCCCCTGAATTTTATGAATCGAATTTATTTAGATTACGCCGCCACTACACCAGTGGACCCCCTTGTTTTAAAGGCAATGCAGCCTTATTTTAGCGAGAATTTTGCAAATCCTTCTAGTCTGCATACATCTGGCCAGCAGGCTAAAAAAGCAATAACTGCGGCGCGGCAAGAGGTAGCCGCCGCCCTCGGGTGTTCGTCTTCGGACGTGATTTTTTGCGGCGGCGGCACTGAATCCAATAACCTTGCTATTTTTGGCACCACTGGCCTGCACAAAACTGGCCATATTATCACTACCGCCATTGAACATGATTCTGTTTTAGAGCCCTGCCACGAGCTAGAAAAACAAGGATTTCGCGTTACGTATTTGCCTGTAAATAACCAGGGCCTTATTTCTTTAGATGATCTTAAAAAAGCGCTTTCGGAAGACACAATTTTAGTAAGCATTATTTATGCTAATAACGAAATTGGAACCATTCAACCCATTGCGGAAATTGGGAAATTTTTGCGCAATCAGGATATTGCCAAAAATCTCGCTTTTCACACTGATGCCTGCCAAGCTGCGGGCGCCCTCCCGCTCACTGTCGATCAACTTAATGTTGATCTTCTCACCCTAAACGGGGGCAAGATTTATGGGCCAAAAGGGGTCGGCGCCCTATATCTTAAACAAGACCTCAAGCTTAAACCACAAATCTTAGGAGGCAACCATGAACGCGGATTACGCGCTGGCACTGAAAATATCCCTGGAATCATAGGCTTGGCCCGCGCTCTTACCTTAGCTCAAGATAGTCGCGAAGCTGAAAGTGCTCGCTTAACAGATCTCCGCAACCAACTTTTAGCTGGAATTCAGGATAAACTAGATCAAATTATAGTTAATGGCACTCTGGATGCTCGTCTCCCAAACAATCTTAATCTAACAGTCCAAGGAGCCGAAGGCGAAAGCTTGCTCATGAGATTAGATTTAGCAGAAATCGACGCTTCAGCTGGCTCGGCTTGCACCGCCGGAAACACAGAGCCTTCACATGTTTTAATTGCCCTTGGCCGCTCTAAGCAGGAGGCTTATCAATCAATTCGCTTTAGCCTCGGCAAGCACACTACCCCGGCAGAAATCCAAAAAACCATTACAATTTTCACCCAAATTGTGACTGAAATTCGTCAGGAATCTGGCACCTATTAAAAAAACCTCCCATTTAACCCGATTTTCCTCTACACTAATCCCGCTATGGAACCTATACAATTATTATTTATTATCGGAGCCGGCCTCATTGGGGCCGCTGGAGCTTACTTTTTATCTGGGAAAGGAGGTAGCAAAATCTCCACAGAACAGATAAAAGCAGAGGCAAGCTCTATTATCAAAACCAGCAAAGAAGAGGCTCAGGCCCTCCGTTCAAAAACCAAATCTGAACTTAAGCAGATTAAACAAATAGCGCGCGAAGAAAACGAACGACTAGAAAGGCACTTAGAGCGCCTTAAAGAAAGCGCCAAATTAAAAGAAAAGCACGTTAATGATCGCAAAGGAAAAAACAAAGAAGTTTTGGGATGGCTCAAAACTGAAGGAGAAATGATTAAAAAAATGAAGGATGAAATTGAAAACAGCACCGAAAATATGATTTCCAATCTGTTAAAGCAACTTGGGATCAACAAAAAAGATGCTATCCAGGAAGTTAAAAACCGCCTTACTGGCGAAATTCTAGCTCGCAAAGATTCTTATTTGAAAAACCGGGAAGAAGAGGCTGAAGAAGATGCTCTTAAATTTGCGAAAAGCGTTTTAACAGGAACGATTCAGCGTTATTCAGATAAAAGCTCAGTTGACCACAACCAAACTTTAGTTGAAGTTAAACAGGAGAAGTTCAAACAACTTTTAGTTGGGCCTAACTGTGAAAACGTTAGGCATATTGAAAAACGTAGTGAAGTTGAAGTAATTTTTAATGATTATCCAAAAACCATCACCATTGGTGGATTTAACCTAGTTCGTCGTCATATTGTAAAAAACGCAGTGAATCTTTTGCAGAAGAAAAAAGGCTTAATCAATCCAAAAGTAATTGATGAGGCTTTAGCTCAGGCTCAGAAAAATGTAGGGAAAATTATGGTTGATAAAGCTCGCGAGGCCGTTAAGATCGTTGGCTTAAAAAATGTACCAAATGGCGTGCTTAAACATATTGGACGCCTGCATTTCCGAACTAGTTATGGACAAAACGCTCTTAAACATAGCCTTGAAGTTGGCATGTTTGCCGGCTTAATTGCCGCCGAGGTTGGCGCTGACGTTCAAAAAGCTCGCGAAGCTGGATTTTTGCATGATATTGGTAAAGCTACCTCTGAAGAAAGTGACAAAGGTCATGATGTTTTAACCAAAGAAATCCTCGAAGAATTTGGATATCCAGCTGATATTGTGCACGCTGCTTGGGCCCACCATGAAGGCGAGCCACTCCAAAGCATTGAGGCCAAAATTATTATGGCCGCTGATGCACTTTCCGCGAGTCGTCCTGGCGCTCGTTTAGAATCTTTGGAACGATATTTGCAACGAATTCGCGAACTCGAAGCAACCGCTGGCTCTTTTCCAGGAATCAAGAAAACCTTTGCTTTATCCGCTGGACGCGAAGTGCGTGTCTTAGTTCACCCTGACCAAATCAAAGACGATGCCATGAATCCTTTGGCACATGACATTGCCGAAAAGATAGAAAATACATTATCCTATCCAGGCAACGTCAAAGTAAATGTTATTCGCCGGATGGCTTTTAAGGCCAAGGCTGGAGACAAAGAACCCAAAACTAAATAATTAACAAATCTTCTAATGTTTGGAAAAAAGAAGAAAGATGAATCTACTCGCAAAAAAGGCGCTATTGAAAAAATAGTTATGGGAGCCATTATTGGAACTGCAGTTGGATCTGTTATTGGCCTCACTGTTGCCCCTAAAAAAGGCAAAGAAACACGTAAATTTTTAAAGAAAAAGCTTGAAAAACGAAACGAATTCATTGATGAAGACGTTAAAGAGATAGGGAAGCTAACTAAAGAAACCGCGACTGGATTGCTTAGCATCGCTAAAAAATTACTAAAAATAGAGAACTCGCCCTCGGAACCAGCACCACGGGAGCAACAAGCACTTAAAAGAATCCCAAACGAAATGGAAGAAGAATCCAAAACAGAATGGGTTCTGCCAGATCAGGAAAAATAATATTTAACCTCAAGCCGCTCTAACATTATGGAGATTGAAAGTCTTCTACTTATCATGGTAATCGTCTGGGGAACTGGTATTGCGTTCCGCAAGATGCAGCTCCCAATCCTGTTAGGAGAGCTTATGGCTGGGCTTATTTTTGGGCCAGCTTTATTTGGGGTTTTTCATGACAACGAAACCATTCGCTTACTGGCTGAATTGGGAATTTTCTTTCTAATGTTGCACGCCGGACTAGAAACTAGGCCTCGTGATTTAATTAATTCATCTAAAGCTTCCATGGCCATTGCCCTGGGAGGAATTGTTTTCCCATTAGGACTTGGGACGGGAATCTCTTTGCTTTTCGGATACGAAATGATTACGGCCCTATTTATTGGAATGGGGCTTTCCATTACCGCCATATCTGTTACGAGTAAGGTTTTTAAAGATTTTAAATTCAATCAATCCAAAATTGCGCATATTGTAATGGGCGCGGCCGTGGCTGATGATATTGCGGCTTTTGTGCTGCTTTCTATTTTGCTCGGAGCTATGCAAAGTGGCGGCCTCACAAGCTTAGAGGTGATATTTGTAATTGGAAAAGTAGTGCTGTTCTTTGGTGGAGTAATTATTGCTGGTAAGTACTTAATCCCCATGTTTAGGCACATTTTCAAAAGGCAGGGACATAAGGCTTTTACTTTCACCCTCATCATTGCTTTAGCCTTTGGGTTATTTGCTGAGTATATTGGTTTGCATTACATTTTAGGAGCTTATTTGGCCGGATTATTTGTAAAAGAAGATCTGCTTCATCCTGATGTTTACAAGAAAATTGAAGACCGCCTGTTTGGATTGAGCTACAGCTTTTTAGGACCAATTTTCTTTGTTAGCTTGGGATTTCATGTGGATTTTTCAGTTCTAAAAGACCCCGTAATTATTCCTTTCTTGCTAGCAATTATTGGCGCCGCAATTGTGGGCAAAGTATTTGGGGCCGGATTAATTTCCCGCTTTTTCGGGCACAACCATTGCGAGTCCATGATTATTGGAATTAGCATGAATGGCCGCGGTGCTGTGGAGTTGATTTTGGCAGTTATCGGGTTAGAACTTGGGATTATTGATGAAAAGGTTTTTTCAGTATTAGTTTTCATGGCGTTCTTTACCACCCTTATGACACCAATTTGTCTCAAGTATTTACTCCGAGTTCATGGTAAGAGGCAAATTCTTGACACTGAGTACGAGGGGGTTTAGGGTTTATGACCTGACAAAATAATTATATGGCCAAGAAAACTCTTAAAAATAAATTACTCCCACTAAGCCTTTTGGGAGTTTTTGTGAGTAGCACTGCTCTGGGATTAGCTATGCAAATTAGTTTTCACGGGCAAATTGCTCCGGGAACAATCGCCTTAAACACAAATATTAGTTTTAAAGAAGCGGAACAGGCCCAAGAAGAGATCAGCTTTGCCCTTGAAGCATATGAATCCACTCCTGTTATGGTAACTTTTGAAGAGGTTTCTTATGAGTTTTCGCTGGATGAATTAGGAGTAAATTTGGATAAAACGGCTACTGTTGAATCGATTCCCGTATTAAATCCAATCAATTGGCTTGGCTCCAAGGAGGTAACTGCGCTTTTTGAGGTTGATGCCGAAATTATGGAGGCAAGCTTAAATGAAAAAATAATTAATTTAACAGTTGCCCCCAAAGAACCTAGTATTACGTGGAACGCCCATACTGGGGACTTTGATTTTACAGCAGAGGAAAATGGCTGGGCCGCTAATTTAGAGGCTTTTCAAGGCGAATTAGAGGGTCAAATTGCCATGTTAGAAAGCCTTCCCATCGCAATTACTACCCTTGAGAAGGAACCTGCTGTAACTAGGGCCGAATTAGAGACTGAAAAAGACCTTTTAACAGAGAAAATCGCTACTCCCACCGAGATTTTTACCGAGGAAGATTATTGGGAAATTTCCTGGCTAGACAATCAGCATTTATTAGATTTTATACCTGTTCAGGCATCAGGCAACGAGGCTCAGGTTGAGATTAAAATTGATCAAGAAGTCATGACTGAGCATTTAGCTATGTATATCGCGCCAGAGGTAGAAATAGTCCCAGAAGCCGTAACAATTTTACAGGACGAAAATAACAATATTTCGTTTGAAGGCACAGCTGTTAATGGGCTTTCCTTAGACTATGAAACAATGCTGGAAATGTTAAATTACGCCTTAAATAACGGGTTAAAACGAGTTGAAATTCCCTTAATCACCACCGAAGGAGAGGTTAATGTACCTGAGTCATTACAAGAGCTTGGAATTACTGAATTAGTGGTCATTGGTTATTCTAGTTTTTATGGGTCTACTTACAACAGAATGCATAATATTGGCGTGGCCATTGCTAAGTTTGATGGGGTTTTAATTGCCCCGGGAGAGACCTTTTCTTTTGGGGAGCAATTAGGGCCAGTAGACGGCTCAACAGGTTACACCAAGGAGCTTGTAATCAAGGAAGGAGAGACAATTCCAGAATATGGAGGTGGCGTTTGCCAGGTCTCCTCCACCCTGTTTAGAGCGATTTTATTTGGCGGATTCCCAATTGATGAGCGCAAAGCGCATTCTTACGCTGTTTCGTACTATGCTTACCCGTTAGGCTGGGGCTTGGATGCTACGGTTTATCCGCCGGCAGTTGATCTTAAATTCACCAATGACAGTGATACACACCTGTTAATTCAAACTTATACCGATGGATATTTAGCAACTTTTAAATTTTATGGCACTAAGGATGGGCGCGCCGTTGCGATGGATGGGCCCTATATTAGTGATCGTGTCGGCGCGCCTGCTGCGATCTACGAGGTAACCCCCGATCTCGAAGCTGGAGTAATCGACCAAGTAGATTCTGCCCACAATGGGTTTACTGCCAGCTGGACCCGAGAAGTTACTTACCCGGTAGGCCACCCAATTTACCCTGATGGATACGTAAAAACAGAGCCAATTATCAGCCCTTATGTTGCTTGGCCAGCCAAGTATTTAGTTGGAGAAGGAACTGAGGGGTATGAGTAAGGTGTGATAGTATTGACAAAAATAAAAAAATATGTAAAAATAGAAACCTTTTATTAATATGCCATGTCAGGTCAACCGCCTAGGTTAAAATTAGGTAAGCCAAAGGGGGATCTTGTTCCACCGGATAAGCCTTTGAAAAACACAGAGCCAATTCCAGTTTCAGTGCCAATTTCTCATGGAAGATTAGGAGCATTTTTAAGCGGGCTTATCATTGCTGGTGTAGTTGTTGGTTGTCACCAAAAACCTGACGAAGGTGTCGATGCTCCGGAGCCTGGAGATAGAATTGATATGGTATGCACCCCTCCACCTAGTGAAAAGACAATAGGCTCTTTAACTGGTCATGCTAGAAAACGTGCCAGAAGAGCAGAAATTATAGGAGTAAAATTCAAAGTAACTAGTCATCCAGATTTAGAGAGATCAAATGGCTTAAAATTAAGATTTGCCCCTAAGCAGGGTGCTGCCTTTAAAAGGCAGCTACACGCAGATGATGAAGTGTTTGTGGTTGACTGGACAAACCCGATATGCGAGGAAGATGGAGTCCGTGTTTATGCTTATGTCCAACCAGTAGATGGGTCCGCCGAGGGAGGTTGGATTGTCCATTCATTCAAAGATGACTTACTTGGCGTCAAACGCACTTACCTAGCAGAACTTCCAGAGGGGTCTCCAGAAGAATAACAGTTGAAAACAAGGTTGTTTTATGTTATACTAAAGAGAAATTTATTTAAAATTCATGCTAAAACAAAAACAAAACTCCGAATTTTTGCCTAAAAGACTAGTTTTCCGTAATCCAGGTGAGGCGGCACGAGAATATGATTACGCTCAGCTTAATCAAGGGGTTAACAAAGATGAACAAGTTAGGACAGGCGACATTACTATTGCCAGAGAAGCGTATACTCCCGGCATAGGTATTAGTTATAATTTACAAAATGCTTTAAGAGAAAAACTTGAAAAACAGGAAGCAAGAAAATTCACATTTGAAATGCTTCACGCTATAGATGAGTTTTTGTTAGAAGGCGGAGAAGTAAGCCCTGGCGAAACTGGAACATATGGAATAGATCGATTGGATGTCTGGCTTAAAGGGCAAGGCGCAAGCACTTTTGAAATAGAAGAAGGGTTTTTAACTATTTACAATGCAGCTGGTGATGCAATTATAAAATTGCCGTTAATTTCTTCTCGTCAGCCAGAATTAGTAGCAGCTTTTTACGAAAAAGAAGAAGAGGTATTAGACGACTCTGGCGGGTCACTTGGCGAGCTAAGACAAAATGTGGCTAGCCAGTTTCCTACTATGGATGCTGCTGGGCCAGCAGATGACAGCTTAGCAATCAGCGCTGCTCCCCCTCACGCTCCTCAGCAAGGAGGGCAGTTTGCTGTGCCAAGAGAGTTCTGGATTGGACAAGGAGATCCTCCTAGGGTGTTAGATGCTAAATGGAGCGCACGATTTGTATGCATGGCGTATGTTGGTGAAATTTTGGAAAGAGAAGTTGGAGATTATAGGCTTTTAAAATACTTAGGATATCGAAAAGGAAGTGATGCTTGGGAGTTAAAAAGAGATTTACTACAACTTCAAGAAAGCAGGGAGGGCGAAGTCTTTGAGGGTGCTGAAGTATTTAGCATTGGAGCAGATCATTTAGCCATTGAAGGCAAGATAGATTTAGAAAAATTAAAAACGCTTTCTGCCACGGGATTAACCCCGGCTGCCATAAGAGCAATTCAAAGAGATAGCTACAACGGAAGAAGCCGAATAGTAGAACAAAACATGGATAGTTATCCCGAGAACTTATTTGACTTCAGAGGGCAACTGGACCAAATGGCATCGACTGGAAGCCCAGTTATTATGGGGCTTTGCTATCGATATTCAGAGTATCATGGCCAAGTTATTGAGCATAACGCGCTTTTGGCTGCTCATGGCGCCCCAGAGGAGCAACACAGCTTTAATACTCATGTTGCCATTTTAAGAGGAAAAGAGTTCCGGGCAGTTGAAGGCTCACCGCAGCAGGGTGAATCTCCGCAAGAATATTTGACTCGTGTTTTAAAAATTAAACCAAATTACGAGTTTTTATTTAATGATGTACGAGTGCGAGTAAGCGGAGAATTATGTGAATATCACGGCGGAGCATTTATATCCGACAGTACTAGTGAGCCAGTAGAACTAACACCCCAGGATACAGTTGAATTAGAAGACTATTATTTTGCTCATCATTTTCATGGTTCAGAAGTAGAAAGTTACCTTGAATTACTTGGAGCAGGTCGATTTTTGGCCACTGATTTAATGAGACTACGAACAGAAGAACTCAACGAAGAAGAAGTTGCCAAAGCTCCTGAGGAAGACGCTTTACAGCCAGTTGCTGTTTTATATTTAAGGAAAAACGAAACAATTAGAAAGGCTTTTCTCGCCAGAGTTTCCAGCGAGCCTGATGATTGGTATACATTTAAGCTGTATCTCCAATTTATTAATTTTGATACAAGGAGAGTCCGCGTTTATAATGAGCCAATTCCGATCCCAGATTTCGAAGCAGTCAGAGCTCATATTGAAAGTACCGGCGGCTTGGCTGCCATTGAATACACAGAAACAAAAAGAAATTGTGATTATTATAACGAAAGACATCCTGGTGAATATTTTGTAGCCATTGCCCCAGGAAGTAATCCTTGGGAAGCAATTTATGCCAATGAGAAAATCGGCATAGGAAGGCATTTTACAGATGTAGAACCACTCACAAGAGCAGAAAGAGAGTATGTTTTAGGAGAAGTTGATCGCCTTAATCCAAGTATTGATTTAAGACCAGTTCGCAAATTAGTAGGCGGTGAAGAAAAAGTTGTTTTAGGAAGTTGGGAAGCTGGCAGTTATTTTTGGGTTAGCGATGAAATGGCTGAGGCTATTAGCCACAACATTGAAGTTAGACGTGTTCAAGCTCAAGTCTATGTCCCAGGGACAATATCTGCTGCGCACGAAAGATTTGGAGAAATAGAAGCCAGTATAACCCCAGAGGAAAGAACACTTATAGAAAGTGCAACTAATGACCCAGAATTAAGGCTACTTTTAACTTTAGTCTTGGTTAACGAACAAAAATGTACATATTTAGGTTTACGAAACAAAAAAGCTCGCTTTGGAGAAGAAGTGTTAGGCAGGAAAGAGCAATCTGTAGGGCTTTTTCAGGTTGATCCAACTGCCGAAGATGCAGTGAGATATGGATACGCAGATAGAGAATCCTTACGATTGGCTTTACTGGATGACCCTGAGCTTAATATCCAGGTTGCTATCGATAGACTAAGAGAAGATATGCAATCTTATCGGTACTATCTAGACCTTAATGGGGAACCTGTCTCCATGGACCTAAACGAAGATGAGTATTTGCATTTTGTTAGAGGGGTATTGTCTTGCTATAACCGCCGGAGATCAGATGTTTATGCTGGGATGCTAGAATTAATGGCTCAGAATGTTTGTGAAGAATTTATATTAGTTGATGATGATGGAAATGAGCTTGAATATGGCATGTTCCATGCTGATTACGCTCATCTATACAGCGCCGAACAAAGAGCATATGGCGGGACAGATGATGATTTTGCTGGGGATACTGGAGGTGGCATGGACATAGGAGCCATATCAGAAGAAGACATCCCTCCTATTACAGGGAGAAGGGTGGCCGGAAAAGGACACCAAGAGCAAGCTGATTTTTGGCACGCCACCATTGAAAGCATGGTCCGAGATGGTTATATGGTTTTAACTCCTGAGCAAATAAATCAAGACTTAGAGCGTTATCGCCAAAACTTATTAAGAAAAGCAGCTGCCAGAGAAGGCCGCCCTGATGAAGCAGCTGAAATTATGGATTTGGCTACTGCCGTCGAAGGGCTAATTAGTGATCCAGACTCAGACCTTTCACAAAAACTAACACTAGTTACAAACCTTATTGTCGAAGATAAGTCACTTTTCCTCCAAACCAATACTTATCAAATGGTTAAACATACCTATGAAGCATCAAGTGGCGGAAGATTATCTTTAATGATGACTAGTGAAGATGATTATTTTGACACAGCCATCCAAAATTATGGGTTTAGGGCAACTCGATATGGCCAATTAGGGCAAATTGAAATTCATTCTATGGGACGTCGACAAAGAGAATTAGCAACAACATTAAATCCTCCTCATGAAATACATTTAGCAAGCCTAAGATCTGTGCAACACATGCTTCCTCCGGAGACTTTAGAGCAGAGCTTAGCTGAAATAGGAGAAGAATTAGAGCATCCGATCCACGTGCCTATTCAAAGAAAAGAACGTAAATCACACAGTTCTAGTAACCCACAAATGCTTAAGGATTGGGCTTATGTGAAATTTGGGTCAGAACTTTACCAAGAATACATGGAATATCCAATTCCTCATGCCGCAGTATGTGCTGAGAAACTAGCAACCTCCCCTTCTACTTTGCCATTAAGGCCAGATGCTTATCCTAATCATGGAGCCAGCGAAACTAATTGGGTAGGAATCCCAATGAGGCAAGGGGGTACATATTGGCGGGCTGAGTATCATTTAAGTGATTTAGATATTGCTGGATTAGCTTACTCAGAACATCCTTTAGAAGATTTTGGACCAGATTATGATGAAGAAAAGAGAAATGTTGCTTGGGAAAGAGCCAAAGTTCATATAGTTTCTTTTCCTTCAGACAGTTTTCAGTTTACTTATCGTCCTGGGTCTACACTTTTACAGCAAAGTTCTGATGGAGAGCAAGTAGGATTTTTAACAGCAGATAACAGAGTCACAAATCCAGCCATTGGAATAATTGATTCAAGTCATACTAGCCTTAATAGTACATCAGAGGAAGACATCATAGGTATTTTTAATGGCACTTTCCATCAAGAAGACACAAGTTTTGTGATAGGTGGCGTCAGAGAATATGCCGGGCTAGTAGTTGATGGAACAGAAGTTATCCCTCCATCATCTGAAATGGCTACTTTTGCTGTTTATAGGGATGGTGAAGTTAGGCTAGGCACATATAGAAATCTTCCTGACAAAGAAAACATCGTCACCCTAAGACAAAATAATTTCATGGTTATGGAGGATGGAGATTTAAATCCAACTATGACCGACCCAGAAGAGTGGGCTTGGAACCGTTATGGAGATGATATTTTAGGAAGCTACTTAGCTACAAATGAAGAAGGCCAAATGGCTTATATTTGGTCCACTTATGCGCCGCCATGGGCCGTTGCAGAAACTTTAAAAGCAGCCGGTTTCACAAATGTCATGTTATTAGATATTCATCCAGTGGTTTCTGCTTCAGTTGCGCAGGCAGGCTATGGTCACGGAGATGGTGTTATTAATGGCCATTATGATGTTGTTCCACAATTAGAAACTCCTGGGGTAAGAGATAAACAATGGGATCCTCGTATCGCCGTTGGAAGCGGATCTCCACATGACTTTTTTGCAGTTGTAGCCAGAGATGAAAGAGTGGCTGAAGGCCCAACAGAAGACCTCGCAGAAGATCTTCCACCCGTAGGTGATGCATCCGCTGCTGGAGAAGACTCAGGCGCCCCTGAAAAAATATAAGGAGCTAATTGACACCTCCTCTTTATACGGGATACAATTAGAGCCAGTGTTTTAACGCATTTTTAAATAAAAATGGCTCCTTCTCACCTACATCTTTTATTGGTCAAGATCCCGCCCGGGAAAAACGAAGAGGCCAGTTTTGACCAAATGCTTAACAATATTTACGAAACAATGAGTAATGCCTCGGTGGCTTTTGAAGTGGTTTCCATGCATCAACATATTTATTTCTATGTACGCGTGGCCACCAAAATCAAACATTTAATTGAGGGACAAATTTACGGACAATATCCAGATGCCGAGATTTTTGAGGTTAAAGATTATGTACAACCCGAAAAAATGGCGGCTGCAAATCGCGGTTTTGCCTGCGCTGATATTGTTTTGGAGCGTAGTGATATTTATCCGATAAAAGATTACAACCAGTTCGAAGGAGACTCTTTGGCTGGGATTTTTTCTGTTTTAACCAAGGCTTCTGAAAACGAGGAAATTTGGATTCAAATTGTTAGCAAACCTATGCCCGATGATTGGCGTCTTAACTTTGGGCGTCGCGTTAAAATGCGAGTTTTATCTTTTAAAAACATTTTCCGTTTACGTGATTATTTAAAACTCAAAGGAAAAACCGTTCTTCGCGCTACCGAAAAAGAAGAGTTCAATAAAAAGGCAGACAAAAATTCCTACAACATCAATATTCGCGTGGCTTATGTGGCCAAAACACAAGGCGAAGCTGATATGAAAATTGAATCTGTTAAACGCGCTTTTCAACAATTTAACACCACGGATTTTAACTCTCTTAAAGGAGTTAAAGCGAGCCGCAATTCTTTCTTGCGCAAATATAAATCTGGGACTTTTGATAACGGATTTTTGTTCACCACCGAGGAATTAGCCACGATTTATCATTATCCAGAGCCAGACACAGTGCCACATATTGTGCACGTTGTTTCTCGAAAAAAGGAACCACCAGAGAACTTGCCTAAAGATGGTGGCATGCCCCCCAATGAATTATCTGTTTTTGGGGCTACCAATTATCATAATCAAAACATTCGGTTTGGGCTTAAGCGCATTGATCGCCGCCGCCACCTTTATGTGGTTGGTAAAAGTGGTACTGGTAAATCCAAAATGTTGGAATTGCTTATTAATGCCGACATCCAGGCCGGGAAAGGAGTTGGAGTACTTGATCCACATGGTGATTTGGTTGATAACATTCTTAAATACATCCCCGAACATCGCAAAGATGACGTGATTCTTTTTGATCCCGGAGACATGGATTATCCCATTGCTTTTAATCCGTTAGCCGGAGTTGATCCCGAGTATCGTATCCGGGTCACAATTGGGTTTGTGGAGATTTTTAAAAAACTATTTGGCGCCAACTGGACGCCACGATTGGAACACGTGTTGCGTTATACCACCCTGGCGCTCCTCGACACGCCCAATACCACCGTGCTTTCGATTCTCAAAATGCTTTCCGACAAAAACTATCGTCAAAAAATTGTGGCCAATATTCAGGATTCCGTTATTAAAAATTTCTGGGTAAATGAATTTGCTGGCTGGAGCGAAAAGTTCGACAACGAAGCTATTATGCCACTCCTGAATAAGGTGGGACAATTTGTCTCTACCAACCTGATACGTAACATTGTTGGACAGCCCGAAAATAAAATAGACATTCGCGACATCATGGACAATCAAAAGATCCTTTTAATGAAAATTTCCAAAGGTAAATTAGGAGAGGAAAACTGTGGATTAATCGGCGCCATGATGGTTACCAAGATCCAACAAGCCGCTATGCAACGCTCGGATACGGCCGAAGAGCTTCGTAAGGATTTTTATCTTTATTGTGATGAGTTTCAATATTTTGCCACCCAAACTTTTGCCGAAATTTTGTCTGAGGCTCGCAAATACCGCCTTAATTTAACCATGGCTCACCAGTACATGGGTCAGCTTTCTGATCTAGTTAAGACAACGGTGTTTGGTAATGTTGGTTCAATTATTAATTTCCGTGTGGGGGCCGAAGATGCGGTTGTTTTAGAAAAAGAATACACCCCCAAATTTGCGGTGCGCGATATTATTAACCTGGGAGTTCGAGAATTTTATGTAAAAATGTCAGTTGATGGCGAAATTAAAGACGCCTTTTCTGGGCGCACAGTAGATGCTCCAATTATTGAAGATCATCATGCTGAAGAAATTATCGCTGCCTCTCGCCGCAAGTATTGTCGTCCCAAAGAGGAGGTTGAAAAAATCCTCAAATCCTGGGAAGAAGATGCCTCCGCCGAGCCTGATGAAGATAGCGGGCCGCAAGCTGGTGAAGAAAAATTCGCTACCCCAATTGTTTAACCAACCCCCTCCATGGATAAATTGCTTTTTCAATATAAGCCTAGTTTCCCGCCGTTTGTTTTTTATATAATTTGGATTTTGCCAATATTATGTATTCCCGCGGGATTTGTTATTTATTTCACCGAAGGCAAAGATATTGTTCAGCTTTTGAGCGTGTCCGGTGGTGTGGGAGTAATTGGCCCACTTCTTCTTTATGGATTATTAAAATTCACCATCAAAGTTATTACCAAAAAAAGCATTTTAACAATTAATGAAAAAGGCGATTTACAGATTAAGGTTGCCGGAAAAGAAGATACAATTCCTTTGAGCGGCTTAACAGATATTGGCCTTAGCGGAATGGCCGGAATGACAAATGTTCAAATGAAAAAAAAGAATGGCGAGACTTTAAATTTTACCTTACCGGGCAATATGGACAAAAAACAAGAAGCAGAATTCAAAGAAACAATTGCCAAATTCAATCTCAAGTAATATCATCGCCTAGCAAATAAGCCGAAGTGGCGGAACCGGTAGACGCGCACGACTCAAAATCGTGTTCCTGCAAAGGAGTGAGGGTTCGATTCCCTCCTTCGGCACCATATTCAAAAACACATCATTGTCGGGGTGTGGCGCAGTTGGCTAGCGCGTACGGCTGGGGGCCGTGAGGTCGTGGGTTCAAGTCCCACCACTCCGACCATTTTATTGCAATCTCTCGGCATCCATTCTTTGCAGCACCTCAGCAATTTCTGCCGGTGTTCTTTGTGGAATAACATCAACCAATAAGCCCTCCGGCGGGGCCAAGCTAGTAATTTCTAAAATATCAACATTGGAAACACGAATACATCCATCCGAAGCTGGCTGTCCCAAAAATCTTTCTCGATTAGTGCCATGAATATAATAGCCGCCCATATAACCATTAGTACTTTCCAGCCCATTCATTTTCATAATACGAGTGGTCATCACTGCAACTCCATGCCATAAGCCATGCGTGCTCGTAATTCTATCGGGTTGAACAGCCTGATCTTTATAAACAGTTCCCACGGGATTTCCGTCTAGGATATCTTTGCCATGGGCTCGACCATAGTGAAAAGTTAATCTCGCCACTCCTGGTGGGGTTCTAAATTCTCCTTGCGTGCTAATGCCTGATCGGCCAGTGGAAATAGTATAACGACGCATAGATTGGATATTCCCCTGATCATCAATATCCATTAAAAGCAAAGTTTGCGGCGCATGAGCTGTTTTATTCAAAATCACCATAGCCTGGCCCTCTCTCCAGCCATGCCTTTCCAGCCCATCTAAAAGGTGAGCACCTTCTAAAGTATCAAAAACAGTATGCATATCAGCTCCAGTAATTTCACGTCCCGTGTAATTACTAGCATCTAAAAGTTCACGCCCTAGCCCATCACTATGATCATAGGCTTCCAGTAAGTGCTCACTAGCAGGGGAATCTTCTACCTTACCCCTAAAACCAGGAGAAACATTGGTTCTTTCTCTGGATTTTGGCAAGCGACGAGGTCTAGCGTCAGTCGGAATCACTCGGACTTGCGTGTCAGTATTCAACCTAATTCTATGACGAGCATCTCCTGAGTAATAGTAAGAAAGCCCCTCCATTCCTTCAACATATTGGGTATATTGTCCATCCACCATTAAAGGCTCTCCGGCATACAAATGGTGAATACAAACAGCTTCAAACAAAGTGTGTCCTTCTTCTAAAATAAAAACCCCATCATCATCCAAGGCAATAGCCCGAATTCTAGCTCGCCCCTCATCTGTTTTTGCTAATTCTTCTAGATTTTCTAAGATGCGTAGCTCATAGATAAGCATAGCGCGCGCGCTCAGCTCTGCGGGAGGTGCGTCAATCGGGTCTGAGCCTTCATTTGGTGCCCCTGTAACCATAAATATATTAATTAATATCATGTTATTATACCTTAAAAACGCCTTTTAAGCAAATTGAACACTTTCAGATTTATGTTAAAATGCTTCCCGATATGCTACTTGCCTTATTTCTTTTCATTGTTGGTTTCGTAATCCTTATCAAAGGAGCGGATTTTTTAGTGGATGGCTCGGCTTCTATTGCTCGTCGATTTGGGATTTCTTCGCTGGTAATTGGGCTTACAGTGGTTGCTTTTGGAACCTCAGCCCCGGAATTGGTAGTAAATATGATTGCTGGAGCCCAAGGTAACACTGATCTGGCCATTGGTAATGTGCTTGGCTCAAATATCTCAAATACTTTGTTGATTCTAGGTGTAGCAGCGCTAATTTATCCAATTTCTGTTAAAGACAGCACAATTTGGAAAGAAATTCCCTTTTCGCTTCTCGCGGTGGTGGCCTTATTTTTTATGGCTAATGACGCCTTAATTGATGGCTTAGCCACTTCGCAAATTTCTCGCTCAGATGGTTTAACCATGCTGGGATTTTTTATAATTTTTGTGGTGTATTTAGCGCAAATCGCTAAAAAAGGAGTTTTAGATACCGGATTAGATCATGAGCATATTCATAAAGAAAATGTCGGAATTTCCACAAGCAAGATTTTGGCTGGTCTTATCGGCCTAACTCTAGGTGGTAAATGGATTGTTGATGGCGCGGTTTATTTTGGTGAAGTCATTGGAATGAGTGAGGCTTTTATGGGTCTTACCATCCTAGCGATTGGAACCTCTCTCCCCGAGTTAGCCACCGCTGTTGTGGCGGCTCGCAAAAAACACCCTGACATTGTGATCGGGAACGTGATTGGCTCCAATGTTTTTAATATTCTGTTGGTTTTGGCCTCTACGGCCACCCTGACCCCCCTTTCTTTTTCCGAAGCTCTAAATCACGACATTATTGTAGTGGTAGCCACTACTTTTTTGCTGTTCTTCTTTATAATTCAAGGAAAAGAACACGATCAAACCAAAAATAAGCTGCTTAGATGGCAGGGGGTGATTTTTATTGGAATGTATATTAGCTACTTAGTGTATTTGATTTATCGAGGCTAAATATCCATTTTAACCTGTCCCTCCTCGTCTTCGGGTGATTCGTCAGAGTCCTCTTCTGACTCTTCAGGCTCTTCAATTTCAACCTCAACCAAAAGAGCCATTTTAGCCTTAGCATCTTCGTTATAAGGATCTAATTCCATAATCCGCTTAAGCGTCGTTAAGATTTCATCAACCTTAGAAAATTTTTCATAGTAATCTGTTAACGCCCATAAATACTCCAAATTTCGCGGCTCTAAGCGGGATGCTTTTTCAAAAGCTCCTAAGGCTTTTTTCCATTTCACCAAGTTCGTTGTAAACGTGTGCCAAACTTACAAATCGTCCCGCACGTTTATTATCCAATTCAATCGATCGCTCATAAAGTTTGGCTGCTTCTTCTAAGCGACCTTGTTGATAAAGAGTCAGCGCTAAGTTGCTGCAATAAACCGGACTTTCTTTGAGGTCGATTAATTTTTGAAAGAAAAATTCTGCGCGCGGCAGGTTTTCCTGATGAAGGTACAAAAGTCCCAATTTCAGGTTGGCATCCAAGTGATCGTTATCAAAAGACAGCACTTCTAACAAATGTTTTTCCGCTAAGCCATAGTCTCCTTTTGTAAAATGAACATCCGCTTGTTTAAAAGCTCGTTTGCCCTTACGAAGGCGAGAGTCTCGCTCATCACGAGCTCGTTTTTCTTCGTGACGTTTTTTTTGCATTTCCGTTAATTCATCTTCTGGTTGCGGCAATTCTGGCTCCCCTTCTTCTTTATTTTTAGCCTCTTCTTTTTTAAGATCCTCAGTAAATGAGAGACTCTTTAAGGTCAAGAGATGGCGTCTCCAGAAAATTAGCCCCAGGGCTACTCCAGTAATTAAAAACAAAATCCAATAAAACATAGGGAAAAATTATACACTTAAGGTTGCTGACAGGAAACATCTAATAACAAATTTTCTAAAGTTAGTTTGGCATTAACATTGTGCTCTAATTCAAACCGAGCCTGATCTAAACGCTTAGTTAAATTAAATAAATCTTCATACGAGTAGGAAACCTGTCCTCCTTCCATTTTTTTAAATAGAAAATGCCGCACAACATACACAAAAAGTTCCAAAAAAGGCTCAATTCGTTCGGGCTCTTTAATTAATCCTTCTACATAAAGCATGCGGTCAGTTTTGGTCGATCTCTCCAAGAATTTTGCAATTTGGTGATACATATCTTGGTAAAAACGGAACCTATCTGGGTCATTCAAAAACACCATGGCTCGTCCCGGCTTACCCATGGCAAAAGCAGTCACTTGTTCAATCATTTTGGGATCCATGTTAGGCCGAATTTCTCGCAAATAATCATAAATAACTTTGTCAGACAGCGCGTGCAGCGAAACAACTCTCATTCGTGACAAGATCGTCGACAGCAATCGTTGTTTTTGAACCGTGGTCATTAAGAAAATTGTGCGTGGAGTGGGCTCTTCTAGGCTTTTCAAAAAAGCATTAGCTGCCTCAGTGGTAATTCTTTCTAAATTCTGAACCACCACGATTTTGTAGGGACTAGATTTGGTAGTCGAAAGGTGCGAAAGTAGCTCCCGAACATCTTCAATTTTGAGAGACTCCCCTTCATCGCGCAGAAAAAAAGTATCAATGTGTTGCCCTTTTTCAACCTGTTTACACGTGGAACATTCTCGGCAAAAATTATTTTCACACTGCAAAATCTGCGCAAAAGTGCGCACTATCGGCATTTTCCCAATTTGGCTCGGACCATCAAACAAATAAGCATGCGAAAGACGCCCTTGAAGCAGGTCTTTTTCTAGCTCTTCAAGTTGCTTAATGTGTCCGATAACTGGCCATTTGTACTTCATAGTTTTTAGTGATGTTTCCAATAAGATTCTTGGCGCACCAGCAAGGTTTCTGCCTGTTCCGGGTGCTGCATTAATGCTTCTACCAACATTTCCATCCGCACATTATTCTGAGATCCTTTTGCCAGAATAACATCCTCTTCTCTAAGTTGGCTTTTTAGAAATTCTCCGGCCGCCAATGAAGTCTCAAACGAGAAAATCCGATCTTTAGAAAAGCCGGCATCATGCGCTGCTTTGGCATAATACCGTGCATCCTCTCCCACCGTAACCAGCATATCTGCGCTGGCTGGTACGTGCCGCCCCACTCTTTTGTGTTCTTTTTCTGAATACTCTCCCAGTTCATTAATCGATCCCAGAGCCGCAATTTTGCGCCCGGGCATGCTTTTTAGAACATTTAACGCCGCAATCATGGTCTCGGGCGAGGCGTTATAAGAGCTATCAATGATGGTGGTGTTTTTTTGGCCTTCAATTCGGTTCATCCTTCCTGGAGGCGGGCGAAAATCTCTAAGTTGCGCATATATTTTTTTAAATGAAATCCCCATTACAAAACCAACCGCAAAAGCGGGCAATAACACGTAAACTTGGTGTCGCCCCAACATGTACGGAAAATGTACTTCATGCGAAGTTGTTTCGTAATGAAGTTTAAATTTAAGGCCTTCGGTTGTGCAACGAATGCTTTTGGCACGTAAATCAGCGTTAGTTGCGGTCCCAAAAGTAACGGTGTTGCAGGCTACTTCTTTGGCTAGCGAAACAACGCGCGTGTCATCAGCATTCAAGACGGCCCATCCTTTTTCTGGCAGGCTTTTAATTAAACGTGATTTTTCCACAAAAATATCATCCAAATCTGAAAACTGCCCCTCCATTAAGTGCCTGGCTCACGATTTTAGAGCAAAAAACTGGCTATTCTTCAGCTGTTTTATGGCTTTGGGCGATTATTGCCGGGCTTATTAGCACTTGGCGCCTTCAAAAGCCTCCTTACGAAAAACTGGTTTTAGAAATGGGAGCAGATAAACCCGGAGATATTGGTTATTTAGTAAAGCACATAACTCCAGACATTGGAGTTTTTACAAATGTGAAGCC
>CAYWKJ010000011.1:0-36987 GCA_964459205.1 uncultured Candidatus Peribacteria bacterium | reverse complement strand
AAATTTTAGAGGACGGTGTTTTAACAGATGGAAAAGGACGCAAAGTTGATTTCAATAACTTTTTTTGCAAAACCACTTAAACCTCCATTAGAACCTTTACCCTTAGAGGCCGAAGCTGTAGTTCTCCCCACAGTTTTTAAAACAAGATTCACATTATCAAGGGACACTCCAAAGTTCATTAGGATATTAGCCCCTAAAGAATTAGGCTGGCTAAGAATTCCAATTAAAACATGTTCAGTGCCAACATAATTAGTCTGGGTCTTTTTAGCGACTTCTTGCGCCACAATTAAGGCTTGTTTGGCCTCTTTTGTGAATTTTTCGAATCGATTGTCGTCCTTATCTTTGCCGGGCATGAGAGGAAATAGTTATGAAAGTAAATATAAGTCCAGAAATTATAACACATTTTAGGGCAGAATAGTACTCTTTAGGTCTTGCTTAAGTAACTATAATAGTGTGTAGCTACAACCTGATAAATGGTACTTAAAAAGAGCGGAGTCCAGTTTGCGCTTAAGTCAGCCAAAATTAGGAAGTAGGCTGAATCGACTCGGCCATAATCTTAATAGTGTCCATAAGATCCAAAGAGCCATTTAAACGATAGCTGGAATCTTCATCGCGGGGGACATCAGCAAAATAAAGCCCAGATGAATCCCAGGTTTTTAAACTAGAAACCGACTCATCTCGAATCTCCAAGGTGACCAAGGCATTGCTAGCGTCTGCTGGTTCAGTGCTGAAGTAAAAGAAATCACCAGAACGACTATAATACCAATTAGATGGATACTGCATTTGGAAGTGCAAAACAGCACTTTCTAAAGGTCGGTATCCCTCCAAAATAACAGTAGTTGAGCCAGTGTCAGCATCAACAGAGGTCTGGGTAAGACCTTTAGCAACATCCTCGCCAGAAACTAATTCCCAATCTGTAATTGAGCCCTCTTCAAATTCCGCCAGAGTCTCAAATTTACCTCCACCCACATCTTCCAATAGCATGCGTTTCAAAACATCATCCTCAGTATACGTTACATAAATATAATTCGGTTCCACAAAGTCATAGGTAAGGGGAGTAACATTGCCCAAAAACGCCTCCAAGGAACTAATAGTAACAGCGTGACTTGTCTCGGTTACTTCCACATCGGCAATCTCCTCGGCGTCTTCATCCAAAACAGAATCAAATACTTCAGTTTCTGTTTCCTCAACTTCTTCAGTTATCTCTTCAACTTCTCGCTGCCCGTCACTTAACAGATCAAATGAAAGCAGCATATCCTTAAACAAGTTTGCACTTATTATAGCCATATCCTCTTGGTGACTAAGGAATAAGGCTACATAAACATAGCCTTCTCCCTGAATATAATAAGTAATAGAAGTTTCGTCCTGAACCTTTAAGGCTGGGATCTGATCAACGCTAATCACACTCAAAGCGTATTCCGTTTCAGCACTTTCATAAGCCAAAAACCATTCTTCAATATCTAAATCATCGTTATTAAGCATGTAGCTAACCTGAATTACATCAGTTTCAACAAATTCTGCAGCATCCTCTGGTTGAGGCGCATAGAAAGACACTGCTTGAGTGCGTTCCTCTACCTCCCAATCAGACTGGTAATCAATAGCAAACCCAAGGCTTTCGCTTACAAAAGTTTCCATATTAGCATCTTCAACCTCTACTACTTCCTCCACTTCTAAAACTGTAAGTTGTTCAATTGCTAATACGGGTTTATCCTCTTCGCCTTCGCCTGGGATTAGCAATCCACTAGCTTCAACATTTTCATTCAAATAAGTAGTATCCCACAGGTTGTAAAAATCACTATAAACATACAAAACAGTTTCATCATCAAGACGGAGTAGGTGAGTGGCGTCCGGATTAAATTTAACACTACCGAGGGATTGTAAAAGACCCTCATAAGTTACAAATTCATATGCATCTTCCTCGTCTGTTTCAGTGTCAGCCACAAATGGGAACTGGCAGCCTGTTAAAAGAATTGAAGCCACAAATAGGGTAGCAATCGGAATAAGCCATTTAAATTTCATTGTAAGGTGAGATTAGTTTTTAAAGAATCAGCTAAGTTTAGGAGTTTTTCGGCCTAAATGCTGATAACCACGGGCAGTAACGAGCCTACCACGTGGTGAACGTTCAAGAAAACCTTGTTTTAAAAGATAAGGTTCATAAATATCCTCAATAGTTTGTGATTCTTCATGAGTAGCGGCCGCCAGCGTACTTAATCCCACTGGCCCGCCTTCAAATTTATCAATCATTAATTCGAGTAAGCGTCGATCCATATCATCTAGTCCTTTTTCATCAATTCCCATTTTAGTAAGAGCTTTTTCAACTAAACCTACAGAAATGGCTTTGTGATCGTGAACATCAGCAAAATCGCGCACTCGTCTAAGCAAGCGGTTAGCAATACGTGGAGTTTGGCGAGCAGAGACTGCTAGTCTTTGGGCCGCATCAGAATTAATGCCAATTTCTAAAATCCCGGCTGATCTATGTAAAATCTGCTCAATCTCAGGCTGTTCATAAAAATTCAACCTGAAAACATGACCAAAACGGTCACGAAGCGGCGAAGAAATCAAACTCATTTTAGTAGTAGCGCCCACTAATGTAAATTTGGGTAAATTGAGCCGCATTGACCGCGCCGAAGCACCTTTCCCAAGAATAATATCAATCGCAAAATCTTCCATTGCCGTGTATAAAGTCTCTTCGACAATTGGCCGCAAACGATGAATTTCATCAATAAAAAGCACGTCACCGTCCTCTAAATTCGTAATAATCGCGGCAATATCACCCTGGCGTTCAAGGGCTGGACCAGAAGTAACTCGAATATTAGCGCCCATTTCACGAGCAATAATATGAGACAAAGTCGTTTTACCAAGGCCAGGTGGGCCATGAATCAAAACATGTTCCAGTGGTTCCTCTCGTTTTTTGGAAGCTTGCATAAACACAGACAAATTCTTTTTTATTTCAGATTGGCCAACATATTCATCAAGCTCCTCAGGGCGGAGTTTATTTTCGTGACGATCTTGCGCATCTGGCAAGGCAGTAGGGGAGATTGCCCGAGCCTCAAGCTCTTCCGGGGAATCAGATGATTTTGCAGAGTGAATAGCCATAGAAACTTAGTCGATTAAGCGCTCTAAAACATACCTCAAAATGCCACGAATCACCACTAAATCTCCTTGCTATCTACGCAAAAATAGAGAGGCGATAGTGTTTTATGAGTGGATTTATGCGACCATATCAAGTTATAATACGCCTCGAATTGTGCCCCGGTAGCTCAGCTGGATAGAGCGGCGGCCTTCTAAGCCGTAGGTCAGAGGTTCGAATCCTCTCCGGGGTACCAGATTCCCAGCAGTAAGCCAAAAACTCCACTTCGGAGGGTGAGCCAACGACACACAGCCAAAGGTTGTAGGTCACTGGTTTATTATGAAAATGAATATTAAGACTCTCCATGAGCGGTTCTGCGAAGAGGCAAGGCTGATTAAAGATTTCAGTCCGGCTACTATTAAATGGTACCGATATACATTTGGATACTATGTGAAGCACTCTAAGGTTGAAACATTGGATCAGGTTACAACTCAAAGCCTTCGAGAATTCCTTTTTTATGGGAGAATAGAAAGGAAATGGACAGCAGATAGCTTTGTTAATATTCGAAAGGGGATAAAGTCCTTCTTGAATTGGTGCGTTAAAAGGAAGTATTTGACGGAGAATCCCATTGATCCGATAGAAAAACCTAAACTTAAAAAGAAGCTACCAAAAAGGATCACCAAAGAAGATGCATTAAGAGTGCTAGAGGTGAGCTTTAACATGAAATACCACTATCGCTTCAATCCGTATCGAAATAGAGCTATATTCGCAATTATGGTCTATGCGGGACTACGGGCAAAAGAAACCCTAGATTTGAAAGTTAGGAGTATAGACCTTGAGAATAATTTGATAGCAGTAATAAACGGCAAAGGAGGTAAAGACCGGATTGTCCCGATGTGCAGTGCCTTAAAAACAATACTCTTGGAGTACTGGAAGGAAAGAGAGCGCCTAAAGAAGGAAACAGAGTTTTTCTTTACTAGAATGAGGGGTAATGGTCCATTACCTTACGAAACACTTAGGAAGATCGTTAAGAAAGTAAGAGAACGATCAAAAATTGACTTCTCATCTCATAAGCTTCGGCACACGTTTGCTACGCTTATGCTCGAGGGAGGATGCGATTTATTTACGCTTTCTAAAATGATGGGACACTCGGACATTAAAACCACCACCATTTATTTATCGGCATCGGTAACGCATATGAGAGAACAGATTGGGAAGCATCCTTTGAATTTGTAGAAGATCTTAAATTTCGTTAAAATAACCCTAAATAAAACAATGCTATGGGTAACACATCAGATGAATGGGAAGAGATGGAACAATACGATTACGTTGACACCGGTTATTTTAATAAGGCGGTTAAAGTCTACAGTGAATCTATTGGTGAATTTTTGATGAACTTTAGTGAATTAGAGCATGAATTGAATATTGCAATCGCCGAAATTATTAGTGACAGAGCACACGAGATGGGTTACTCAATAATGGAACGGATGGCAATGAGACAAAAAATAGGGCTATTCTATCGGATGTATGCCAGGCTTGAAAGCGCCGCTCAAAAAGGACAAAAAAGACAATTAAATTCGATTAAGAAAAATTTGATTTCCTTGAGCGAATTCCGAAACACACTAGCGCACGCGAACTGGGGAACGGTGCAAAAGAATGGGAACGTAAGGACAAAAATTTTAAGCGATAAAGAATCAGGGTTAGTCAGATTCAAAAACATCGTAATAAAGCCAGGAGACATCAGAAGAAAGACTAAAGAAGTGATTGAATTATCCGAAGAGATTTCACTATTCTCAGACGAAGCACTTTCATTTTAAAGAAAGAGAGTTTCTATTTACCACAGCAAACCAGAAGCCTGATAGGCCGGCGGTCAGAGGATAAGTTATCTTAGGCTACTTAAGCGAAAAAGGGGATGGGTGAGGTGGCTATAGGTTATAGGAGAAGAAATATATAAGCTTATTGAATTGTGCAATCCCTTAAAATAACATTCACAAGAAATCCGGAAACCTCTCCCTGAACAATAATGCTTTGTCCATTGGCAAGATTCACCGCTTTTTCAAGCTCAGAATCTTCAAGCATACATTGAACTGAGCCTATAAGATCATTTGTCTTAAGAGAGACATACATATTGTCCAGTATGTCTTTCCCAATACTATCAACTGTGCCAGAAATTTCGAGAATTTCATTTTCATATTTTAAGTCAGCAGCAATCTGATTCTCTATATATTCATCATAAAGCTGTCGTGCGCTAATGCTGATGACTTCTTTTGGTTGGTCAACTATGATTGATGAGGGATCGATGTTTTCATTGTGATTACCACCGATCGCGGCAGAAATAATGATAAAGCCTACAAAAACAAGAAAGACGAGTCCACATCCTTTTAGAAAGCCAAGCCCCTGTTTAGTACCACAGTGTCTACATTGCTTAGCCTCTTTCTTGATGTTTTCGGAACATTTTTTGCATTTTTTTGTGTCCATAAATTTAGAAGGTTAATAAAACAAAAGTGGGCACCTAGGTCGCCCAACACACTTGCTCCGTGAGGAGTAGCCGATATTGGCTAGGTGCCCGCTTCCACCCAATATCGGGGGAAACAGGCAAATGCCTCACGGATTTAAAATGTGTTAAGCGACACAAAGAGTGTACTTTATTTGATTAAAGGCTTCAACAAGAATTAATGTTTATGGTAACCTCAAAGCCCATCTATGAATATGAAACCTACTAAGGCTCACGCCTTAAATCGCGAAAAATTTTTATTCCTCGTTAGCGGATTAGTTGATGATGGGCAATTTTTAGAGAAGGTAAGTAAAATAAGAGAATACTTAGGAATACCATCTAACGGATTTAAAAACGTTGATGATTATTCAACTTGGTATGAACAATTCAGTCGCGATTCAGATGCCGCAATCCGAGGAGGTTGGTTTAAGAGTAGATTTAGAAGTTTGAATTCAAAAGATTCTGATTTTGAAGATAAAAATTATGAACTTCATAAGCTAATCCCTCTCAATTTTTTAACATACTCAATAGAGGAAATCATTAGAGAAAATCCAGATTTGAAAGATAATTTTAAAGGACCTATTTATGATTATATTGTTTGGGGGAGTATATCCACTCCAACTCCTTGGAGTATAGTTTCTAAATATAAAAACTTTGGTAAACCCTCTGAAAAACATGAGATTAGTTTAGTCCCTCATAATCCCCTTAACTCTGATGATTATAATCATGCAAGAGGTTTTTTAGATGCATTACACGAGCATGAAAGGAGCGTTGCCCCAAAGGAGTCTGCTAAAAATCCTGAGAAAGAAATTGAAGTTCTTATACTTACAAATAAAAAGGGAGAGGAAATTCCATCTACCGCGCCTGATATTGAAAAGGATGGAGTATATTCCGATTTGAGTATTGCTATTGATGTCTTAGATGAGAATAAATTAGATGGAGATGAAGAGAAGCTGAAAAATAGTATTCGAACTAAGCGGAAAAGAGCTAGGGATAGAGCAAAACAACATTACCCGAAGAGTTATAAGGAGAAGAGATGAGTTGTGACACGTTTTCATGAATTGAGTGTCACAGTTTACTAAATCTCGTTTGCTTTAATGAGGTCACTTAAGGTCTCATTATGAATAATTCAATGGCACAAGTTGAAAAGTCATGGAGGTTGACGCTTCCTAAGTTCACGTCAACATTTATATACAAAGCATTCCCAGAAGCACAAAAATTTGTTATACCTGAAAAATTAGATTCATTAAGAGAAGAAAGAAGACATATACTTAGCTTCATTGAAGCTCAATTGAGAAAGTCACAGTTTTATAATCATAGTGGGCAAATTTTAATGCATGGCTGCATTGAGCAATTAGAAGTTCCAAAATTAATAGAAATAGAGAGGCAAATTGCTTTTATAAAGAGAGTTCTTAATGGAAATTCAAAAGTCATAATAAATAATGAATCAAACCGAGAAAAGGCTCGTTCTAGGTGTATTTTGGAGATTGCTGAAATGAATAACTTAAACTTAACGCGAATGGGGAATCACCCTAAAAGTATTTGTCCTTTTCATCAGGAAAGAACAGAGTCTTGTGTTTTTTATCCAGAGACTAACTCCTTTTACTGTTTTGGCTGTGGTAAAGGAGGCGATGTAATCACCTTTGTTCGCGAATTTCATGATTTATCATTTCCTGATTCCATTTCCTATCTTTTAAATCATTAAAAATGAAAATTTCCAACAAACAGATCAAAGAACGGATGCAATTAATTGAAAAAGAGCTATCTTCACAGCCAATACTTCTTTCTCATCTTATGAGCATGGAATTTTCTGAGCCTGAATGGCTTATAGATGGACTAATCCCTGGCAATGGTCTCACCTGTATATCTGGTCCTCCCGGAAATTATAAAAGTTGGATTATGTTGGCAGTAAGCTTGGCAGTTTCCAAAGGGAAAAAATTATTCGCCCAATTTGATACAAAACAAACAAAAGTTTTGATTGTTGATGAAGAAAATAGCCTTCGCCTTCTGAGAGATCGCATCCTTAAGCTTAGTGATGATTTTAGTGCGCCAATTTATTTTCATACTCATAGTGAATTTTGTTTGGAGAATGATGAACGCCTAAATAGAGAGTTAGAGTTTTGTATAACCGAGGGGGTAAAGCTAATTATTTTCGATTCCTTAGTGCGAATCCACTCCAAGGAAGAGAATAGTGCAAAGGATATGTCATGGGTTTTCAGTCGTTTAAAAAAATTCACACAAAAGGACATAGTTGTTATGTTTACTCATCATAATCGGAAAACTAACCCAGGTCAGAGAATCTCCGGAGCTGATATGCGAGGGTCTTCGGATATTCTAGCTGCCTTAGATTGCCAATTGGCTATTGTTAAAAATGAATCTGGCACTGAATTAACAGTTACTCAATCGAAGTTACGACAGGATATAGAAATGAACCCCTTCAAGCTGGAGGTTCAAGATTCTCAAGATAGAATGAGCTTTGTTTTTGCTGGAGAAAACGTTTCTGAAAGGCGAAATAAAGTGGAGGAATCTATGGCGGTTATCCGTGAGTTACTTAGTGAAAATGGGCAAATGTATAAGCAGCAGCTTTTAGATGCATTAAAAGTCGAAGGGATTGATATTGGGAGGACAACACTCAACACGGCATTAAAAAGAATGGAAAATAATGGAGAGGTATCCACGAAAAAAGGAAAGGGTAATACGACACATTTCGAGCTAATCGGGGACTTTGCTCAAGAGTTATTTGAGAATAATCCTTAAAGAGTAGTGTGAAAAGCACTTTTATATAAGAATAAAATTTCAAACTACTATCCATTAACAAGTCTAAATATGAATCCTAAAAAACTTCAAAACAGAAAAAAACGTCGGCCGGATGATGCTATTAAAAAGGCACTAGGAAAGTATGCTGGTGGAAATAAGTATGATGACCCTCGTGAAGTAACAAAATTAGTAGAAAAGTATGAGAAAGGCCAACTTTCAGATAGTGAAATATCAGTATTTTCTAACCTCCGAAATCAATTTAATTTTGAAGGTGGACTTAGTTTTTTAGCGGCCATCCCAGAGTCGCATGAAGGAATGATGATGAGGCTGCGCAAGAAAACTATCGAAGAATATAATTGTAAGACACACCTGGAATATGCCTTGGCTGACATTATCGCTATGTCATATATAAGAATCCTTGAGCAAGGATATTTACTAAATATTATCGCAAGCGACGGAGCGATTTCGAAACACCAAGCTGAGGTAATGAAGATTGCGAGTAAGGAGGCGGATCGAGCAAACCGCAACTTTTTATCAGCTATTCAAACACTGCTTCAGATGAAATCCAAGCCTATCAATGTTCAGATTAAGAATGCCTACATGGCACAGAATCAACAGGTTAACCAAAAAGACTAATGAATTCATTACCCCCAAATCATTTAGGAAAGTTTTTAGTGGAGGAGTGCGAGCGCGTTGCAGTGAAAGAGTTTTTGGATGTAGCGAAGTTAAAGCTAAAACGAGTGCTTATTAAATCGGAGATCAAAGCTTCGGGCTACAATATTCAACTCGATGAGACGAAACTTCATTTCGGTGGAATACGCCTTTGGTTTAAATGCCCTATTTGTGATGGGAGAAGGGGAGTCCTATTTAAGCATCCAGCAACAAAAAGCCTAGGGTGCAGGCGGTGCCTTAGCCTGGAATACAAAAAAAGGCGCTATAAAAACATGATTGAATCTAAAGAAATTGAATGAATTTAATTGATCTACATAAACAGTTCTTGCGTTATTGCTCCATTGAAGAGGGGCTAGCAATTCGTACAATTGGGTGTATGAGATCATCTTTTGGCACCTTTCTAAAAAGGACAAAACTACAAACAATTGATGAAATTACATTAGAAACGCTCCGTGAGTTCTTTTATGCAGGAAAAGAAGAGCGCCAATGGTCATATAGTACTTATTCCAATTATCACAAATATTTGAAACGTTTTTTAAATTGGTGCGTTGATGAAAACTATTTAACAGAAAATCCTATCCTTAAAATCAAAAAACCAAAAAAACCTCAAACTTTGCCTAGACGACTAACGGGGGATGAGGCCGAAAAAGTTCTTCACGGGGCATTCAATTGTCATTGGTTCTACGAGTTTGAGCAAATTCGCAACTACACGATCATAGCTACATTTTTATACACAGGCATTCGTCTTAGTGAGCTTCTTAACCTACAGTTGCCTGATATCAATATTCGAAAAGGAGAAATCCTTATACGCCAAGGGAAAGGAGGGAAAGATCGTTACGTCCCCATTCATTACAAACTCTCTCGAATTCTTAAATGTTATTTAGGAGAGCGTAAAGCACGAGGTAAAGATTCAACATGGGTGTTTACAGGAGTGAAAAGTAGCAAACCTCTCAACGAAAAGGCGATTAGTCGCATTTGTAAGAAGATTTCCATACATAGCGGAGTCAAATTTACACCACATCCGCTACGGCATACTTTTGGAAGCATTAGTGTTGAGCAAGGGCTAAGCTTAGTTAAGCTCAAAGAAATTATGGGGCATAGTAGCATTAATTCAACAATGGTATACTTACGAATGTCCCCAAAAAATCTTAAAGATAGCCTAAATCGGTTGGATTTATTTTAAGCTGAGTCCTTCAAATACTTTCAAGAGTTTTACTCGCTTTAATTCTTCATAAGAACCACTATCATAAGATCCCTCTAATTGCTTCAATTCTTCAATAGATTGCTGGATGAAGGTGTTAGTAAATAGCGAAGGAAAGAGTTTCATAGCAAAATCAAACGTGGCTGACTTATCAAGACTTATCTGTTGATTTATCTCAGAGCTATCATCCTTTGCATCAATAAGAATAACCCGATGAGACCCAATATGAAGACCAAATGGCCAAGGGTGAAGAATCAAAGAGCGCATTCGATTTTCAGGGTCATAACTAGAATAGCGAATCATTAATATAACAGCCAAGGTAGGGGGGTCAAAAGCAGGAAAAAGGCGATCAATTATATCATCGATCTGATTATCATGTTTATCAGATTTAGCAGATCCAATTTGCTTCGATACAATATGTGCAAACCTATCAAAAACAAGACTTGAACGGAGGCTCATTTTGGATGAATTAATTTTACACTTTCCTAAAAAAGAGTTACGCCAAAACACGTTCGAATTACTAATTTTTGAATAATGTAAGAAAAGAAGGTTGCAAAATAAATGAATGACATGAGCAGTATATTGTTCGTTATGAGTAGTTTTATCTAAATGAGCGTCCAGCGATTTTAGAAATCCATAATAATCATTAGAATCAAAAGCATACTCGCCAAGATGAGTAATTGTACGATCTAGAGTTCGCTCAACACCATCTTGCTTCCCCCATAAAATGGCGTTTTTTGAAGCTCGAGATTTAAGGGAAAGCAACCAAGCAGCATGGCGCCACCTTAACAATGTTGAGATTAGTTCATCGTGAACTACTAAAAAATGGTTTGTACGTTTTAATAAAAAATCTGAAAAGTCATTAATCAGATGCGCGGCAACAGACCACTCCTTAGAATAGATCAGAGAGTCAACGCGTGCGGTAAAAGTTTTGAAGAATTTTACTTCGCGATACGTAATGATACTTCCTTGCCAAAAAGAGTTCCAAGCCCTAGGTAGATCATCATTTGATTCAAGTTTATTAAGATAACTTAGGCGATAGTCCCATACATCTCCTTTAAGCCATCGATGAACATCAAGAATTATCTGAAATAGGTTAAAAATACTAATTAAATAAACAAGAATTAAAGTAAAGCGAATAGAATCAGCGGGTAGTCCAATAAAAAGAGAAACGAGAAATATCAAGAACGAATAAAAAAGCAAAAGGCGCACCTTAAAAACCCTATCAAGGATTACATGCATATCCAGAGCGTGAAAATGATTTACCTCTGTAGTTTTTCGGTTAATTGCCTCATTAATAATGGCAATAGCTAATGGGATAATAATGGTTAATAGAACAATGCCAAAACCTTGTAATAGCCCGTTATCCCAGTGCTTTAAATCAAAAAAACTCCAAAATAGTGATTCCGGATATATAAAGTCCGTGCCAATAAAAACACCAAGAATATAAGCAACGACCCTTGAAGACCATTTAAAATCTTTCAGAAATGAATCTGCAATCTTTAGCATAAGAATATAGTCAAAGGAATTAATTTTACAAAATTAATCTTTTGATTGCTAGTTAAATTTGAATAACAGCTAAATTAGTGCTAACTTTTATTCAGCTGTTAGTCATTGGGAAACATAACCCTTCTAAGAAGTGGATTGTGTAAGATGGCTTAAATAAGCGGGAAAGCACCCTAAAATGGATTGTCATTTGCCTTCTAAGCCGTAGGTCAGAGGTTCGAATCCTCTCCGGGGTGCCACAAATCGCTTCTGTAAGCCAAAAATCAAGGTCCACATAGTGCCAAAAAGGGTAGTCAATGACCTACAGCCAAAGGTCATAATTTTCATAAACCAAAAACAGCTTATCGCTCGGCTCAGATGGCTCTATTTATATTGGTCCAAACAGCGTTCAAAAAAAGCCACCAAATCATTAACTAAATACCTCCCTTGGATGTCAGCCGTCTCTTGGGCTAGTTCTTTAACAGGTAAAGTTCCTGATCTAATTCTATCGGCAACAATTTGCTCGAAATCACCTTGAGCGTCATCAAATAGAATTGCAGAGTTATGTTTTTCAGGGCATTGGGCTAATGGTATTTCTAAATGTTTGGCAACGCCCATTTCGAATGCATTCAAATTTTGCATAACAATGAATTAAAATAACAATGAATTAAATAATATAGTCAACATCTTTAGCATGAAGCGCAAATCATGTCAACTTTGGCAAATTACACGCTTCAAATATCTCCAAATATCCTGTATACTCACAAGTGGCTGTTAGTCATTGAGACCAAATTTGGCTGAAGCGGCACTCAACCTGGGAGATTCCTCACTTACTGGTTAGAAAAAATCTGTCAACAACCTTCTAAGCCGTAGGTCAGAGGTTCGAATCCTCTCCGGGGTACCACCTTTTCTCCGCAAAACAGGATGAGTTATTGCCCTTGCGTCAAGTTTTGAATTATGTTATTATATACATGTTGACTTAGTGCAAAGGCGCCAAATTATGCACAAAAACCAAAAAAAACCTGAAAAAAACAAACCACCTGGTTAAAGGGTGGGCTGATTCTTTCCCCTGGGAAACCCCCAGGCTTTTTTATTTCATAAATCAAAATAATTTTTAACCTCAAATAAAATGAAAAAACAAAAACATTTTGATCTCCACCATCACTTGGTGGCGTGGCTTGGAATCACAGCACTGCTTACCACGATGTTCTTAGCAGTGGCCCCTCTCAACTCTACGGTTTCCGAGGCGCAAGCTAATTCGTTTAGCGTCAGTTCATTTATTGGGCTATACGGAGTGGATACCTATACAGTTGAAAGCCACAGCCCAATTGAAACCGTGTTCGCCATCACTATGGGCGCCTCTGAGGATGGCCAAACTTTAAACCAATTAGATATTGGCTTTGGTAACGAGGGTGGGACATCCGCTTGGACTAATGCAGATGTCACTTCCACAGTCCTAGCAGATCTAGATGGCTACAGTGACATGAGTGGAATCGTGCTTTACAAAGATTCAGAGTTTGGCACGACCGGGATGATTGATCCTTGGGATGATTACTTTATTGCTTTGGATAACCCACAGTACTCAGCTAATACTTTATCGCTAACACCCTTAATGACCGAGACTATTACGACTGGGGATGTTTACATGATTGGATTCCAGACTGCTGAAGCCGGTTTTACAGATGGAGATGCTTTTAGCATCAGCTTCCAAGCTAATGGGGTCACTACATCCGGCTCAAGTCCAACAAACGAAGCTGTTAACGCAGCTATCGTTAGTATTGATGATTCCAATGAATGGGGTGAAAACACTGGCGAACTTATTAGTGTCAAAGCCCTTGATGGTAACTTTAACTCTGGCAGCCGCCTAGAACTAATTTTTAGTGCTTCTCTAAGTGATATTACTTGGAATGGAGTGACATCCAATGACATTGATTGGTATGTTTGGGCTCGTGATGTTGACTGGACTCCGCGTACCGCTGGAGACACAGCTGCTTTTGCGCCTATTAGTACAACTAACGTGGCCAATGATACTCTTGTTTTAACCCTTGGTAATGGAGTTGATTTTGCTGACGGGGACACTTTAGAAGTGAGCGTGCCTCTAACTGATTGGACCTGGATTTGGGACGAGGTAGAACTTGATCTCACTGGCCCTACACTTGATGCAGTTATTTTTAATGATGGGAATAGTGACGGTGAGTATTCTACAGCCGGCGATTGTGCAGACTTTATATTTAATGAAGCAATTGACCAGGATACAATTTTTGCTACCGGCCTCCAGAACACAATGGTTCCTAGTGGTCCTGTCCCGGAATTTCCACCAGTACTATTACAATGGAAAGCACCAAATATTGTCGAGGCTTGTTTAACAGATGTCGTTGGAGATGTTGTTGGTAGAACATTTGACCCACATGTCTCTGTAACCGATTTAGCTGGGAATGCAGATAACACCACAACTCCTCCGGCTATGGCTGCTGGAACCGCGCCTACCGAAGTTGCGGGAATAGCTTTATTAGATGAGGATACCGTGGAATTTGGCGTAGACGCCTATGACGTCACCGTTACTTGGGATACTTACTCAGATGTTGACTGTGATCACTTAGATATATTTCTTTTACCATCTGATATCCCACTTCAAATGAGTGGGCATGATCGTTTGAATGATTCGGATCTGAGTTGCTCATCAACCTCATTTAGAGCTGATACTGACGTGTCAGGGTATTTCTTATGGGAAGATAGCCGAGCGGATTTCACTCAGGACTATGGTTCTCGAACAGAATGGTATGACCTAAATTCAGAAACTAACTACGTTGCTTATGTTGTTGCTAGTAGTGAAGCTCATGCCTCAGAAACCCTAACAAATGTAGCTATTGGACAAAGTGCGCCAACTCAATTCACTGGTGAGTGGGGTGGCGGTGGAACAGAAGATTGGGACATGAATCCTTACTTATGGGCCTACACCCCAGAATGGGGAGCTACGGTCCCAACTAATACTCGAAACATCTCTATTGTTTGGAGTGAACAAATGAACGCCACTTCAGCTGCTTCTACAGATAATTTTACCGTCCAATACGATAGTGATGACGACGAAGATCCAGACACAGCTTTGTCGATTGATAGTATCAGTTATGACTCCGAAACCTGGACTACGAGTATTCTTCTTGCGGAAGATTTACCAAGCACAGCCAATATAAGAGTACAAGTTAATACTACGGCTACCATTACGGATAATATGGGAACGGCGACCGGATATGCTGATTACTTTTACTTTTACACTTCAGGTACTGCCGACACTACCGGACCAGTTATAGTCGATAGCTCAGTAGTAGATAGCGATACTGGGGTGTCAACTTTTGAGCCAATAACCATATCATTTTCAGAGTCCATTGATTCTTCTTTGCTTAGTGAAAACGATGTTGCTTTCAGTCCAATGGTGGCTGGGCACGATGTGTCTTACGACACTTGGGGAGACCGGCTAGAGATCCGGTTTGTAAATCCAATGGAAGGTAATACTGGCTATACCATGACTCTAAACAGTAGTATTCAGGATCTTGCTGGAAATGCTCTAGCGGAAACCCCAATTACTTTTACTACTGGTAGTGCGGATGAAACAGAACCAACTGTTAGAGGTGCTTGGGGAGACACGTGGGAACTGGTTATTCCATTTAGCATGACCATGAATGAAGAAACTGTAACAAACCCAAATAATATCAGTATTATAAATGATGCTACTGGAGCTCCGCTTAACCTTAGTGGAGCCTCAATGTGGTATGACTTTGAGTTTAATGAACTTATAATTGAAGGCTTAGACTTAGAAGAAGATGCAAATTTAAGTGGTACCTTTACTAGCAACGCTAAAGGCGCCAATGGAGTTGCCCTTGACCAGGATAGTGGAAATAATTCCTTTACAATCTCAGTCGCCGGTATGAACGATTATGGTTTTGATAACATGACCATGACCGAGGGAGATACTTATGACTTTGGTTATATGGATGATGAAATGGGGGCTTATACTACAGACTTTATGATGTTTTCCCCAGCCTGGGTTTGGCCTCGAAACTCCATGACAAACCAAACAGCCACTTATGATCTTGGATTTCCAATTAACGTTGAAGGAGGCTTAGATGATGGGAGTGATGTTATTATTCAGTTCTCAGCTGGCTATGACTTAAGTGGAGAAATTGCCATGAACAGCAATGATTTCTGGGCGTCAGGAGACCTTAATGGAGGAGGTGATGGTATTGTAACAGTAGCAAGCATTACCGCGGATAACTCTGCCAAAACCCTCACCCTTGATTTAAGTGTTTTAGATGATGAGGGCAGTCCAACTACAACCTCTAGTAATGACTATCTAGACTTTAGCCTTACTGGAATCATAAATCCTGCTGATTCGGCCCTAGTTGATTTTAGTGTTTACCCGGCCACCGGTGGTAAAAGCCTCTTTTTTACAGTAAAAAATGCCAGTGGTCTTACTATCCTTGATAACCTTGAATCCGAACGGTTTGAAATGATTGAAGAGGGTTCTGGATCAATTTCTGGGACAGTGCTTGATAATAATGGTGATCCAGTAGAGGGAGCCACTGTTTACGCTGAAAACTGGGCCGTTGGAATGATGCCAGCTACTACGGCTGCTAATGGCACTTGGGAAATCACAGGCTTGCCAACCAGTGACCCTGGCTGTGCAACTTGTGATCAATATTACTGGCTATGGGTAGATGCCCCAGCTGGATATATTGATGGCAACAACTGGAATGAAGTTGTTTTGAGTGATGCTACTCCAACTTCTACTGGCAATAGTTTATATGTTAACGCTGCTGACTGTGTGATTTCTGGAACAATTAGTCACACTGGCACCAGTGGGGATGTTATAGTTATGGCTAGCGGCCCCATGGGTTGGGTTGAAGATGATGTAACTCTCTCCGGTAACAGCACAGATTACTCACTAAGTCTAATGCAAGGTGATTGGGATGTTGGTGTCGAGCCAAAATTCTGGAATGGCCAGACTTTTGCTCCGCCGCCAAGAACAATGGTGTCTTGTACAGCTGCCAATACTCCGGTTGATAACGACATTACTATTGAAGCAGCCTCCTACACAATTACCGGTACAGTTACCGACCAAAACGGTAATGGGCTCGGAAATGTTCACGTTGATGCTTGGAATAATAACTCCTGGGGAGGAGGTGGAGGAGCCTGGGGTGACACTGCTTCAGATGGTAGTTACACGCTTTATGTTTCTTCTGGAAATTATTCCGTTAATATTTGGAAAGAAGGTTTAGGATGGACACCAGACCAAAGTGTTTATCTTGATGAGGATAACACTAGTGCGACAGCTAATTTTACAATTAACAAACCTAGCTCAACCGTGTCTGGTACTGTTACAGATGAAGCTGGTAATCCACTAGCTTGGGCCTCAGTTGAAGCGTTCCCAGCTACTGGTGGATTCTATGACCATGCTTGGAGTCAAACTGATGCAGATGGTAATTTCTCTATGTATATGAATGCCGGCACTTGGAACTTTGAAGTATGGGCTTACCCATATGGTAAAGTTCCGGCCGCATCAGGTGTTACTACTACTAATGTTGTTATAGCAGCTAGTACAGATTACACAGGTATTGATTTTCAATATGATGAAAGCGCTTTTAACACCGTTTCTGGTCAGGTGCTCGATAGCGAAAGCAATGGAGTGCCTAATGCCATGATTTGGTGTGATGAAGTTAACAGTTCAACTGGCATGTATACTGGCAACTTTAACTCTGACATGAGTGATGCAGATGGTAATTATAGTATCCGTCTACCAAAGACCAGTGCAAGCACTAGTTACACTTGTATGGCTAACTCCTGGGAAAAAGGAGATAGTGATCCGACAACTGACATTGATAATTCTACGGCCGCTGTTACTGGCCAAGACATTACCTTTGGAACACAATACACAGTTACAATTTCTATTACTGGAGCTCCAAGTGATGTTACCTGGGCATCAACTGATGCCTGGAACCCAGCTACCTTTAGAGGAAACTGGGCTGACATGAGCCTTTCAAGTGGTGCTGGAAGTACCACCATGCAACTTGGTGATGGAACTTATGAAGTTCATACCTGGATTGACGGTTTTGGAGACTTTGATGCTGATCTAACAGTTGCCGGGGCCGACACTTCTGTAACAATTGATATTGCGGAATTCCTAGCCAACTCCATTACTATTAGTGGAACTGTAAGCGATGGCACCAACGGCGTGCCTTACGCCTGGGTTGATGCCTTTAATACTAATAACGGTAAAGTTAGAGGAACAAACACCGATGACAGCGGAGTCTACAGCTTAACCGTTAGTGAAGGAACTTGGGAAGTTCGTGCTGATGCTCCTAATTTCGTTAGTGGAACCCCAACAAGTGTTTCCGAAACCGGCACAGTAAACCTAACTATTGAATCAGCAGATGCTACAGTTAGTGGACTTGTTTATCAATCAAATGGAACCACAGTTGCAAATGGCGGTTGGGTTTGGGCAGAATCTGATGGAGGCGCCTTTGCTACCGCCCCAGTTAATGGAGACGGAACATATAGCTTAGGTGTTTCGACCGGTAGTGGCACTTGGACAGTTAATGCTGGTGATATGGGTTACGAAGGAAGCACAACTGCTGCGGTTGGATCAACAGTAGCCAATATTACTATGGATACTGCCATTGGCTGGTGGGATGAAACCATCGAGCCAGGAGGAGGTACAGTTGATCCGGATGAAGGATATGTGTTTACGGATGAAGATAATACTGGTGTTAACATTGCTTTTGACCCAGGTGATTTAGGAACTGGTGACCCAGCAACTGTTACTATCCAACCTACTGTTGCGCCAACAACTATGAATAAAGTAGCCATCAACGCTATTGATATTACGGCAGTGCAAGGTGATCAAAATATTAGTGATTTAAGTAGCTCAGTTGATCTAGATATTGTTCTTGATACCACGGACATTAATAATCTCATTGATAACAACGAGGTTATCGTTGAACTGCATAGAAATGACTTTGAAAATGTAGTGGTTAGTTCCTGGAGTTCAGACAATAATGACTTTGTGCCAGCGGATGCTACTACAATCCAAGTTACAGTTGATGGTACAGCTATGGATGCAGACCTCTTTATGGATAACCTTGTGGATGACAATAATTACTGTGGTACAACTGTAGAGACTTGTGAAATCACTTACGACTCAGGGACACAGCATTTAACCATATTTGGACTTATCACCTCTTCTGACGTAACTGATCCTTCTGTTCCTAGTGGACTAGCCGCAACAGCCGGAAACGGTTCAGTTGCCCTAGCTTGGACTGCTAATAGTGATTCTGATCTTCTTGAGTATGAAGTTTATCGTTCTACTTCAAGTTCAGTTGCGCTCACAGCTGGTAATCAGCTCAACAGCACTCAGCTTACAACGAATTCTTTCACAGACAGTACAGCTGTTAATGGAACAGCTTACTATTACGTGGTAACTGCGGTTGACACTTCTGGTAACGAATCGGCCGCTCCAACTGCTGTGACTGCTACTCCAACTGCTGGTGACGATGAGGAAGAAGAAGTGGTTGCCGCTATCAGTGTTGGTGGTGGCTCAAGCGGATCTTCTGCTGCTGATCAAACTTACTTTGCTGACGACGAGGAGGAAACAGCTGAAGAAGACCTCTACGGATCAGCTGATGAAGAAGTCGCTGATGAAGTTGCTGACGAAGAAGCTGTTGCCGAAACAACCGAAGAAGCAGTCGAAGAGACCGCTGAAGAAGTTGTTGAAGATACTGGTCCTGACTATGTTGATCACTGGGCTGAGGACTACATAATGCAAGTTATGGAGCTAGGAATTGCCGAGGGAGTTTCTGAGGACAAATTTGCTCCTGACACAGAAATCACTCGAGTTGAACTAACCAAGATGGTTGTTAATGCCGCTGGCTATGAGGTTCCTGAGATGGCTGAAGAAACATCTTTCAGTGATGTAGACCTAGAAGCTTGGTACGCTCCTTATGTACAAGTAGCCGAAGAAGAAGGCCTTGTTGAAGGGTATAGCGATGGCACATTCGGTGTTGCCGAAGAAGTAAATCGTGCCGAAGCTCTTAAGATCCTCTTTGAAAGCACTCTTGGTGAAGAAATCTTGATCGACGAAACTCAAGGAATGCTAGCCAACTTTGGTCTTGAAGAAAATCCATTTACTGATCTAGAACTTGAAGAATGGTATGCCAAATATGTTTTACACGCTCTTACTCACGACATTGTCGGAGGATATGGCGACGGAACATTTGGTCCAGACAACAGCATTACTAGAGCTGAATTCTCTAAGATTCTAGTTCTAGCAATGGAGTTGGAATAATTAGAAAACGCAAAATAAATTAGCGTAAAAAGGGGCCGCCTCAAATGAGGTGGCCCTTTTTGGAATTATCTAATCAACTTTTACCTTAGCAACCACTCTTCTAAATGAATTAGTTTCAGAAGTGCCATTAGGAGCGTGAGGGGTCATAGGTGGTACAATCAAAATTCCTCCCGGTGATAATTTACGCCAAGTGTCTGGAGGAAAAATCAAATGTTTCCCCTCTCGACGAGGGTCATCGGCCGCTTTTGGGTCATCAACAGCCAGGCTTAAGCGGGTGCTTCCTGGCGTATTAAAGCCCACAATATCCGGATCTCCATTAACAATAAATTGCATATCTATCCAATCGCGATGAAGCTCAGCAGTTGTATTTTCATAACCCTTTCCATTGCGCGCCATCACATGAGCATAAACCTCGCTACCATCACCGGCAACAGCAGGCTTCCCTACAGGAGTGTCAGCAACATTATCAGAACATAAAAATGCAAAAGCGGTTTTACACCGTGAACGTAATGGTTCAGGTAATCGATCCGCCATGCTTTCACCACATTCTCTAATTGTTTCCTGATCAACCCATATCGCATTTGACACGCCCGGAAGAGCGGATGCGCTATTAGCAGAAGACCTCATAGAAAGCCCTATACTCATTGCTCGTTCAAATTCAGTAGCACGCAACTCTCTGACAGCCTCAAAAAAAGCCTCTTTATCGGCGAAGTCACTACTTCTAACGCTCTTAAGCATATCTCCAGAAGAAACATTGTAGTGCCCCTTACAGACCAGATCGTAAAGCTTAAGCAAGTCAGCTACCGAAGTCTCAGGATTTCTAAGATACTGAGTGACAATATTATGAGATGAGGCCTGATAAGCTTTTATTAGCAGTTCTTTTGGTAAAGCAACAAGCTCTCTGAGCTCTCGTGGCCAAGTTTCCATCTGGGCAGGCTGGATTCTTCCTTCAGCGATATAATCTTGAGTTACACGAATTGCAAAATACAAACGCGTCGACTCCTCTTCTAGGAGAATACGGCTGTAAAAATCTCTTAAGTTAAGAGCTTTAGCACGAGTTACGGCAGTAGGATTTATTTCATTAATAATAGCTTCTCGGTAGACCATGCCTTTCTCAAGCATGCTAAGAGATATAACATCATCAAAAGCCGCTTGTAACATTTCATCATAAGTATGAGTATAGATAGAAGCTTCATTATCAGGAGCATTCGCCCCCCAATTTAGAATACTGCCATCGTAGTGAAACAGTAAATCAAGTCCCTGACGTCCATCTGAATTAAAAGTTACAGATTGATTCCCATTATGCTCAGCCCGAATATCTTCTTCAAGAATGCCAACATTACGCGAAACAGCGTCCATGTCTCGCAAATCCATTTCCGGATCAGAGTAAAATAATCTTTTCCAGCGGATTTCAAAGGCAAAACCATCTTCGAGAGTAATTATTTCTGTTTTTTCATTTTTCCAATTCCTTTCCTTAACGTCTAGTTTGGCTAAAAAATCTTCCATGGCCGGATCACCCACCATAGAGTGGAAACTCACTTTAAATTTAGGATGATTAGGGTAATTTTCTCTAAAAATATTTATAAGATTTAGAGCGTATTGAAAATCACCAGATGGAGATAGCTTAGCCGCATGAAAACGATCAAAACTGATCCTGAAATCAACCTCGGGATCATGAGGGTTTTGTAAGAAATTTTCATAAATATCACTAACCACACGCTCAGCTGCCTGTTCTCGCTTTGCCCATATTGCACTTGTGGAAAGAAAAATCTGTCTAGCTTTAGCTTCTCTCGCAATGCGCTGCATAGAATTCTTTTCTAAAAAAGGCTCTCCGCCACCAGCAATAACCAGTTCACCAACATTGGCATCTTGTAACATGTCCATAAGACGATCCATTCCCCTTGGTGAAATACTTGTGTCCTCGCTACGCCCGTCGCCATCAGGGGGAGGGGAGCCAAAGAAGCAGCAATCACAACCTACCGGACAAAATTTTGTAGGCCAAATACACACAAAACTTTCACCATCATAGTCACGTTCAGGGGCAACACGTACATGCTCTAAGGTTAAATTCCGAAAGGCTTGAGGATGCTCAAAAGCAGCAGTAGCAAGCTGGGGTTCGCTCTCCAAGCATTTACAGTCACGCGTGAGAAGAGCAACCATTTCTTGAAGTGGCATATGGGGAGCAATGTCACATCCACAGTGTTTCGGAGAAACTCCCAGAATATGAGGAGTAAATGCAGGATGTGATCCCTTTTCAGTTGGCCAGAGATTACGGGCAGACGTAACAGACGTGTGTGGGGGCATAATAGGAATTAATTTAGTTTTGGCTATATAGTATAAAGATAAAAACTAGTTTGTCAAGGGTGGATACTCCTAAATAGACTCAACCCCCAAAATCCTTTATCATCCAATCGTTATTTACCTCTAACTTTTCTTAAAAATGGTTAAAAAAATAATGCTACTTGGGTCAGGTGAATTAGGTAAGGAATTTGTTATTTCCGCTAAAAGAATCGGGCAGTATATTATTGCGGTGGATTCTTATAATGATGCCCCAGCCATGCAGGTTGCGGACGCACGCGAGGTTATAGATATGTTAGATGGAGAGGCTTTGGACGGCATTGTGGACAAACACCAACCAGACATAATCGTTCCCGAAATCGAAGCTATTCGTACCGAACGCTTTTATGACTATGAAAAACAAGGAATTCAGGTTGTTCCCAGTGCCAAAGCCGCTAATTTCACTATGAATCGCAAGGCTATTCGTGACCTGGCTGCTCAGGACTTAGGCCTCAAAACCGCCAAGTACCGTTACGCCACCTCCTTAGAAGAAATGAAAGCCGCGGTTGCTGAGGTTGGCATCCCTTGTGTAGTAAAACCCCTTATGTCTTCTTCTGGGAAAGGTCAATCAACCATAAAAACCGAGGAAGATATTGAAAAAGCATGGGATATGGCCACCACTAAAAGCAGGGGAGACCTAAATGAGGTAATTATTGAAGAATTTGTTAATTTTAGAACCGAAATCACTCTTCTAACAGTCACTCAAAAGAACGGAAAAACCTTGTTTTGCCCCCCAATTGGCCATCGTCAGGAAAGAGGGGATTATCAGGAGAGTTGGCAACCCTCTGGCGTTACTCCAGAAGAGCTTGCCGAGGCCGAGCGCATGGCCGACCTTGTTACCAAAGAACTAACTGGAGCCGGGCTCTGGGGAGTAGAATTTTTTATGGGGGATGAGGGAGTGATTTTTTCTGAATTATCGCCTCGGCCACACGATACCGGCATGGTCACCCTTGGAAACACCCAAAATTTCAATGAATTTGAACTACATTTAAGAGCTGTACTAGGCCTGCCAATAGAGGAAATTACCCTGGAACAATCTGGCGCCAGCGCTGTTATATTAGCTCCTGGAGATAGTGCCAAACCAGATCCAGCATATTCAGGGTTAGAAGATGCTGTAACCATTCCTAAATCTGATGTGCGACTCTTTGGAAAGCCAGAAACTCGTCCTTTTAGACGCATGGGCGTAGCCGTGGCTTATGACAAACCTGGGACAGACATGCAAAGTCTCCGTGATCGCGCTAAACAAGTCGCTGACAAGGTTAAGGTTAGTTAACCACCAGCGCCCTCGAATAACTATCAGCGCTGTTTTGCTGAATCGCTAGTACGCGGTAAATCATTTCCGCAATTTCACCACGAGTCATTACCTCACCGGCATCCAAAGTATCTGAATCCCAGGGAAGGATGTTGGTTTGCGCTCCAAATTGAGCGTATGGCGCATACCATTCAAGGTAGTGAACATCTTCGAACGGATTCCCAATAACAACTGGGTCAATATCTACACCCAAAGCCAAACTCAAAATCTTAATTGCTTCCACCCGATTCACGGAATCGCCTGGTCTAAACATACCCGTACCTCCATCTCCCTGAACAATGCCCTCGACTTGAGCAGTAGCTACATAAGGCGCATACCAAGCAGTTGGGTCAGTATCCGGGAAATCAAGCTCAGATCCAGCCACTAATTCCTTCATAAACGCTTCATACATCATTTTTAAAATCTCAACCCGAGAAACCGCATTTTCAGATCGAAAAGTATGATCTTCATAACCTTGCACCACGCCTAAAGTTTTCAAATATTCAATGGCCTGGTAATAAGGGTTATCAGTGCTCAAATCTACAAACAAAGTCGGGGTTAATTGCATACTGCGTCCGGTAATTTCTTCGCTATACACACCAAGAATAATGGAGTCATCACTTAACGGAGTAAATTCTAAGGTTGCGATTCCTTCCTCAAAATCATTCTCAGTTAAGGCATGACGAGAGTAAAAACCATCACCAATAATCACTTCAAACTGCACTGGTTCTGCCAACTCAAATGAAGGCAATCGTTCTTCATCTTCATTCAAGGCCACAACCGCAATTGCCTCAGCCTCGCCAAGGTAGAACTCGCCGTCAGTTTCAATAGCAAATGCGTAAAGCGGCTTAAGTTCTCCTGTTACGGCAATTTCTTCGGTGGTGTAAGTATCACCTAAAAAGCTAAAAGTTAGAGTAGCAGTGCCGGCTCCAAGCGCTTGCACTTTTATTTCGGTGTATCCTTTAGAAAAATCTGATTTATCCATTCCAACACCAGTTACACCCAACACATTAGGATTACTGGCCTGAACAGTAATTTCAGCATTAAAATGTGGAGCTAAAACAAATTCTCCACGCTCATCAACAAGTGAAACCTGCATCATTTGCTCAGTTCCTTCCTCCATGTAAGAAGTGAAATCAAACTCCATATGATCAAAAGGTGGGACATAAACATCATCTTCAACAGGAGCGACTTCTTCTGTTTCTTCTTCGACCTCAGGCACAATCACATCAGTAATTTCTACAGATTCAACCACATCGGATTCCTCTTCTTCCACAGGCATTTCTTCTTCAGCGTCCGCATCCTCACTTGTAAGGACTATCTCTGCGTCCACATCTAAGTAAGCCTGAACATAGTCCATAGGATGGATCGTATAAGCATACAAGTTTTCTTGGCCCACACCCTGGTTTACAGCTTCAAAAAATCCACCAGCAGCATTTGCCTCAGCCGTGGTAAATGGCCAATAAAGATGCCAAGGGGCTTGGCTATTATCAATCTGAAAATGTAAATGATCAGTAGTCGCAGTCCCCGTATCACCAACAGTTCCAATCTGTTGGCCTTTAGTCACAACATCACCCTCAGCTACGGAAATCGAATCTAGATGAGCATACCCAGAGTAAAGTGTAGTTTTAGCATCAGGATTCTCCAAAGAAGGAACATCATTGTGTTTAATAACAACTAAATTTCCAAACCCGTAATCAGAAAAAGTCACCCGATCCACAACTCCATTCATAATAGAATAAGTAGGAGTTCCTTTGAGGCCTTTTTGGTCAACTGCCGGATGCCCACCAATACCTTCTATTCCGTCTAAGCGGTAATTGCCCGCATAAACCACGGGATAAGTGATTTGCATCTGTCTTGTGTAATCATCATAAGTATCACCCCAGTCAAGATCTGCTGTACTTACACTTAAACGACTAGCATCATATGAGGGAGTATCTATTAATTTAGCAGCTGGGAAAGAGCTAAAATTCATATTTTGTTCATCAGCCGTTGCTTCAAGCCAATTTGGCACTTGTTGAACTGGATAAACAGTCCCATCAAAGGCAGCGTGTTCAGGCAAATCAAGCACACTAAGCTGCAAGTGATGCGCATTGTCCTTAACTACAGCCGTAGCCATCATAAGCAAAACCATAATCACCGCCCAACCACGCTTATGCTCTTTCCAAAGATTTTTGGTTTGAACATGGGGGTGGTCTTTATGAAGCTTTTGTTTTGGCATTTTTATCTTGGTTTTATTTTGTTTTTTTAATCTCTTGATTATACCAATTTTCTCTTTAAAAATCAAGATTAGTAAGGCAGAATAGGCTCATGGAATGGATTAGTTTATCTCCAACAGAAACATTGACACTTGGTGGGAAAATTTTACAAGAATTCCCAGATCACCGGGTTATTTGCCTAAAAGGCCCACTAGGCAGCGGTAAAACATGTTTTACAAAAGGAGTCGGAAGTGGGTTAGGGATCAAAGAAAATCGCATCAAAAGCCCAACATTCACCACAGTTTTGGAGCATCGCACTGAAGATGCCCATTTAATTCACTGCGACTTTTATCGCCTCGAAAATCATACTGATTTGGATTACGCCTGGTGGTCAGAGTTATCAGAAACTCCAGATAGTATTTTAGTTATTGAGTGGTCGGAAAAAATTGAACCTCATTTACCGATTCCGCGACTTGAGGTTGAATTTCACGATCTTGGCGAAGATCAGCGCAAATTATGCATTAACACCATTATTTAATGACTGAGGAAGGTGTCGAGCAAATATACGACGAATTTCACACACCAGTGCATGTTCGACAGCACTGTTTACAAGTTGCTAGAGTTGGGAAACTCATTGCCGATGAATTATTAGACGCTGGAGTCGAAATTGATCCGGAATTAGTTTGGATGGCTGGTCTAATCCATGATTTTATAAGAGTGGTGGATTTTAAGGAGTTACCATCAGATTTAGGGACCAAGGAGGATCAAATAGTGTGGGCCAACATCCGCAACAACTATCATGGACATCACGCTGATGTTGGGGCTCAAATTCTAGAAGAAATGGGGGAGACTGTTTTGGCCAAAATTGTAAAGCGTCACAAACATATTAATATTGTTGATGACCCACCAAAAACCTGGGAGGAAAAAGTCATATATTACGCAGACAAACGCGTCACGCACGGTGACATTGTATCTGTTGAATCAAGAATTAACGAAGGATTTGCTCGCCATTTCCCCGACCAAGAAGTGCCTCAAGATGAACTTGAGCGACGCGCCAAAATCGACTTACTAGAAAAAGAGATTTTCAATCAAATCGACCTTAATCCCGAAGACCTTGTTACTGAACTAGGGAGTTAAGCAAACCTCTAGTCGATTCATCCAAAACACCAGTTTCCTCCAGATAATTAGCAGCTTGGAAAGCCTGAACCGCTACTTTGGTCTGCTCACCATAGAATTGAGTCAAAAACGCCCCCTTAAAGAAGCCCAATTGCTTAAGAAGTGATTGTAAGGACTTAACATCATCACCGCGATCATCAAGCTCTAAATAACGTGGAAAAGCCTCCTCGGAAGCTAAGATAACCTCTTGCTCTTCAGGTAATGGGTTGCGCTCATTGCGTTCATAAGCAAAATAGCTCATGGTTTCTAGTCTGGTGCCAAGTAGCGAGTTAAGAGCAGAACGAGTTTGTGGTCCAACCACTCCCGCCCCATCATCTGCCTTAGTTAGGACAATCCCTTGGTTCTGCTGAAATTTAAACACAGCGTGCTCAGTTAATTCCCCAAAATAACCAGTTGCCTCAATGCGCATTAGCCCCATATTAATCAATTCTTCCTGTAAAGCACGCACGTCATCGCCGACTGTGCCTAGCGTTAAAGTCCGCGCAAAATTAGTAGAATTTTTATCTAAATCCGGATATTTAGGAATCAATAATAACCCTTGTTGGTATTTTTGAAATTTAATTTGATCTTGTTCCTCTTTCAAACGAGCAATCGCAAAATCAAGCATTTTTCGGGTATTAACGCCGGTATGGCCAGCTCCTAAATCTTCCTCCGATTCTACTAGCTCGTTATCGAGTTGAAATAAGTAAACTGCTTCACGCGTGTCATCACCGTAAAAGCCAGTTAATTCACCGCTGTAATACCCAAGAGCCTTAAGATAGCCCTGTAGCTCTTGAACATCTTCCCCAGTACTTAAATACCAGATATCTTTTTCAAAAAGCTGTGGAGCCAAAATTATATTTTTAACAAAAGCCTCAGTCGCGGAAAATCCCTCTAAATAAACAGACTCTGCTACTGAATCATCAATTCCGTAAACCGTAACCTGTACATCCTTTTTTCCCCAGGTTAAAGCTCGAGTTAAGCCAGCGTCACAATAACCCATCCAAACATCCAGCCGGTCATATACTTGGTTCCGATTTCCAGCTGTCACAATTGCGCCACCACGATCATGAACCGCGGTGATTCCAATCCCTGGAATACTCATTTTAGTGCCAAAAGGATATGTTTTTGGGGCTGCAATCATGCCAGGATAAACAGGAGTGCCGTCTGCGCCATTAGTGCCATTACCATTCAAGCGAATGTCGGCCTCATATGAGCCAGTTGCATACTTGTCCTGCCCCTCACAAGGAGAGTAATAAGCAGAGATTGTAAAAGTTTTTGTATAAGGGAAAAGCTCGTCCGCCTGAGCCAGAGGAGCACTAGTCATTTGGGGCATCATCACAACAGATGTGAACGCCGCCACAGACAACAGTTTTAATAAACCCTTTTTCATCTAGCTTTTTGTTTTTATTTTTAAATCAAAATAGTATAGCAGAAAACACCTAAAAAAGCCACCTCTCATGTAAGGCCTTTCTTTAAATCGCCCCCAATCTCCTAAAGATCTCTCGCTCCACAAATTCTCGATCACGACCATATTTAAGCCGAGAAAGTTGTTTATAAGCCTCTGCCGCCTCTAGATCACCTTGGACAAGGTAAGGGTTTGAAGGAATGATGCTAAACGGACGACTTGGCTGGGTATCGATCGAAAGCTTCATGACACCCTTGTATTTGTCCATGGAAATCAAATCTTGCTCTGAAAAGACAGGGGCCATCTCCTTGGCCATAAACTCCGCGTCCTGAGCACCAATCTTATAAGACATAATCGAACCTACATTACCAAAAATCGCATCTTTTAAACTCACTTGTTTGGAGCCCTTTTTCGCATTTGACCCCTCAAGCTGCGCCAAATATTGGTGAGCAATAATAAGCCCTAATCGATACTTACGAGCCTCAGACAGAATCGATTCAATACTTTCGGTAACATAGTTTTGGAACTCATCGATATACAAGAAGAAATCCTGGCGATTTTCCTTGCTTTGTTTCTGCCTCCGCATGGCTGCCATTTGAATTTTAGAAACCGTGATCAAACCAAGCAACTTGGAGTTAACTTCACCAGTTTCACCTTTAGAAAGATTCATCAAAAGAATCTTCTTGTTATTCATCACATCATTAAAATCAAACGCCGATTTAGACTGACCAATAATGTTACGCATCATGCCATTGGTCACAAATTGACCAAATTTCGCGGCAAAATACGGAATCATTTCCTGTTTCTCACGAGCGCCAGTCTTAGCCATCTGATGGTCCCAGAACGATTTAACAATTGGATTTTTAACATGCTTTACCTTTTCGCGTTGATAATCATCGTCCGTAAATAGGCGCACTACATCTGTTAAAGCCCCACCTTCAGGGTCGGACATTAGAGTCAAACAACCATTACGGAAATAGTCCTGAATACGCGGTCCAAAAATCTCTTCATCAAAGAGTTTAATCATAATATTCATGGCTTCTAAAGCCACCCAGTCACGCTCTTCATCAGTCTCAGCTTCAAGTAAATTAAGCCCTAATGGGCGGTCTAAATCACCTGGATTAAAGTAAATCACATCATCAGCCCTCTCCCGCGGTACAAACGGCAAAATATCCTCAATTAGCGAACCATGTGGATCAATTACACAAATACCGCGGCCTTCTTTTAGATCTTGACGAATCATAACCTGCATGGTCGAAGATTTACCAGTACCAGTCTGTCCAATAACGTAAAAGTGACGGAACCGATCTTCATTTTTAATCCGAATCTCACGGCTTTCTCCTCGATAGAAATTATGCCCCAAAAGCATCCCTTCCTTCGGCAATTCTTCTGGAGCCTTAACAACCTTAAAGTTTTGCCAGTGAATATGGGGCGCTAAGTTATAACGAATATCTGGGACATGGAAAAGTGAAGCCAACTCCTCTGAAGAAAGGATCATTGGGCCATTTGATAAGTGAAAAAATCGCTGTGTCCAGTTCCGCTTAAGAGTTCGGTAAATATATCTAATTGCTAGATATTTATTAGTATGATAACGGGTGTAAAGCAGGGCATTTTTGTCAGTTGAGGCATATTGCGCAAAAGCACTTCTAATACTCAAATATTGCTGCCTAGCTGAGTATGGTTTAGGTGAGCTAACTAACAACCGAACAACAGCCTCAAATCCTGGTTGGGTATTTTTTTCTTCAATCGCTTTAATCTGCTCATCAGTAAGGGGAGTTGTACGTTCAGTGTGACGTTGCGTCTCCGCATCAAAACCAATATATTCCTGAGTTGGTCCACGGAAAAACACATTAAGCAACATGCTAAACCAGGAAAAAGGGTTTAAAAACCGCAATAAACTATCTTCTTTTTGGCGCATAATGTTCTCTGCTAACTTGCGCCCCTTCTTCTGCCAACCATCACGCTTAGGTCGAACTATAACCTGTAAAGTAGCGGCTTCGTCTTGTTCTAGTTTGGAAAACACATTAGTAATCCCATTAAGAGGATCTGTATTTTGATGTTGAAAGGTTTTAAAAGGATATTGAAAAGGTTTGTAATGACGGAAATAACAGCCCCGAACATGTGCATTTTCAGAGAAAATATTAGGCTCAGGCCCGTACTCAACGTAAATATCCGGATAAAAACTAGTTAATTGTTTCTCTACAATCTTGGCTACATCTTTTGGGACTCCTATATAAAAATCAATCAAATTATTCTGAGCCACAATCTCAAAGCTCATAAAGGTTTGACCCCTTAGCCAAGCAATAAAGCCAACATCATAAACACTATGCAGCGCCTCATAAAAATGCTTCATAACCGCGGCCGCCTCCTTAAAATCTGTGGTAGTGGCAAATTTTTCCTTTTCCTTCTCCTTTTCCTCTTTAGTTTCTTTTCGAGGAATTTGCAACTTCATAAAAATCATATTCAAAGACTTCTGATGATTCAAGCGACAGCGCATCCACCACCAGAATAGAAGGGGGGTAACAAGTAATACGAGTACCGTGAGAATAATGATTAGCCAGGTGTTCATAGTTTGATTGTAACAGATTTCCAAAAAATACAATCCATATAATTATACCACAAAAAGGAGTCGACCACAACCTTATAAGGAGCCTAATCCTCAGTGAATTTAACGTTCATTTCAGCAATTTGCTCTGCCGGAAGCTCACTTGGTGCACCAACCATCAAATCTTTAGCCTTTTGATCTTTAGGGAATGCAATTACTTCTCTAATATTAGGTTCGTCCTGGAGCAACATAATAATGCGATCCAAGCCCCAGGCAATGCCACCATGTGGGGGAGCGCCATACTTGAAAGCACCTAGTAAATGACCAAATCGCGCTTCAGCATCTTCACCAGAAATGCCAAGTGATTTAAACACCGCAGTTTGCAACTCAGGGTCATGAATACGAATACTTCCACCAGCAATTTCCGAACCATTTAAAGCCAGGTCATAAGCCTTAGCCTTAACCTTTTCGGGAGAACTTTCCAGCATCTTAATGTCTTCATCAAGCGGGCAAGTAAATGGATGGTGAGCAGCTGCGTATCGGCCCTCCTCCTCGTTAAATTCAAGCAAAGGAAAGTCTGTAACCCAACAAAAAGCCAATTTATTAGAATCTCGGAGTTCCAATCTGTCAGCACAAGCTAAACGCACGTTTCCAAGGGCAGTACAAGCTGTTTCAAATTCATCAGCGGCAAAGAAAACAATATCCCCAGCCTTTGCTTCCGCTGCTTCTACTAATGAGCGTCCTTCATCCTTGAAAAACTTGGTAATTGGGGACCGAATACCTTCATCTTCAACAATCAAATAAGCCAGCCCCTTTGCTCCATAAACCTTGGCTAGCTCGGTTAAATCGTCGATATCCTTGCGACTAAACTTGGCGCCTCCCGGCACCGTAAGAGCTTTTACCACCCCTCCATTTTTCACAACACCTTCGAATACTTGAAAACCACAACTTGCAACTTGTTCCGAAACATCAACAAACTTCATATCAAACCGAAGATCTGGCTTGTCTGAGCCATAAATGCTCATCGCCTCTTCCCAAGTCATACGCGGGAAAGGCTTAGCTATAATTTCTTTACCCTCTGCCATTTCTTCAAACAAAAGCGTCATGACTTCTTCATTAATTTGCATCACATCTTCAGCCTCCACAAAAGACATTTCCATATCTAATTGAGTGAATTCTGGTTGGCGATCGCCACGTTGATCCTCATCACGGAAACAACGCGCAATTTGAAAATATTTATCCATGCCCGCCACCATAAGCAGCTGTTTAAGCTGCTGTGGTGATTGTGGCAAAACAAAACATTTACCAGGATAAAGACGGGACGGAATAATGTATTCGCGGCTGCCTTCTGGGGTTCCTTTAATCAAAATAGGTGTTTCAACTTCCACAAAACCACGTTCATCAAACAAGTCACGAGTCCTCTTAATAAATTGATGACGCCTAGTAATATTATTTTTCATACGATTTCGACGCAAATCCAAGTAACGATACTTAAGGCGAAGCTCCTCACCAACAGGTTTATCTTGATCAATCTCAAAAGGTGGAGTCTCTGACTTATTCAAAATAGTCACTTCATCCACTAAAACTTCTATTTCTCCAGTTTCCATGTCAGGATTTGTCATACCTTCGGGACGCTTACGCACCGTGCCGGTAATCATCACCACATATTCAGAGCGCAGAGAATCCATTGTATTATGAACATCAGCATTATTTTGAGGGTCCGAAACAGTCTGAGTTACGCCATAACGGTCACGCAGGACTACAAAAATTAAGCCCCCATGATCACGTCGTTGGTGGACCCAGCCGGACAAGGTAACTTTTTCACCATCGTTGCTGGCTCGCAACTTATCTAGTGTGTGTGTTCTATACATTAGTGGAATTTAATTTACTTTGAACCCAGTTTAGGCAACTTTAGTCAGTTCAGCAATCTTTGTTTTAAGCTGATCAGTAATATCAACTCCAAAAGGCACTTTAATTTTTTTAAGCATCCCACCTTGTTTTATGTGAATCTCAACCCGTTGTTTGCCCTGGTGACGTAAAAGTAACTCCTTTAATTTAAGCAAACGCTCTGAAGAGGCTTGATTTTCACTAACTTCAATAATTAAATCGTCATTAAGCACAGGCTTGGGAGCACTAGAACCAGATTGAGATTTTGTAGCCTTAGGGGTAGCTTTTGGTTTTGGGTTTTTCTCTTCCACAATTTCCTCTTCGACGGGCGGAGCATCCGCCACAAAGCGCACTTTTTCATCTGGATTATAAAGTTTTGCCTCCTTTGCCTTTGCAATCATGGTTTCTAACGATACGCCCTGAATAGACTGTGCTAGTACTTGATACTGACCGCGTCGAAATTCAACTTTTCCCGTAATAACCACCACACTTTCTGGCGTCAAAAGGTCTTTAACCTTAGTATAAGTATTTGGGAAAATGGTTATCTCCATGCGGCCAGTTGGATCCTCTAGAGTTAGGTAGGCCATTTGCGATCCATTTTTTGTAAAAATTTTTTTCACAGTAGTCAAAATTCCAGCCAATTTCACTGATTTTCCAATCAAACGCTTATCTAGTGATTCAATAAGGGTTACCTTTCGTTTCAAATAACCGCGCAATCCCTGCAAAGGATGACCAGAAACATAGAATCCCAAAAATTCCTTTTCCCATTGCAGTTTTTGCAAATTAGTTGCTGGGGGAGTATCAACTAGCGTAAAAGGTGGAATTGCGGCCTCATCTTCCGGTAACATCGAAAAAATATCAGTCTGACCCTGAGCCGAAGTAGTCTGCATCAAACGAGCATGTCGCGAAATGTCTTCCACGCTAGATACTAAAGCCTTACGATCACCCAAAACATCCAAGGCCCCAGAATATGCCAGGGCTTCCAGAGTTTTTTTATTTAAAAGTGAATAAGGAACACGCTTAGTAAGATCTTCAATATCCTTAAAAGGGCCACTTTTTTCTCGGATTTCCAAGAGATCAGTAACTGTGCCAATACCAACTCCTTTAATCGCGGCTAATCCAAAACGAATGGTCTTATCATCAACTACCGTAAAGTTGGCCATAGACTCATTAATAGACGGAGGCAGAATAGAAAGACCCATGGCCTCGGCCTCATTAAATTCAATAATCAAACGATCAGTATTATCTCGATCCGAAGTCATCAACGCCGCCATGAATTCAGCTGGATAATGACTCTTTAAATAAGCTGTACGATAAGCAATCATGGCATAACAGGTAGCATGAGCCTTATTAAAACCATAGCCAGCAAAAGGTTCAATCACCTTATCAAATACTTCAATCGCAAATTTTTCCTTATGACCTTTTTCAATAGCACCCTCAATAAATTTAGTACGCTGCGTTGCCAAAAGTTCAGGGATTTTTTTGCCCACTGCTTTGCGTAGAATATCCGCCTCACCAAGCGAGAATCCAGCCACCATTTGCGCAAGCTGTAGGATTTGCTCCTGATAAACCGCCACACCATGTGTTTCTTTCAAAATAGCCTCAAAGCTTGGATGGAAATACTTAACACTTTTCTCATTATGTTTACCTTTAATATAAGATGGGATCCAATCCATCGGGCCGGGCCGGTAAAGAGCATTCATGGCGATCAAGTCCTCAAAACAGGTTGGTTTAAGCTCTTTTAAGTAACGCTTCATGCCAGCAGATTCAAACTGAAAAACGCCAGTTGTTTCGCCGCGCGCCATAAGTTCAAAAGTTTTTTTATCCTCCAGCGGCAAATTATCCAAATCAATATCATCACCCTTAGTGCGTTCCACAATTTCCAAGGCGTATTGCAAAATAGTTAAGTTCTTAAGCCCCAAGAAATCCATCTTAAGTAAGCCCAATTCCTCAACAGAGTACATGTCATACTGGGTAATAATCGCTTCATCCTGGCCCGAAGCTAATTGAATTGGGGTGTATTTAACAAGTGGCTGATCCGAAATCACAACTGCACAAGCATGCACCGAGGCGTGCCGAACCACTCCCTCCAATTTCTGAGCCAAATCAAGCAACTTTTTAACCTGTGGATTCGAATCATAATGAGCCTTTAAATCAATTTCTTGCTCCAGGGCTTCCCCTAGTTTCACGCCTGGTCGGCCAGGAATTAATTTTGCGATAACGTCCACATCCCCATAAGCCATCCCCATGGCTCGACCAACATCACGAACCGCCGCTCGTGCCGCCATGGTCCCAAATGTAATAATCTGTGCCACATGGTCTTTGCCATATTCTTGAACCACATAATCCAAAACTTCATCACGTCTTACATCCGCAAAGTCGATATCAATATCCGGCATACTTACACGTTCCGGATTCAAAAATCTTTCAAAAAGAAGTCCGTATTTCATGGGATCTACATCTGTAATTTTTAAACAATAAGCAATAATCGACCCCGCTGCTGAACCACGTCCTGGCCCCACCAAAATCCCAGAATTTTTTGCAAAAGCCACAAAATCATAAACAATCAAAAAGTAAGTATCAAAACCCATGTTGTGCACCACATCAAGTTCATATTCCAATCGTTCAGTGATTTCCGCAGCGGGCTTTTCACCATAACGATCTTTTAATCCAGCTTCACAAAGTTCACGCAAGTACTCCTCAGCAGTCTTCTTGAAAGGAGCCTCAAAAGATGGAATTAAGTGCTTTTCACCAATCGAGAGCTCAACATCACATCGTTTGGCAATTTCAACTGTGTTAGAAACCGCACCATCAATATAATCAAAATCACTTTCCATTTTCTCAGGCGAACGCATAGAAAGGTCAGCTTCCATGCGGAAGCGGTTCTCATCATCCAGCTTATTACCAGTTTGCACGCAAAGTAGGACATCATGCGCTTCTTTATCATCAGGATCGATGTAATGACAATCATTTGTAGCTACCAGGGGAGTCTTAGTGGCCTGAGCCAAACCAATTAAGCGTTCATTAACCAGCCCCTGCTCCATAAGCTGCGGATGATTTTGAACCTCCAGAAAAACATTCTCTTTGCCGACCATTGACTGCAATTCAGACAAAAACGCCCGCGCTTCTTCCTCTTTATTAGCCAAAAGCAGCCGAGCTAAATTACCGTTTAAGCAGCCTGTTAAAACTACCAAACCATCAGAAAACTCACTCAAAAGCTCCATGTCGACCCGTGGCTTATAATAAAAACCTTCCGTATGAGCCTTGGAGGAAATCGCCATCAAATTTTCATAACCTCGATTATTTTCAGCCAACAATACGAGGTGCCCCACCATATTGTCGATTCCAGACTGTTTGGAAAAACGACTACCTGGAGCAGTGTAAGCCTCCATGCCAATAATTGGCTTAATATCCGCTTTTTTGGCTGCTTTATAAAAATTAACAGCCCCATACATATTGCCATGATCAGTCATGGCTACAGCAGGAGAGTTTTGCTCCTGAGCGCGTTTTACATAATGTTCAGGCTTAGGTAGGCCATCTAAAAGACTATAATGGGTATGACAATGTAAGTGTACAAAGGTCATTTAAAAGGGGTCCGTAATTTAAGATTTGGGCTAATTAACTGCGTTATAGGTGTCGATATTTTCTCGAAGCCAATCATCAAGCCATCGGAAAAGTTCTCCAATCCAAGGAATTTCAGAAAGAATCTGACTCACTACAAAAGTCACAATGGTTAAAACCGCCACCGTTCCAATGATAAAACCTAGTCCTCGAGCCGTCCCCGCTACAAAATTATTCCACAAAATGCTTTTGGGGGAGGCCAAGTACTGAAAATAATCCTGCATCTCCTTAACTTTTAAGGTGTCAATGTTCACATAGGTGTTATGTGTAACCTTGGCACGAGTCTTTTCGGTTTTTTTCTCTACGGTAACTGCTTTCCGAGAAGTTTTTTTAGATTTAGAGCGGGTAGCCATAGAGATTTAGGAGGTTAGAAAACTAACTTTGAACTCAGTTTATATTATTTCCATGGACAACCAAAGGCCTTTTCATTAAAATCTGATTGATCTTTTGAAAATAAGTATTTAGCCGGGGTGGTGAAATTGGCAGACACGCATGCCTTAGGAGCATGTGCCGCAAGGCGTGAGGGTTCGA
>CAYWKJ010000010.1:0-37381 GCA_964459205.1 uncultured Candidatus Peribacteria bacterium | reverse complement strand
GGCATCAATTATGGAACTCGAAGAATCAGCAATTAAATCTGGCATGACTACGCTTGAACAAAGCGGAATCTTGCAAGCTCTACAAGGAAACACCACTCTTCCAGAAGTTTATAGAGTGGCCAGACCAATGGAAGCTTAACCTTATATAAATGGAAACAACTACTGAACAAACTGTCCAAGCCCCTCCTGCCGCTGATGGTATGGAAGACGTTAATATCCTAGAAATTGGAGCAGCATCTGAGGCTGAACAGGCGGCTAGTGAATCTGAAAAGCCTAAAAAAGGATTAGTGGACTGGTACCACGATATTAATGATCGCGTGCAAGCCTCCATGACCACAATTAAATCTAAGGATAAGGTTTCTTTCTTTCAATTATTGGCGATTATGATTGGGGCTGGAGTCCCGTTAATTCGGGCGCTTTTTGTTTTGTCGGAACAACTAAAAAATCCTAGACTTAAAGTTGCTGTACGCTCCATAGCCGAGAAAGTAGAAAGTGGTAAAAAGTTTTCTGATGCGATGGAAGATTTTCATGGAATTTTCACTGATGCTCAAATTGGTATGATTAGGGCCGGTGAAGCTTCTGGGCGACTTAATGAAATTCTTAAACAAATTGCCAAACAGGTTGAAAAAAGCGCATCTATTACTGCTAAAATTAAAGGAGCCATGATTTATCCAATTGTGGTATTTAGTATTATGGTGGGAGCGGTGTTTGTGATTTTAGCCTTTGTGGTGCCACAAATTATGGAATTATTTACTCAGTCCAACGCTGAATTACCCCTATCTACCAGACTTTTGATGGGCGCTAGTGATGCAGTTTTGGATTATTATCCAATGATTTTTGGAGGATTGGCAGTTTTTGCTGGTTTAATTTATTTATGGAAGAAAACTCCTTCTGGAAAGTACCACTGGCATAACTTACTGCTGCATTTACCGGTTTTCGGGCTATTACTAAGATATGTGGCGATTTCTAGGTTTACGCGTGGCCTTAGTAGCTTGATCCAAAGTGGGATTCCAATTGTAAAAGGACTTCAAATTGATGCCGAGGCAGTTGGTAACGAGGTATATCGCAAACGGCTACTTTTAGCTGCTGAAGACATTTCTCGAGGTATTCCTTTAGCAGAAAACTTAACTGATAGTAAGTTCTTGTTCCCGGAAATGCTGGTTTCAATGCTCGCCATTGGTGAACAAACTGCAGAACTTGCTCCAGTGGCAGACAAAGTTGCTGATTATTACGAAGAAGAAGTCGATCAAATGGCGGCTAATATGTCTAAACTACTAGAACCACTTATAATGGTAACCATGGGTGTGGTTGTGGGAGGTTTGATTGTGGCGGTGATGCAACCAATCTTTGGATTACTTGATGTGGTTGGGACTCTTTAATGAGTAACTTCCGGAAAACCCGAGATCTGATAAACATCTACTACTTTGTATAGATCGGCGTTTTCAGTGGTGATATTAATATTGAAATAATCAGGGGCAACAATGTCTGGATCAAAAGACACCTCCGCTAAAGGTGGGGTATAAACAATGTTACTTGGCGGGGCACTAGGGCGAATATCCAAGGTGATCTCCTCAGACAAAGATTCTTCTATTAAAGTGGCGGTCCTATCCGAACAATCATCACTTAAATTAGCAAATATTGTAATAGTGTTTGGAGTTGAGCTGCTATCAAATTCCACTTCATATGAAAGCGCTTCACAAGACTCAGTGTCACTAATTTCTATCTCCATATTAGAGAGGGCATAACTGCGCGCGGTTTGAATAACACCTACAACTGTATCTGTTGCGGCCGATAACCGAGAGTGGTTGCGAGCTCCAATAATCCCATTATACGAAACAGCCGAGAGGATCGCGATTAAGACCATCACGACGAGAAGTTCTATTAAGGTAAAGGCGCGCGGATTTTTCCTTGGGAGGGTTTTCACTTTCTTATTATAACTAAAAACGTTGCCAGGTAATAGTGGTTATTGTAGAATAGTTGTAACGTAAATTTGTAACCTCCCAAATATGAACGTTCCAATTAGAAAACGTAAGGGTTTTACCCTGATCGAGCTTTTGATCGTGATTACGATTATCGGTATTTTGGCCGTAGCTCTTGTCCCAAGAATTTCTCAAGGTCCAGCAAGGGCACGTGATGTGCAGAGAAAGGCAGATTTGAGTAATATTGCTTCATCTTTGGAGCTTTATTATGCAGATATTGGAAGTTACCCAGTTGCTGCAACGGTAGAGTGTTTAGCCCCAGGTACTGGGACTGGAGATCTTTTGGAAGATTATCTTGGGGGAACATTCCCAACTCCTCCTTCGGGAGCTTCTGCTGGTACTTGTAGTGGGGCAAACTACATTTACATGTCAGCTGACGGATCAGGATATACAATTGCAACTGAAACCGAAATTCTTTCCACAACAACTGGTTACTATTGCTCTATTACTACCTGGGAACCTTTATCTGCCACTGCTTGTGTGTCTACTGATACTGCGCCTTTTTATTACCTTCTCGACAGATAGATTGTTTATGACTTTAAAAACCCCTTAATCTTTGCTATTAAGGGGTTTTTGTTTATAATTTGGTTAATATAACTTCCCCTCCCATGAAAATGCAAAAATCCTTCACCCTTATTGAACTTTTAATTGTTATTACGATTATTGGAATTTTGGCAGTGGCTTTGGTCCCCAGGATTGCACAAGGTCCGGCAAGAGCTCGAGATGTACAGAGAAAAGCAGACCTCCAACAATTAGCAACTGCTATGGAGCTTTACTATGCGGATTATGGAGAATACCCAAATGATGATGGGGGGCTTCCTGATACTGATTGTATCGGAAGTGGGGATTGGATTGACTCTTCCATTTCAGGTTATTTGGATATTCCTACAGATCCTGGATCAGGTTCGCCAATGGGTTGTGCTAATCAATATTACTACCACGCTATGAGTTATAGCGATGATGGGACTTCCTATTCTTCGTATGCTATTTATGCGGAAATGGAAATAACTTCTGTAGCCGCAGATGCGGCAGGCTATTTTTGTTCTTCGTCAGAAAAAACATCGTCGCTAGGGATGAATGATTTACCAGCGCTGCAAGCTTACATAGGACTCGGGCCACAAGAATGTCCAGAGGAATATGCTTATTATGGTGTTATTCACTAATTTTTAATAAAAATGAAAACTCATAAATCTTTTACCTTAATTGAGCTTTTAATTGTTATTACGATTATTGGAATTTTGGCAGTAGCTTTGGTGCCACGAATTGCGCAGGGTCCGGCACGAGCACGTGATGTACAACGAAAAGCAGATCTTCAACAATTAGCAACAGCTATGGAACTTTATTATGCGGATTATGGAGAGTACCCGAATGATGGATTCACTGGAACAACTCAATATGATTGCATAGGAGATGGAGACTGGATTGATGACGCTCTTGATAGTTATATTGATTTACCAACGGATCCCAATTCTGAAAATACCCTTTGTAGTGGTGATTCAGAATATTTTTATAAGGTAATGTCATACTCAGCCGGAGGCAGTAGCCCGTCTGCTTATGCCTTAGCTGCGCGAATGGAACATGATGCTGCTGGTGACCAGTATTTTTGCACGGGATTAACTGCAACCTGGCTAACAGAAAATGATCTTCCAGCTTTTATTTCGAAATACATAGCCTCTGGGTCGTGCCCAGATGAAAATATCATTTACATCTATTACCACTAATCAGGCAGACTCCAATCTATTAACCTGTCCACACCTTATTTGGTAAAAATGAGGGTTTTAACCTGTTATTCGCTTTATTTTTCAGGGGTGAATTAGTATAATATACATTAGATTTAAAATAGCGTTTTTTGGCTTATTTAAGCCATTTTCTACGAGTTCGACCCTTCTCTGTGGTCGGACATTGCGCTATATAGCCAAAATTTATGACCCTCTCGCCTACTTTAAAACGCGTCATAACCACCTGGGTGTTAGTCTCCCTTCTGGGGTCTCAAATGCTTAATATTGACCTTTCGCAAGGACGGGCCGAAAAAGAGCACCTTGGAATTGTGGCGATTTTAGTGGATGAGGATACTTATAGTAACTCCACTAGTTACGCTGGCTTGAGTGATGAGTTTTCCGCTTTACCTAATACTACCCTAAAAGCACGTATTGATCGTTATGCCGAAAATGTGCAGGAGGTAATGCCGCAGACTAAGTCTCTTATTGTTCGAACTACTTCTGATGAAGACCCTAAAAACATTGTTCAGGCTTTAGAAAAACTATATTTCGAGGGAGATGGTGATGATGATGCGATCACACAATTAACTGGGGTGATTTTGATTGGCGACTTGCCGCTACCGATTGTTAACAAAAACGAAAGTCGCTATATAAGTATGTATCCATACACTGATTTTGAGAATAAGGCCTATCTTTATAATGAAGTCACCGGAGATTTTGAACCAAGCCCATCGATGTCTAATCCGCAGCCGGAGATTTGGCATGGGGTTATTCATCCGCCAGAAGATGGGACTAATGGAGATGAACTTTTGGCTGAATATTTTGATAAAAACTATTTATATCGATTGGGATACGAAGAATACGCTGATTTTGACCAGAAAATGTTGTTTGCTGATACTTTAGGTGAGAAAAAAGCCCTCAATGAAACTAGTGTTTCGGCTTATGAGCGCTATATTGAAAATTGGGAAAACGTTGCCTATAAACGATACACCAGCGACTTGGCCCGCGAACTCTACCTAGAAGTTGAAGGAGAACTTTCGGGAGGTAATGGCATTGATGATGATGGGGACGGGGCCACAGATGAGGACCCGGTTAATGGGTATGACGATGACAATGACGGAATTGTAGACGAAGATGATGGCAATTTTTATTATGGAATAGACAATGATCGAGACTGCTGGGAGCAAGATGAATCTTTGTGGGATTCAAATGGCGATGGGGTTCCATGTTCTGGACCAGCAGATCCAGATGACCCGACTAGCGAGCCTGATAATTACGTGGACGAAGATGGCCCGGAAGATAATAACAACGACGGCGACCTTTTGACTGACGAGGACGAGCCCGGTGACATGAACGAAGATGGTTGCGTGGGATCATGTGATATTGATGATGATGGTGATAGTGAGGACTGGGATGATGATGGCTGGCCCAATGGTTTTGAAATTGAAGTGATAGGTTCTAATCATTTAAAAAAATGGAGCCCTTTTTGGTTTAAGCCTAAAGAATTATCAGCCGCAGATGAGGAGGCCTTAGAATCAATGTACATAGATGAAGAGTATCCAACCTATGACCCCTTGTGTTTTACACCTTATACGGCGACTCCTTTTCCTTCACAGTACTTTAATGGGGATTTAACTTTTGTGGCTAGCAACACTGACAAGAATGGAGATCGGTGTATGGACACGGCTTGTAATGGAGATATGGTGAATGATGATGATGAAGACGGCTTATGTGATGAAGATACAACGGATGATAATGACGCGGATGGTGATGGCCAAATTGATGAAGACCGCGCTGGGGACGAAGAGGATGGTGGGGATGATTTTGAAGACATGCCAGACATTCAATCTAAGGGTGTGATTGATTCTTTTTTCAAAAAATACCCAGAGATGTTTAAAAAGTTCATGGGGGAAATTAACCTCTGGACTGACTACACTGGCCGTTATATGTCTAGTTATTACGATGATGAAGGTTATGCAGTTAGTGATCGAGAAACAATCCCCGGACTAATTGGAAAACGTGATGAATACGTACAACTGGCGCTCCGATCAGCTAATCAAATTTTAGAGGATGAGGTCGATGATTTTATTGAATCTTATAGCCTGGCGGCCAGCATCCCAATGATGACACGAGTTACAATTGAAGGAACTGTGGTTAGCACTGATAGCGGAGATGAAAATTTTACATTTGAATTTATTAACCATGGAGTGCGGCATAGGTTTTGGTATCCAAATCAAACTTTTATTTACGGCCAAACCCCGGATGAAATTAATTCGCCAGGAGAATGTTCTATGTATCGTGGATCCTACAACGACGGTGAAGGGCAGCTAGTTTATGGGTCACGTGTTTATGACTTTAATACATCTGGAGCTTGGGGCGAAGATAATGATGATGGTGCTAAAGAGGGTGAAGACTATGCCGGATGTTTTGCTAATTTTTATGAAACACCTGAGTACTGCTTCCCAATCTTAGCCTCGGAGCCAGTACGCAGCGTGGTGGGAACTGAACATGTCCCAGATGAAGAAGCTGATCATACTTATGTTGATTATCGCTCTTGTTATAACTTTAAAGAAAGTGAAGAATTTTTAGGCACATCTTATAGTGACAGTGATGATAGCTATGACAGCAATGTGGAGGGTTACTGGTTCTATGCTCGAGAATTCCTAGAGCATTACACTGATCTTTTAGAAGAGATTGATGAGGGGGATAAAGATGAAGATTACGATGAAGATGATTTTAATGATGAAGTGGCTGACATTGAAGCCGCTCTTAATGAAGGGACTGGATTAGGGAACGACCCGGCCTATGATGTTCCGATAAAAGATGTTGATGATATTTATTTATTTGGGGCTGAAGGAGATGATGTTTACTACACCTTAGGCGCGTTTTTTGGAGATTTGGATGAGCCAGTAGATAAAGACAGCCAAGAAGAAATTGGGGGGTTCTTTATTCGTGGGGAAGATGAATATGAATTTGATGTTGATGACTTGAGTTCTATTGATTCCATAACCATGGAAATTACGCGGGAATATGTAAAAGAAGACTCTGCCCCACTTAGTTCAGCCGCCACAAATAATGTTAATGATGCTTATTATATTTCGAGCCTTCTTAAGCACGTGGAGCCAACTGCCTCAACTATTTCGGCGCAACTAAATGCCATGTTTAGTATGGCTTTACCAATTGATAATCCTCGCCATGTAACCTTCCAGAACCAGGATGATGAGTACCAACGAGTTGATTATCCAAACCTTTATGACGTTGATAGCTGGGCGGAATTAGAAGAACTTTTAACAGCCTCTCAAGCAGAGGTCATGGATGTTCCTTGGGCTACCATGGGTAATCCAAACTTCTTAACTGACTTGCTAGGAAGTGAGATTTTCGAAGAACAAATGAGAGATGCTTTTGAATGGAAAAATATGAATCTGGACCAAAAGCATGCCTGGGTTATTGAGGAGTATTTAAGTCCAGATTCTGAACCTTTTGTAGCAAAGCCAGCTGATGGTTATGAGACTCTTTATTTGATTGCGGATGGTGAGGTAGATCGCATGAATATGAGCTTTTACGCTAATGTAGTGGCCGCAGAATTAGATGGGGAATTTAATTGCCCAGATGGCAGTGATTGTGCTGAGGATGATGATGAAGATAATGATGGTCTAGGTGATGACGAGGTGGATGATGATTATGATGTTCATAATCCTAGTGGCCCGCCCTCGTGGTTCCCTTTTAATTGGATCAAAGACATTATTGATTGGGTTATTGATTTAACTGGCTCCGCGGCAACAGAGATGGTGGCCGAAGTGATGAATTCAATGGAAGATGGGCTTACCTTAAGTTGTGGTCCGCCAGTTTCTGCACCAGACACTGATTCTGACGGGGTGCCAGACGATGAAGATGAAGCTCCTTACTCTATGGATGCTGATGGTGATCAAATTCCAGATGGGGCTAATGAAACTGTTTTGCTGTCTTTAGAATGGGATGAAGATCGTGTTTTACAAGCCAATGGAGCAGACTGGACTAGCGTGACTGTGCGGGCCTTAGATATAAATGGCGAGCAAAATGATTATGATACTTTTTCTGAAATAGAAATTTTTGCGAATAATGGTTCGGAATATGTTCAGCTGGTTGAATCGACTGACCAAATTTTCCGAGGAGAAGCGCAATTTAATATTGCCCCAACTATGATGGGCGGAACCTTTACGCTGCAGGCGGTGGGATTAAGCGATAATGTTTTGGATGTTTATTCCAATGAGGTTTCTATAACTAGCAAACGTAGCTATTTAAAACTTTCAACTTACGAAAAAGAGCTTATTGCAGAAGATGCGGTTTATAGTACCGAAACTTTAGAAGATATTTTAGTGTTGGATGATTTGGATGAAGCGGTGGCCACTATTAAAGCCGTGAATGGTGAGGTTAAGTTACACGATAGTGTTAATTACGAATTAGACGTGCTAGAGGCTACTCAAACCTCCCCTACTGGTCTGGCAATTGTGCATAAGGATAGCGACACTGTGATGGCTGCCTTGCTAATTGTGCCGGATGAGGAGGACATTGTTATGGACAATTACGTGAACATGACTGGCACGGTTAATAACACCCGTATTTTAGATGCCAACAAAAACGATGACTGGGAGGCAAAAACCATGGACGATCCCGACTCAAAACAAATTGGTCTTTATTATGAAGATGTTCAAGTAGGTTTGATAGATCCGGATGGTCAGATTTATCTAAAAGAAGGATATGTGGTTGAACTTAGCTTGGGAGAAACTTATACCAACATCACTAATCCTCACCTGCACTTTACAATAGGAGTTGGTGAAAATGTCTTGTTTGATATTGTGTTTGGAACAGAGGTCAGCCTCTTAGACATGCTAGGGTTAGACATCGAAGAAGAGGAGACAGACACCATAGCTTGGATAACTAATTTCTTTAATTTAGCTCGTTTATTTATAGCGGAGCCTATTCAAATGGCTTTGGCGGCTTCTGATTTAACGGATTCAGATGGCGAAGGCTTGGATGATTTATCAGAATGGACAATTAGCACGGATTTATATGACACGGATACTGACTCCGATGGTTATGAAGACTATTCTGAATTAATGAATGGTTATGACCCACGCGTGGCTGGAGAACCTTTGTTTAGTGATATTTCGGTAGAACATGAGGCTTTTTATGATGTAGTGGAATTATTTACGCGCGGTGTGATTGATGGGTACGCGGACGGAACTTTCCGCCCCGAAAACGCAATCACGCGTGAGGAATTCACAAAACTTAACTTAGGAGCAGTTTGTTTAGATTGTACGGCCTTTATTACATCTGCTCAGGAAGCAATTGAAAGTGAATATTCAGAACATGCTTTCCCGGATAATAATATTGATTCAACGCTTTATTACTGTGTGGCGCACAGCCGCAACGAGGGATTGATTTCTGGTTATAAATGGGGTGAATATGAGGGTTATTACCTGCCAAAAAACACCATGAGCCGGGCTGAGGCGACTAAAGTTTTGTTGGAAACAGCTGAGGTTTTTGTGACTGAAATCTCAGATTTTACTTTGCCGTGGTATTTCTATTACATTGTGGAGGCCCAAGAAATGGGGCTTTATCCAGACGGCCGATTTATAGAACTGGATACTTATCCGACTAGTGATTTTGAATCTTGGCTCAGTGGACAATTAGGCAGTGAAACTTCGATTAAAACCTGGCTTGAGGATCCTATTACTCGCGGTGAGTTTGCCATGATGGTGGGTAATCTACTTCGAGTTCAGGACTGTCGCATCATTGATACTGATGGGGATGGACTTTCGGATAATTTTGAAACTTATAATGTTGGGACCTCTGCTTATAACCCGGACACTGACTATGGTGGTGTAAATGATTTTGTGGAGGTTGTTAATAATACTAATGCTATTAATGATCCCGAGGATGATGGAGGGACTGGTGAAGTAGTGGAGGATGTAGAGGAGGAAGATATCACTATTGAGTTGCCGACTGATTCTATTGAAGACTCTGATGGAGATGGCTTGTTAGACTCTGAAGAAGAACTTTATGGGACTGATCCGTTTGACCCAGATACAGATAACGGTGGAATTACAGATGGAAACGAAGTCTTAGCCGGGACTGACCCGAATGATAAATCTGATGAAGAAACTGACTTAGATTATGATGCTGGGGCTTATGTGATGGGATCTAATTTAACGCGCGATTCAGTTTATCAGGTTATTTCTGATGAGATTTTGTATGAGTCGCTAGTGTTTACTAAAGAGATGCCCGCAGATGGCACCTCCCAATTGTTTTTGAAAGCACAAGTGATTGATGAGTATGGGCTCCCGGTTGATGATGATAATGAAAGTATTGTAGAGTTTGTGGCTATTGATCCAGACCAGCCATACGCGGAAATTTTGCGAGAACAAATTCAAGTAACTGGTGGCGTGGCTGAAACTCAAATCCAAGCAGAAACCACATCTGGTTATCTGCAAATTAGTGCTTCGATCTTGCCAGACACTTTGCCAGTAATGGACACTATGGTGCATGTTTATCCAGGCGAACCATATACTTTGGAATTAACGCCAGATTCAACATTCTTAAAAACTGGCGGACTTAATAAAACAGAGATTGAATTAGTGATGTATGACTTTTATGGAAATATTGCGAGTTACACCCCGCAAGTGGTGACTTTGACTGTAGATGGGCCAGGAGAATTAGATGAAAAGTTAGATGAAGATCCAGATCAAGTTGGGGTTCAGACAACCTTATATGAAGGCTTTTTGAACTTTGATTTGATCTCTGGTGATGAAGAGGGAATAGCTACAGTTACGGTTACTATAGATAATTTAGAAGAAAGCACTGAAGTTGGAATTTACGATAATATTAAACTTGAATTATTCCCATCAAACGATGAAATGACGGCTAATGGGGCTACCAGCACTACCATAACGGCTTGGGCGATTTTAAATGATTCTGGACAGCCTTTAACCGGGTTTAACGGCACGCTGACCTTCACCATGGTCGACTCACTTTACGGCACGCTGACCAACGAAGCCGAAGAAGTTACGGCTACTATGATTGATGGTCAGGCAGATGTAGATTTCTTTTCTTCGACTGTGGCCGGGACCGCGTATGTTAGTGCTTCTATGATTGGCTTTGACCCGGCCACAACAGAGATCGAGCTAATGCCAAATAATACTTATGAACTCGAATTATCCTCGGAATCTAGTGTCTTACCGACTGGCGAAAGCGCAGAAGTGATTGTGAAAGCTTATGATGCTTATGGGAATTTTGTTTACACGGATTCCGAAACTACAGTAACCATGCGGGTTACTACTTTGTCTGAGGAGCACGGGGCTACGAATGAAACCTCTCTAACCTTGTCCGAAGGGCTGGGGTCATTCACCGTAACAGCTGATGACCTGACTGGGCCAATTAACATTGTGGCCACTGGCGAAACAAATGGCGAGCGAACCGCGCTTTCTGGCACCTTAACAATTGATACAGTATTAGAGCTTGAGGCCGTTGATTTTGCCGAGGTAAACCCACAGGTGCTTTTCGGTGCTCTTTTAGGAGCGCCATTTGGTGAAGTAACCCAAGAAAACTACTGGGGTGGCTGGTTTACCTTTAGTGGCAAGACCCAAGCTGCCGTAAGTTTATCAGCTCAGCCTGAACCAAGTGCCCCCCTCTCTCTAATTGATTCCCAAGGAAAACTAACTGTTTTGGATGGTAATTCAGTTGATCTTAAACTAATGCCATCAAACAGCCTTTCTTTGCCAACTCGGTTTATGGTGAAAGATTTGCTCACCCAAATCACTGTGGCCGAAGGAGTGGTTATCCCGGAGACAACAAACTTTTTCTTGATAGAAGAAGATGAGGATCTCGCGCTAGTGGAAGAAGATGGCTTGTATATTCAAACCTTGCTTGAAGATGATAAATACACCATGCGGCAGTTTAGAGGGAATGTTAACTTTTTGGATGATGGTAATGAAGTTGTGCGTTTTGAACCTGATGGGCAAATTCAAATTTATGATACTGATTATTATTTAGAAGTGGTGGAAGATTATGGTTCCTTAGCTTTTGATGTGATGGTGGGAGAAGTCGCAGTGCTTAGAGTTTTGTGGAAACAGACCTTTGATCAAAATGTAATTCAATTAGAAGAGCATTTTAACTGGGAAGACTGGGATACGCTTTCTCCAGGAGTTTATTTTGTAGGCATCCATTCTAGTCAGTATGATTATGAAACTGCTTATAGCGGCAACTCAACGGCCGCACCCGCGGGAATGTACGTGGTAGATAAGACGCAAACTTTACCAAATAAACAAAAACCAGGTGTTGGAAATAGCTCTTTAGAAACAGCGGCCACAGCTAGTGGCATGGGATTTGAGGGTGATAACAAGTTTATGCTTCTAATGTCAGACGGTTCAACCATTGGTGAAGCAAATCAGTATTATGCCTCTGATATTGGGATTGTGCTCGGAGATCCAACTATTCGTTTAACAGATTGGAATCCGCAATCTGTGTCATCTACTGGCTTTACGTCTGGGGTGGGGCGCTTGATTTTAGCGGGAGGAGAAACAATCCAAGACATGACAGTCATGGATTACAATTCCGATGGTTTAGAAGATATTTTAGTGGCCTTTGAAAACGGAGCAATCGAACTATTAGAAAATCGTGAAGGCTATCCGCGGTTTAAAAGCCAAGGACTACTAATGAACCTTACAAATGGCATTATTGATCTTGATGAGGCTGACTTTAATCAAGACGGACAAATGGATTTGGTGGTGGCCACTAGTGAGGCTTGTATTGAAGGTGAAATTTGTATTTATCAGTACACAAACTATGAGGCTAACTTTATCCGTGAGAACTTAGAATTAGAAATTGATGGCTCGCAAATTAAACAAATCGTAGCGCAAGACATGAACTATGATGATTATCCGGATTTAGTAATTTCAGATTTAAATGGAGCGATTACCGTTTTTTATAATAATGATGGTGTCATAGAAACCGAAGGAGATCTGGTGGGTGATGTGGGACTACAAGTAGATGAGGAAATGAATTTAATTGAAGAGGTTTTGGTGCACTACGATGGCATGACCGAAGAAGATGACTTGTCGCAAGAAGACGATGGTTGGTATAAAGAATTTTCTGTTCCTGCAGATGGCAGTGGTGGTTTTACAGATTTTGATAGTAAATTTGAAGAAGCGCAATCAGTGTTTTCAGTAGGAGATTTTGATCCTGACTTTATTAGTGAACTAATGTCCTTAGAAAGCTCTGACACCATTACTTACTCTATGGATGAGCCAGAGTCTACGGATACCGTGGCTTTTTTATACGCTGATTTAGATGAAAACTTACTGACCTCAACTAAATATGCCTTAGATATAAATGGTGGCAATTTAGAGGACGGTGATGTTGTTGAATATACGATTGATTTAGTTAATGGTGGGGCCAGTAGTTTAACTGGGCTTTCAGTAACAGATGTGGTGTCGTCTATGGTTCAACTGGATTGGGATGCTTTTGATTGTACAGGCGGCGAATGTGCTGGCTGGGAAATAACCGAGACCGGCCAAAGTTTACGACCATTTGTGATAAGTGGGCTTAATTTTGGACCAGGTGATTCAGCTCGCATTTCTTACCAAGGAACTATTTCTGGCCTTTCAATGCCAACTGTAAATATTTTTGTAGGTCATGATTTAGATACCAGTTACCCAGATGATTACTTACCAGACATTGGTGCCACACCAGACGATAATCCGTCCGGACAAATGGTTTATTTTTACTCCAATGGAACCTACACAGAAGATGATTTAACTAAGGTTAACTATACTAAGAAGACCTCGGAAGAAGTTGAGCCACCCGACCCAACCGAAGAAATTGATGCCTTGGCAGACCTTGGAATTGATTTTGAAAAAGATGATAATGATAATGGATTGCCAGACTTTATGGAGCTAGAAGAAAATGATGATGGTGAGTCTGAAATGCCAGACATGATTTCTGATGTAGTGGATGCTTTTCAAACTAATGCCTGGGATATGCCGTTTGACTCGGTTGATTCGCCAGAAGATGTGATGACTAATGTGGTGGCTGGAGTAGCGGTGGCCAGTGAAATTACAAGTCTGGTGGCTGATGGGATGGAAGCTTTGATGGCGCAACTCCTATGTGGTGGTGGTTGTATTGCCTCGCCAATTAATTATGCGTTTTTGGTGCCCGGGCCCATAAATGCTATGGGTATTCCGGTTTCAATGTTTGATCCGCTGCACTTCCCGGTATTTGGAGCTCCCGTGCCTGGTGTGCCACCAATATGGCCTCCTTTACCGTTCCAAGGCTCGACCGCGTTCCGTATATACTTTTCTATTACGCTAACCCTGGGCACTACCCTATCGTTCTGTGTGGGGCCTTATATGGCGGGGCAATGTTGGTCCATCGCAATACCAATTTTTGATGCCATGGGTGTTTGTGACGCTGTAAATGGCGCGATTGCTGGTGCCATGTCTAAAGCAGCGGCTTTTATCCAAAAGGGGGTAAATATGGTGACATCGATGCCAGGGACTATTCCCGGCGCTGGGGATTCAAGTGGCCGGAGCGAGAGCGGAGGAATTATAAATTATAACCTGGGATCATACCTGGTGGCCGCAGATTCGGGTGGTAAACAGCGCATGCCCGGATTCCCTAAACCTATTTCCGAATGGTTCCGTAAACAAAGCGAAGAAGTTGCTAATTGGTTTAAGGATATTCTCCCGGATATTTACTTTATCTATCCAGATCCAATGTCAATCATTGGCACCTTTAACCCCGAAAATGTCGCTAAAATTGAAGCAGCTGATTTACGAGGATTAGATAAAATCCTAGCTCAATTAGGATCATTCCCGTTAATCCGCTTTGAAACCGAAGAAGTGACCTTTAAAATCCCATGGATTACACAGGATGAAATCATGAAACAACAATACTACTTTAAGCGTTGGGTCGAAGGCATGACCTCGCAAATAGAAACTAAGTATGGTTATAACTTTGCCACCAAGGAGTTTTCTACGGCCGCACTGGAACAAGAATATAAAGATATTGTCGATGAGGTCGAAGAACTCATTGAAAGCGTGGAACATAACATCGAGGTCTTAGAAGATTATCAGGATTTCCCACGAGAGCTGTTGCAATGGCGCGAAATCGAGGCCTTTTATATTAAACAAATCATTTGTTACATCGACGCTATTGTTGGTTTATTTGGAGGCTGGATTGCAGTGAACCAAGATCGTATTTTGCAATGGATTCAGGCTGCCCATGACCTAGTGGCTGCCTTTGAGTCCTGGAAATTACTTTTTGAACTAGTAATTGATTATCAAGCATCTTGTGACCAATGTACAAATGACCGCTTTACGCTCTATGAATTACTGGCAAAACTATTTGTATTTATTCCAGAGCCGCCAATAATAACTTTGCCGAGCCTACCAGATATTGTAATTGATATTTCCGAGATACAAGCTGGATTAACAGTAATGTGGCCAGAGATTAATTTTGTAGCGGAGCCACTACTAATTCCACAATTACCGTTAATTCCACTTCCGGATTTACCAGATGTTGAGTTAGATCTACCAACTGTGCCTCTGTTGCCACCGCCACCTAATTTGCCAGATTTACCAATGCTTCCGGGCATCCCAATCCCTGATCTTCCGGATTTGCCTCCCCCACCTAAATTGCCAGAGTTACCTGATTCTATTCAGATCACATTACAAATCTTAAAAGCAGTATTTAAGATAATTTGTCTGTTGCAAACTGGAATTATCCCAACGCAAGAATCAATGCTTAAAACTCAGATTGAAAACATGACTCAACGTCCGCTAGATGTGGTGTGGCCGTTTGATTTAAGCATTAACTTCCAATTACCGTCTATTATGCCGGATTTTGTGGATGAGATTGCGGTTATCTCTTATGTGAATTTAAGTTTGAGCTTTGATGGCATTGTGCAGGTGGTTGAACTGGCAGCTGACGCGGCCAATGATCTGGTAACTGATCTGGTTGAATTAGCAAACGAAGGCATGCAAACTCCATTTGATCTAGCGGCTAGTGGCATGGACGAACTCTCGGAGGCGGCTGACGCTGCTGTCCCTGATGTTAGCCTAGATTTAGATGGTGAAGATGGCGAAACCGGACTAGAAATTTCCTATAATAATTATGATTCTTATGATGCCCTGGACCTAGAAGTTGAGGCTTTACGCACTCACCCACTAGTGGAACCACTCTTGGCGCAATGGGAAGATTCAGTTGAGATTTTAGAAGAATTCTCAGCTGAAAATGATGCCTATATTGCTGAACTTCCGGATGCCTACCACATGAAGGCGCAGCAAAGCTACTTAGCTTTAACTGACGAAGAAGTTAATTCTAATTTTGATGATATCCAAACCCGTTATTATGCGGGCGATCTAACAAATATGGAGGATATCTTTATGGATGATTTACGTGATGATTTGCTTGTTTACTTTGAAGATGAACAACAAAAAACTGACCTACTCGCCTCTTCATTAGCTAGCGGTGAAGATGATTGGGATTCCTTACTTGCCTGGGTAAGTGAAAGTGATTCCCAAGGCGCATTTACGCCAGCTAGTTCAACATTCCTCGTATCAAGTGAAGTAGAAGAAGAAAAAACTGTTTACAGTACAGAATCAATGATTACAGATATGAATGATTATCTAATTGAGACCTTCTCTACGGCGGATAAAGAGCATATTTACGCGGCTGAGCTCGAAGAATTAGAAGATATGCAGCAACGCTTCTTAGTAGATGCTAGTGAGGATGATGCCTCTGCGGCAGCTGGTTATGATTCACCGCAAATTCTTAATAAGGGAATCTTTATTTACAACTCAGTTGATGGCATAAATGAGCGTTTAATTAATTACACGGCAGATGCTGATGAAGAATCTCAATTAGTATTTATAGATGTGGAGAACGATGGAGATGATGATATTTTGTATGCCTATGACTCAGATATTTTCTTTAAAGAAAACTTTACCGAGGAGGAAGAGCCAGATTATGTAACTGCTAACCCAGATATTGTAAGCCTGACAGATCTATTGCCAGAGGCACCAATTGTAGATATTTATGCGGCTACTTCTTATGGAAACGGCGATGCCTCTACTTCTTGGCTCCAAGCTGCCAGCGGTGAAGTTGGCTATGAATTGCGCTATTTTGAGGCAATTCCTGATTTGTATTTAGATGATCCAGACATTACGCACTGGGCACACTTATTAAACCCAATAGACAACTTAACTCTTGATGTAGAGAGCCTTGAAGGTACCGCAGAATCTACGGTTGAAGAACTAACGCCAGGCACCATGCTGGAGGCTGAAGATGGTGATATAACTGTGACCTACACTGGCGCCACAATAACCGCTGATGAAGGCACAAAACTGGTAGTGCCGCAGCTTGAATATGGATTAATGCGAATTACCGAAGCAGATGAGGCAACTCTTCCCGAAGATATGATCATGCGTACTCAAGTTAAAGCTTCTGGAGAAATGACTATTGCGGCTGAGGATATAATCCATGCGATTGAAAGTAGCAAAATAACTCTAACACCGGAACAAGGTGGAGAGCTGACTTTTGTCTTAGATGAAAACGTGATGTTTATGGTGCCAGCCTTTTATTACGGTGAAACTACTTTGCGTGTTAGCAGTGGTGAAGTGGAAGTGATTGGCCAGGAAGAATCCGAAGAAGCTCAAACAGTTTATGAGGGTATGCTCTTGTTTGATACCGAACTAGTGACTTTTGAAGATGATCTGACAGTTTCTTATGTTTCGGAAATTGGGTCCACTTCAACCACGTTTGCTGATGATGGTGATTTCTTATGGCAACCAGTCGCTAGCGAAGAAAATCCAGCCATGGACTTAACCCTAGAAAATGGAGATTATTATTCACAGTTGCGCTCTATTGGATCCGATGGTAGCCGTGGTACCTGGGGCGAAACCGTACTACTAGCTCCACAAATTTGTGCTGATGATGATCCGCCTTATGCGAATCTTGGGGCCGCTACCGAACGGGTCTCGGTTTTCAAGACACTCACTTTGGACGGTAGCGGCTCATTTGATACCTCCGGAGATATTGTTAAATATTACTATGATATTGACCTAGAGACAGACTCTGACGGTGACGGCGATAGCGAAAACGATGCTGATTATTACGGTGATAATGATCCTTTAACTGACCAAGATGGCGATGGATTTAAGACTAATGATTGGAGCGATCCAACCATGACCATCGGGCCGTTTGAGGATTTGGACTCACGTCATTACAAGCTGTGGGTAACAGATGAGGCGGGTAATACTTCGAGTGCCAGCGTAACAGTGGAGGTGTATGTGCCAGATGTTAGCTTAAGCGCGTCCTCGGGCCGCTCGGGCGCTATTGAGGGCTCAATTGATCCGGAAGATGAAGATATCCCAATTGTAATAGCCCGGGAGCGTGATGGAATATTTGAGCTGATTGTGACGCCAACAGCTGATGAAAACAGCAAATACTACACCGATGGAGATGGTGCCTTTACGGTTGAAGATTTGGATCTTTCTGAATCCTGGATTATTTATAACTCTCTTTATGAGGCCGTAGCCGAGGTAGATTATGAAACTGGTGAACTTACTATTCTAGATGATTCTGTGGAGGTGGAGGTTTATAGCGCGGAATTGCCATGGCCAACTCGCGTGGCACTTATCGACAAAACAACTCAAGAAAAACTGCTCTATATATTTATTGTGCCGGATTCAAACGTGGATGTTCAAATTGATGATGCCGAGACAATTTACGGCGTACATACTACGGCCGAAATGGTTGGTGTGCACGTTAAGGAAATTGACCTTCCAGATACCTTGCACTTAGAACAAGTCCCGGCCAATGAACCACTCTTTACCGGTGGTGTCATGATTGTGGATGACAATGAAACACGTTGGGCAATTATTGATACAGATGGAAACATCTATCGTTTAACTGATATTACGCTTGATGTGCTTAATTTAGGCTCAATTAGTGAAGATGCAGACCAAGAAGATGCCGAACCAATTGTTATTACCATGGGATCGGGCGGAGTTGACTGGCTGGAAATTTATATTGCACCACGAGCCTCTTTAGATGATGAATCTGGGTTTGACTCCCTGGATACTTCGGAACTCGGCTTAGAAGACGAAATTGCTGATTCTGCTGATACTGATGCGGAAAACTCCGACACTGATGGTGATGGAATTAGTGATTTAGAAGAACTTCAGTCTGGATTAAATCCATATGATCCAAATGACGCGGATGAAGACTTAGATGGTGATGGTTTGACCAATGCCGAAGAATCGGATCAAGGCACTAGCATGAATAATGATGATACTGACAATGATGGATTCACTGATTATGAAGAAGTTAGTGATGGCACTGATCCGCTGACAGCTGAAACATCAGATTTTGTGGATATTGATTCTACGGATCCTTATTACCAAGAAATTCTTAATTTAGCGGAACTTGGAATTATTGATGGCTTTGAAGTTGATGGAGAAACTTATTTTTATCCCGATCAATTTATTACCAGAGCAGAATTCACTAAGATTTTGTTGGGAGTGCTTTGTATTGAGCCACGTGATGAGGCTTATGAACTTCCAAACGTGTTCTATGATATTTTGGACCCTGAATCCTGGTACTACCCAATTACAAAAGAATCTTTCTTACAAGGATTTATCTTTGGTTACTTGGGAGAACTAAATGAAGAAGGCCTAGCCCCATTTAAACCAAATATTTCAATTAGTCGGGCAGAAGGTTCGAAAATTATTCTAGAGGCCCTAGAAACACTGGATGTGATTGATATGACCGGAGTTGAACCTGGTGAGCCGTGGTATGTGCCTTATATGGAGGTGGCGCAAGACTTAACTCCTTACCTAACTTTGGATGAAACCTTAGGTGATGGCGAAGCATTTGTGGTAACCGCCGAAGAAGCTCCTTATCATGCCGAAGCTCTTACGCGTTATGACTTTATTGTGATCGCCTCACGTGTTTTGGATTTTTATAATTGTTATGACTTAAAAGACTCAGATGGTGATGGCTTGTCAGATTATGATGAAGTCCAAGTTTACTTTACTGATCCTTATGACCCAGACACAGACACTGGTGGAATTACAGATGGTGACGAAGTTGCCGCCGGAGATGATCCTTTAGATCGTACTGATGATGACTCAGATGGTGATGGCTTGGTAAATGCGGACGAAGATGATGTTTACGGCACAGACCCATACGATCCAGACACTGATGATGGTGGTGTTTACGATGGCGATGAGGTAGCAGCGGGAACTAACCCAATCGATGATCCAAGTGATGATCCCGCTATTGAGGAAATCGTAACTGAAGAAGATTTAGAAGAAGCCGTCATTGAAGAAGAAAGCGCGATTGATGGGCTTGAGCCAGGAATTTATATTGTTACTTACGAATGCTTGTCTTGTCCTTGTCCGGCGCTGGTGGAAAACCAGGCGGACTTGATACCTGGTGATGCAATTTTTGCTGCTATAATGAATACTGCTAACACGGAGATCTTATCCGTTAGTAATGAGGTAGAAGTTACAGATATTATTTCTACTGATTAACCCCCTCCCATGACTCTTTCTAGACTTAAATTTGATTGGCTGAATATCCTAAATATCCTAAGTGTGCTCCTAATTATAGTGGCCGCGTCGCTTTGGTTGTTTGATTTAAGTTTGGCGCAAGAAGGATCTTCAGATGAGGATGAAGAACCACCGCTAAAAGCAGATTACGTGGTTTGTGCTGAAAAATTACTTCCGATGATTATGGAAGAAGAAGGGGTATTAGTGGAGTATGTGCAGGAGGCTTTTTTACAAGAAAAATGGAATACTGAGATTATCGAAGAAGTAAATGCCGTGGTTGATGATGCTTTTGGCAGAATCCAAGCAGAAAGAGATCGGATCATTCAAGAAGAATTAAAACCACTAGGCTATAAATACGAAGATCTTTCTTCCGAAGACTTAAACTGCACTCTTTTAGTGAGCATGCATGAGCGCACTATTCGCAATCTAATTATGTCTCATTCCACCAAGACTGCCTCGGCTAAATCCTCTTATGTTTTGGTAAGTAAATTACAAGAAATTAATGATGGCCTGCGTGAAATGAATCGTGGTTTTGGCGATATTTATGCTGGCTTTCAGGCTTTGTCCGATAAATTACCAGGTGTAACTGAATAATATGACCCAAGCTCTTAAAAAAATCCCGTTCAAAATATGGTTTTTTGTGTTTGCTGTTTTATTTTGCATTTTCACAGTGGCTAGCCTCCCTAAAGTTGGAGCTCTAGATAGTGCGGCAGTAGCAGCCGAAAAATATGATCATGATGCCACCACTCTACGCGAGGCCGTAACCTCTTATCATGAAGAAATGAATGATATTATGAATGAGTTTACAAAAAAACTACTTTCTCTAGACGATCCTAAAGAGCGAGCGGAAAAAGCTGGTCCACCGACCTGTGGCGGGGAAGGATGTGCTAATGCTAGTGAAGCGGAAAAATATTGTGACGGTAATGTGAGTACTTTTTGTTTAGCAGTGCAGATGACTAATGAATACATGGGATTCCGTGAGGCTTTGATGGGAAATACTTCCAGTAGTCATATTCAATGGACTGATGATCGGGCTGATCATAAAGAGAAGCTCCTGGAAAATATTGAGAGCTCCAAAATTATTTCTCTCTACTTTTCTGGAGCGCGAATTGAGGATTCTATTGAAAGATTAAATGCTCGTACGGATTTAATCCAAGAACAAGTGCTATTAGCTAAGGACGTTATGGACGTGGCCTTAGGCACCTACAATCAAATACAAATGTATTACGAGCTACACGTGGCTTATACCGGCATTATTGGCGATTTAGAAACCTACCGTGATGAGCTATCTAAGGTTCGTAAACAAGTTGAAGAATATCCTGGAAAATTCCATAACGTTACCACTACGGAATGCACCTAATTCTTAAACATCTTAATGCAATTAGTGTCCTCCTGCTCCTCGTGAGTGGGGTGCTAATCTCTGGGCTAACAATAGCTTCAGCAGAAAATGATGTGAATGATTTTTGTGATGCCTATAAATTTAATAGTGCCTCTTTAACAGAAGAGATTTTTGAACAAGCCGGGGTAAATATTGATTTAGAATTTAAAAATGTTTTTGGCGGGACTCCGGAAGAGCCAGAAATAACAGATCTTTATTTAAGTCTTTATCGGAGTATTCAAGAATCCCCTAGTGATGCTGCCTTGGAACAAACGGCCGAAGCAAATCAAATGACTCAAATAGAGCTTTGTTCAATTTTTGGCGGTAATTACCAACTTCTTTCCACTATTTATGACGAAACTTATAATAACGATGATTTAATTGAAGAAGTGGACAGCTTAGCCACCCAATACGAAGAAGCTTTTGAAAAATCTATTCGAGACCAAGCAGAATTCTTAAAACTTTACCCTCATGAAGTTTTTGTAAATGGTGATACTAGTGACTCTGGTTTTGATGTTTTGTATGACTTGGCCATAATTGAATATATTTTGTTTGGAGAGGAAAGTTCAATTGGCTCAGGGGGCAGCTTAGGAATGGGAAGCTGGAATGATGATGACGACGAGGATGAAGATGAAGAGGGGTCAGCGGATGTTGAAATAGAAGCGGAAGATGTCCCGGATGAAGAAAGTGAAACCGCAGAAGAGTCAGAAGAGGAGGAAAGTGAAGCTGAAACTGCCGAAGAAGAAACTGAGGAGGAGGATGCAACCGTGGAACCAGCAGAATGCGCGGCTGATACTGAACTACAAGATGCTTTTGCAGATGCTGGGGTAGTGGTAGAGGACCCAGCAGAGGAGGAAGCCAGTGATGATGGCGATGCTGAAGGCGATGAAGATGATGATACTTCGGACAGTGATGATGGCGACGGTGATAGTGATTCTGCGGAGTCAGATCCGGCAGATATCTTACTTACCCTGCCAGAGACTGAATCAAACTGGGAAACACCACATTTATGCAGCTCGGTGTTCTGTTTAGTAATTGAATTTAGAAACAAAGATGCTGTTCGTTATGAGGAGACCTCTAATTGTGTGAAATGTCATGTGGATTACATTGTGGAATCACTTGATAAAACTACATCGGTTTCCTTAAATCCTGGGAAACTATCTGGGAATTTAATGGAACCAGGCTTGTGTAAACGTAGTTTGACTGGTGGTAAAATTAATCTGACTTTTGTGGCGATCCCAATGCCTATTCGAACTCCCCCACCAGATGATATTATTAGTAAAACTAATTTCTGGGAGAACTTTGAAGATTTTGTAAAAGACACCTGGGATGTTGATGAGGCTGAGCAATTTGTAAACGCTGATACTTTTGGGGCAGGTGGCTATGATCGTGATGGTTCCGAGGCCACGGAAACTACAGAAGAGGAAGAAGAGAGCGATTATAAGTTTATGAGTTTCTTTGATCGTCTTTATGGCGATGCCGTCAAACAGGAAACCAACATGGATGATGGCACTATATCTAATGCGGAAATGTTAGAGAACGCGCTTTCTAATTACGATAGTCAAATTGCAGAGATTGAAGAACAATTTGATAAGATGCAGAGTTATGCCCGCGCCAGTGCTTCCAAAGATTTCTATCAGAACTTACAGTACGAAATGAACCAAATGGTGTTTTATTTCTCTAGTTACCAAACCTTAATTGGCCTTACACAAGAGGTTGTTAATGATCTGAAAAACAACTTAAACAAAGTCGAATAATGCGACGGTTTTTTACTTCAATTTGGATTATGTTTCTACTCGGGGTGACACTCGGGGTTGGGACAGTTGTGCCAAAAGTAAAAGCTGGTGATTGTGGTGATAATTTCCTAGTGTTTTTATCATCGCTTTTGGATCGGATGGCTTTTGAGGATTATTGGCAGGATTATTTTGTTCGAAATAAATGTCAGCAAGATGATATTTTTGCTTTGGATGAAGAAATTGAAAATTTACTGGAGGAACTAGCTGAGGAATTTGGCGATTCATGTGCTAGTCCAGAAATTTCCGAGCTACAGGAAGAAATCCGCCAGGGGAAAATGGAAACTTATTTTGTGCGCCATATTATGACTTTGCCAGAACGCAGTGCTTATAAAGATGATGCCGAGGCAATTCAAGCCGCGGCTGAGGCCCAGGCTGCCGCTGAGGAAACAGATGGAACGCGCGTTACGACCCAAACTAGTGATGGTGTAACTATTGAGACCACTCGTATTCTTGGAGAAATGACTGCTAAATTCGTTGAAGAAAAAAAATGGGTTTCATCCGAGGAAGAGATGAAAATACTAATTAATGCGTGGGTAGAAGAATATGATTATCGAATTCCTCTTTATTGGGATTGTAGTATTTCGCCGTGGGAGGAAGTTGCCCTTAAATTCAAAGAACTGGCCGACACTTTTACTTCTTTGTCTGAAATAAATTCATTTAAGGATCGTGCCGCGGAAATTCATCAAGAATATCAAGACGAAAAAGAGGCGCGTCAGGCGGAGCAAGCCGCCCAAGGAGTAAAAGATGGTGGAGAAAAAGATGCGCCCGGTGGTTGGCAAACCCTGAAAAGTTTTCTAACCAAACATATTGAAGTCAAAATTCGGGAAATACCTCCACAAAAAAACGAGACCCAGTTAGCGGCCGAAATAGAAGGGCTAGTTACTTTTGAAACTTTGTTTGAGGCCATGGCGGACGAAGAAGCGCGCTACCTGGAAGAGGTGGTAAATGCGAATTTATTAGGGGAATATTGGAGTGAATATAATGTTAATAATGGCACCATGATTGCTGATTTGGTTTGGCGCATTGAAGAGCTTTCTAGTGTAATTAAATTATCTTCAACTGCCCCAGAATTTTTGCCAGGTCTGAGCGAGGCGGCTAAAGGGGTCCACAAAAAACAAGGCAGCGGAACTGTGGGGTAAGCGCGCCTATTTTATGCGCAAACAAAAAGGACGCCTTATTAATGGTGGCTTACTCCATGGGTTAGGACGTCCTTTGCCTTATTTAGGCCCGTTGAATTTTATCTTTTAGCTGAGTGTTCGTGACAATCTCGGTAATTGTGCCAGGGAAAACCTTGCGAGTTCGATTGAGGCGTTCGGTGAGGCGTTTAACGCGAGCTATCTTGCGCCGAGCAGCGAGACGAACCGGAATGTGGATTGGCTCTTGGTTCAGAGCCATCTCGCGTACGGCTTTGTCTGTACCGACAAGGCAGTAGGGACAGGTATGAGCCTGTGAGGAGATGGCTTTGCAACAGTTTATGCAATTAAAGAGCATATAGGGAGGGCAGGGAATTTTTTAAGTAGAATATTTCTCCAAAAATGCGTTTAGCGCAGATTCGGTAATGCGGTAGACCCGTCCAACTTTGACCGCTTTGAGCTTCTTTTGCTTGATGAGTTTGAGAACCGTCAGATGGTGGACTTGGAGAATCTTAGCCACCTGTTCGGCTGTATAAAGTCGTGTTCCCATTTTTCACATTGGCTTTAAAGGAGCGGGTCCGGTTTGGAAGTACGCGGGAGAGGGTTAGGCTCCCTTGAGTATCTTTGGGTTATCTTGGGGCGACTTAATTCTATTATACTTTGGTTAGTTAAATCAAGTTTATTTTTTGTTTATTTTGTTGTGTTATGTGTTGTTTAATTTGAGTTAATTCTATTTAATCCTATTAAGTGGAGCAAGGAGTGTCCCTACTGGGCATGTACCATAGCGGGGCTAGTATAAAATGATTCCAGGTAGCGCTAAAAAGACATGTCAAACGTAAGGTACATGCGCGGGCAGGGTATTCTAAAAATCTGCAAAACAAGTACTATCCTCCACGCGATAAAAGTCCACCATCGGATGAACAGCAGGCTCAATTTGGCGGATTTCTTTTAGGAGGGCCTCCTTTTGAGAGGATTTTATAAAAGTTTCAATACGCTCTTCCTCAAAATGTTCTATTTGATCAGTTTGACCTAACATGGCGCGAGGCCCTTTTAAAGAACGGGAACGACGAATCCCTTTTGCCGAAAAACTGTAAAACTCGTATTTTGCGGTTTTACCAGCTCCAATATCAGAAAGGATTTCGCGGATAAGGTAGGTATAGTCTGTGGAGACATAAATAACAACCTTTAGAAATGACTTGGCATTCATAGGAGGATTTTCATGGAGATTAGATTAACTGGCCTGTTGTGTTTTGGCGAGGAAATAGGTGATTTTTGTGAGTTTGAGGTCGTTTTTAACCTGAAAAGCGTGATGATGTTAACTCATCATCACTCGACGAGCGGGACGGACGGCAAGCGCCATTACTTGTGATCAAGGGTCCAAGTGGCGTCCCAACCCTGTGGAGGGTTGGCTTTGAAATGGGCGCAGCGAGCAAGATAAGTTTTGGTGGGGCCGTCATTTGGGGCGAGCTGCGCAACCTGCTGGAAGCGTTTTTCAGCCTCATCAAACTTTTGATTTCTATAATATTCAATGGCTTGGTGGAATTCATCAACTATTTTACGATGTTGCTCAGTAAGTTGTCCTTTGTGAGCCAAAAGTTCATAAACATCAACGGGCTCATCTTTTCCTTTTACACGTAATTTATCAAGGCGACGAAGATCAAAGCCTTCACCCAGTTCAGCCACGGTAGCACCAGGAATCATAACGTGTGTTCCATATTCTTTGTTAGCGCTTTCCAAACGAGCGCCAAGATTAACAATGTCACCCATCACTGTGTAATCAAAACGAGCGCTAGAACCGACGTTGCCAGCAATGGCCTCACCAGTAGAAAGCCCCACGCGGAAGTTTAGGAGTGGTTTGCCTTGTTTTTGCCACTTTTGGTGTAAGCCACCTAACGCAGCCCGAGATTCAAGAGCACTCTTGGCCGCCAAGACCGCGTGATCCGGCTGATCCAACGGCGCTCCCCAGAAAGCCATAATGGCATCACCTTCAAACTTATTTAGATTTCCACCATTTTTCAAAATCACCCCAGCCATTACTTCAAAATATTCATTTAACTGCGCCACTAATGCCTCGGGATCAACCTGCTCAGAAAAGTGTGTAAAATTAGCAATATCAGAGAAGAAAACCGTAATTGTACGTTTTTCTCCACCTAATTTAAGGGCATCGGGATTATCCAAAATCTTGTTAGCTAGGTCTTTATTCACATATTTACCAAAAGCTCCCTTTAACCGTGCTTTTTCACGAACTTCAGTCACGTATTTAAATAGCGTTGTGGCCAAATAAGCGGCCAGCAAAGCCAAAGTTGGATAAACCAAATTAATAATCAGTCCGTTATCAAAGAAAACCTGCGCGGAAAACTGATGCCCGGCAATAATAGCGGCCGTAGCCACCACTCCTCCAAAAATCGGCAAAAACATGACTGCCAAAACCAATATCAGTCCCATAACCCCCATCATAAAGGCCTGCCCCCGAACTGATTGTTCCATAAGGTAATTTTGCTCGAGGATGGTTTGAATGGCATTGGCATGCATTTCTACACCCGGCATTTCAACATAAGGAGAAGTTGGCGTTAAAACGTGATCCTCAACAAAATCAGTTACTATTCCGATTAAAACTATTTTCCCGCTAACTAATTCCTCGTCAAACAAATTATTATAAGCATCTATAAAAGGGATCATGGTTTGATTATAAGGAGGGGCGGCATAATTTATGAGAATTTCATTACTATCCAAATTATCCAAAGCGCCAGGCTTATAACTTTCAGCCAGCACAGCCCCTAGAGTCTTTAGTTCCTTGCTGCCATCTTCGGTTGCAATGGTAACGGGAACGCGACGAACAACATCATCAACATCTGGCACATAAAAAACATTGGCAGCCTCCACATGTTCCTGAAAAAGCTCCAAGGTTGGGTCAGTTTCGATAATATATCCGGACTCTCCCATATACATTTTTTCGGGGATCACAATATTGTCATAACTCGCAAACACCTCTGCTAAAGCAATATCCTCGGGATGCTCGTCAGCTAAAAATTGAGCGGTTTCCTCAAAATACTCTTTGGTGGTGGGATTTTCACTAATGATATTTATTAGAGATTCTTCAGAAATACCATTTGAACTTTGATTAAAAAAGATATCAAAGCCAATAACCTCGGCCCCGGCTTCTTCTAAATTATTTATAACATCAACGTAAGCCAGTCGGCTCCAATCCTGCCATCTTCCGAGTCCTTCCTCGCTAATACTGCCATCATCAATCCCTACAATCACAACTTTATCACTAGGCTCACTCCTGTTATATAGGTGATTAGCAAGTTTAAGCTGCCACTTGTTTAAAGGGTTCCACGCCGCTAGGGCCGTAAACAGAATTGTAGTTACGACAGTAATCAGAAGGGCGGCTCCTAATTTTTTTATTAATTTTTGTTTTTTCATCTTATGATTATACCACAAAACAGCTATTTTAGCCACCCTTGCTTATTATTTATCTTTCTTCTTGCGCATTGGCCATTTGATCACCAAGTATTTGCCCATAAGCAAATGCGGCCTGATCAGGGCTCATATCTGATAATTGAACTGCTTTTCGCTCTCTTCGGCGGCGTAATCTTCGCCCAGATAAATATAAACCAGCGATTGGCAATACTAATGGTAATCCAGACAAAGGTTTACTTGGGTTGGTTGAACAACCACCATCTCCTCCCTCCGGATGGCAACCACCAGGAGTGTCAGTATCATCATCTGCAGTATCGCCTGAGTCGTTATCATCATCGTCGGTGTCAACCGGATCAATACAGCCATCGCCATCAAGATCCTCTTCAGCGGCAGCATATTCTTCAGGACAATCATCTTCATCATCCGGAATCCCATCACCATCAGAATCAATAGGATCATCAATACAACCATCGCCATCAGCATCTTGACCAGTGGCATCTTCATTAGGGCAAGCATCGTCAGGATCCAAAACCCCATCACCGTCAGTGTCATCAATACAACCATCGCCATCAACATCAAAACCACTGGCATCTTGATCAGGGCATTTATCTTCATCATCCGGAACTCCATCGCCATCAGAATCAATTTCTTCGTTTTGTTCTTCTTCAGCGTATTCATCAACTACGTCGGAAGTTGTAACTCCTTGATCTACTTCTCCAGTTTCCGTACTTACAAGTGCTATCTCCCCAACTCCACCAACCACACAAAGAGCATCATCTATTTCGGTGGTTTCTTCCTCAAAAGTAATAGCCAAATCAACACAATGAGGCAAACCATCCGGCAAAGGAACCGTGGTCATCCAAGCATAATCTGAGCCCCAACTGCCGTCCCATGTTAAGTCCCCCCAGTCTCTTTCAACTGACATATTTTGAACCATAACGAAGAATGTGCCGCCAATTCCAGCTTCTGCCCCCCACATATTTACATGAACCTCTCCCTGCGCCTCGTCTGGGTCACGATCGACTTCTAAAAGCATTCCTAATTCACCATTAAGGACATCTAACACTCGATCATCTCCATCTTCAAAAAGATCTAAGCTGCCTTCGCCATTAGCGTAAATCCATACTCCTGGAGCTATTTCAACATGACATAAACCAGGCTCACTCCAATCTCCATCTTCTCCAAATTCACATTGATAATCTATTAAGCCATCACCGTCATTGTCTAAACCATCGCCGTAAATCTCGGGGGCGCCGGGATAAACTGTGGATTCTGTGTCATCCCAATCACCTCCGACTGTAGCGGTGTAAAAACCAGATGGTCCGCAACCAACATAAGTATCCCCGTCTACGCCAAATCCATCGCCGTCTTCATCTCTATAATAAGTATAAGTTGGTAAACCATAGTCTGCGGAAGGTAAATCACAATCTTCAAGGTCGCCATCACAAGTTTCGGTGGCCCCAGGGAAAACCCCGGCATCGCCATCATCACAATCACTATCAACTGTGGCGGTGTAATAACCTGATGCTCCACACTGCCAGCTCCAAACGTTATCCCCAAAGCCATCGCCGTCGTAATCTAAGGCCCAGTTGGCATAATCATAAAGAAGCGGATCTGTGTCGTCACAATCCGTGGCATAAGCGGCGTCAACGTATCCGGATGGAAGTGTGGCGGCACAAAAACTAACAGCCGTACCGTATTCATATCCAAAACCATCACCATCGGCATCTTCTATGCCTTCTATTTCTTCCCAGGCCGTGGCATCTAAATCATTACAATCGTCGTCTGCACAAACCCCATCTTCGTCTGCGTCCCCGCCGTGATCGTCGCAGGGGTCGGCAACAGCGGTTTCGGGGATGTAGATGACTGAGGCAGCCCCATAAGCGCTAGCATAACTTGATCCATCCCAAGAATAAGTACTTAGGTCTAAACCAAGAACTTCGCCTGCGTAAGCATTAGCAATATACATTGTTCCAGCATCATCAATGTCATCAACAGCTACAACATCGGCAAAACCAATTGTGTCAGCGTGAGTCTCAGTTCCTACTGAAGTTAAAGCACTCCCGGAAACTTCAAAAAATTCTAGTTCTGTAGTCGTGTAATACCCAACAACAGCTAATTCTTGGTTCCCAGTATTAGTATTTGTATATAAAAGTAAATTAGTTGGCCCAAAACTAAATGTTTCAGAGCTTACTTCAGATGGAGTGCCAGCGTTTAAATCTATGGTTACCATTTCCATTCCCATAGTATCGGCAACAAAAGCGTGCCCTGTACTACGATCAATAACTACATCTGAAGGAAAAATCATAGTATCCGAATATTCAATAGTTCCAGTCGCCAAATCAATCACATCAAATCCTGAACTTTCATATAAAATTACTCCTCGACCCGTGCCGTCTTCATCAGCAGCAAAAGCCACTACTGTCCCTCCAGGAAACTCATCACAAGTGGCAGCGTCTTCATAATCAGTACAAAGCTTTGCCGACACATCATCGCCAAAAGTTACACTCCCAGTATCTGGGTTTTGTTCAACTTTTCCTGGATCGTTATCAAATGCAGTAAGCGCGCTTGTCGGTGAAACTCCATCTAAATCTTCAGCCACTAACAAGCCTTCGGAGCCAGTGTCCCCGCTGATATCTGAATAACTTAAAACTGTTTTATCTGCGTTAGCGTCATGAAAACCAGACATTGCTAACCCATAAGTGGTCCCCGTGGGATATAAGCCTGAAGACAGAGAAGATGATGTAGAGGCATCCAAATCAACTAAAACTGGTCCAGAAGTCCCCTGCACAAATAAATGGTTCCCAGCATGAGCAGTTCCTGGGGCCAGCGCTAGAGTCACACCTCCAACAGTGATGGTACCCCCTACTATTACTGTTCCAGCCACGGCTATATCTTGTGCTGTTAAATCTTTCCCCGTAACGAAATTCCAACCAGCATTAACTACTTCTAAAGCCCCTTCCATGCTTTCTCTAAAACCTTGAGATAACTCCGTAATTGTTTTCCAGCTAAACACTTCATTTCTAGCACAGTTTTCATCAATAAAATTTAGTTCATCTCGGCCAGCCTCTACTTTAGAAGAAATCCAATTGCCAACTCGCCCAAACATTGTTTGAGTTCTTTCGGGACGACTACCTTCTGGTGTACTTTTTCCCATACACTAAAGATTTATACCTAATATAATAAGGCGATTGATCTTAACACGATTTTCCCCCTTCTGTCAATTAGTTCTGCAAAGCAAAGTTTATAACCGAGTTGCTTCCGAGCCCTTGAGTGGCCTGAATATCACGAGTATAAACTCCTAATCTGCCTTCTGCACTACCACTGGCAGTGTAGACTATTTTGCTGTCGGAAATAATTTCACTATCAGTGATGACTTGGTATTCCAGATAAGGGATATTGTATCCTGTTATATACTCCTCTAAAGGTTTTATGATAGTCAATTTAAAATAGAATTCGTCTCCCGTAGCATCGCTTAAGAAATCTTGAATAGACATTATAGTTTTCGTACCAGAAATTACTCCTTCCTTAATAAGGGTTAGGCCCCACACATCTGTTGCCTGCATAACTATATAGCTAGTAGCTGAATTAATGTTGTCAGGGTAAATATAATGTTGAAAAGAACTAGAATTCGGCCGCAAATAACAAGTCACTCCTCCACAAGTCCCAGTAAATTCCCAGGAGGCAACTTCTTCGCTATCATTGTTTAGAGTTGCCCCGTCTGGGGTACGGAGTCGCAAAATAAACTCCTCCCCACCAGTAAACGGGCTACTATCATCGCTTGTATAAAGTGGCACGGTTATGGTTTCGCCGTAGGCAATTTTGTTCCAATTACACTCAGCGTCTTCGTCGGTGTTCCAATCGCCATCTGGCTCCTCAAAATCACAACTCCCCGCATCTCCAGTCCCGGGAATTGGCACTATATAACAAGGATAAACTCCCACAGTGTAACAGTTTGTAGTTCCACTATCCTGCCACCCTAAAGTTTTCGCCCTCGACCAAAACTCATACTCCCCAACAACATCAGCGGTCCCGGTGACATCCCAGCTAACAGCGCTAGAGTCTGCGTATTCATATCCGATTCCATTACTCGGGTCTGAAACCTCAGCAAAAGCCATTTCCATGGCAGCGCGGCTCGCATAATAAGCCTGCGTGCCCCGAAAAAGATCATAATTACGCTGACTAGCCCTCATAAAAGAAGCGGCCATACCTCCGGCCACCACAAGCACAATTGTGGTGATAATGAGGGCGTAAATAAGTGAAGCGGCGCGGGGCTTTTTCATAATTAATAATTAGTTAACTCATCAACAAATACAGCTGTTCTGGCTTCTCCATGGGAGTCCCAAGTAACTGTGGCCGTAATTACCAGAGAATCAGAAGCCGATCTTTCAATCCCAATTTCCCGGCTATAAATAGTGGGGTCGCCCGAACAAAGAGTTCCTCCACAATTAAAAGCATGAACATAAATAATCCCTTCATATCCAACAAAGCTTAAATCTGCCTCGTACAAAGCCGGATCATTAGTCCCAACTGTTTCTATTTTCCAAGCCATATAGCTTTCATCATCATCAACTTCAGGAGATACTAAATAAGGTGTGTTGTCTCCTAATTTTTCGGCAGTGGCACAATCACTTGCACTGGTAGTATCTGGCAAAACATCCCAACAATCTGTGCGATCCCCTGGGAACCTGAGCCAATTAGTATCACGAATAGTGCGAACAGCCTCCACACCTTCACGAGCAAGGTTATAAGCAATCAAACGCTCTTCGGCATCACTATTAGCGCGCACCGAAGTAATTACTAAAGTCATGGCTCCTCCAGCTCCCACGGAAATTACGACCAAAGCAATCAAAACCTCAGCCAAAGTTTCGGCTGCGGAGCTTTTAAACCGCTTAAAAATGACACGTAAGGAGGGACTCAGGGAAGAGGATTTCATAAAATAAGTCTAGCAGGAGTTAGGGTCTGAGTGAAGTGAATCGGTGCAACAGCGACCTAAAGCCCCATCTTTTTAAGCCAAATCCCAGTATAAGACTTCTTATGCTTAGCAACTTCCTCTGGGGTGCCAGCCACCACAATTGTTCCGCCGCCGTCACCTCCATCTGGGCCCATATCAATTACATGATCCACAGACTTAATAACATCCAAATTATGTTCAATGGTTAATACCGTGTTGCCTTTTTCAACCAAACGCTCCAGCACATCCAGCAGTTTTTTCACATCATCAAAATGCAATCCCGTGGTGGGTTCATCTAGAACGTAAAGTGTTTTACCAGTGGATCTTTTTGAAAGCTCGGTCGCGAGCTTAATACGCTGCGCTTCACCGCCGGAGAGTGTCGTAGCAGACTGACCTAAGTGAATATAATCTAGTCCCACCGCTACCAGTGTTTCGAGCTTGGTTTTGACAGTTGGGATGGCACTAAAAAACTCCAAAGCCTCATCCACGGTCATGTCTAGAACATCCGCAATATTTTTGCCACGATAAGTGATTTCTAAGGCCTCTTTATTATAACGACGACCTTTACATGTTTCACACGTTACATAAACATCAGCCAAAAAGTGCATTTCAATTTTTTTGAGTCCATCACCCTGACATGCCTCACAACGACCACCCTTTACATTAAAACTAAATCGCCCAGCCTTGTACCCTCTAGCGCGAGCTTCGGGCGTGCTGGCAAATAAATCGCGAATATCAGTAAACACGCGCGTGTAAGTAGCTGGATTAGAACGTGGAGTCCGCCCAATTGGTGCTTGATCAATATTAATAATTTTGTCGACATGTTCCATTCCGTTGATCTCTTTGTGTTTGCCAGGGCGAGACTTAGAGCGATTAATTTTTGCGCTTAAAGCTTTCACTAAAATGTCATTAATTAAAGTGGATTTTCCAGAACCAGAAACTCCGGTTACTCCCACAAAAGTTCCTAGTGGAATTTCGGCTGTAATCTCTTTTAGATTATGCTGAGTGGCTCCAATAATTTCTATTTTCTTACCATTACCAGAACGACGATTTGTAGGGACAGCAATTTCCAACTCACCGGAAAGATATTTCCCGGTAATAGAATTTTTATCCTTCATTAATTGCTCGGGAGTTCCGCGCGCAACAACTTGCCCACCATACTTTCCAGCGCCCGGGCCAATGTCGTAAATATAATCCGCGGCCAGCATAGTATCGATATCATGCTCCACAATAATCACGGTATTACCAAGATCGCGTAGCGCCAAAATTGCTTTGATTAATTTTTCATTATCATTTTGATGCAGTCCAATAGTGGGCTCGTCCAAAACATATAAAACACCGGTAAGTTGCGACCCAATTTGAGTTGCGAGCCGGATGCGTTGCGCCTCTCCGCCCGACAAAGTATTGGCCGCCCGATTAAGTGTAAGATACGAAATTCCTACATTATCCAAAAACCTAAGGCGGTGCCGGATTTCGCGCATAATGGGTTCGGCAATTATTTTTTGGTTTTCGCTTAACTTCATGTCATCAAAAAACGCGTGCGCTTTATCAATTGAAAGTTGCGTTACATCTACAATGGAAGAGCCTTTAATCTTAACACCCAGAATCTCTTTTTTAAGACGCTGCCCTTGGCAAGAAGGACATTGTACAATACGCATGAATTGTTCAATTTTGTTGCGAACATAATCAGAGTCAGTTTCTAAATAACGTCGCTCCAAGTTAGGAATTACTCCTTCGAATTTAGTGGTGAAATCTTTTTCCCAATTTACTTTGTACTCTTCATCGCCGGTCCCAAAAAGAACCATATCCATAACTTCGGGCGTTAAATCTTCAATTGGCACATCTAAAGAAAAACCTTTTTTACGAGCGACTTCGTGCAAAATGCGTGTATACCAATCAAGGTGTGAAGTTGTAGTGGACCAAGGCATAATTGCGCCTTCGGCAATGCTCAGGCGTTTGTTGGGAATAATTAAATCACGATCAATTTCTAAATTAGTGCCTAGCCCATGACACTCTTCACAAGCACCGTGCGGACTATTAAATGAAAAATTGCGGGGCTCGATTTCTGGCAAATTTACGCCGCAATCTGGACACGAAAAATTCTCAGAAAAAAGTTCCGTTTTATCAGTTTCGTGATCCAAAACCATCATTAGCCCCTCGCCAAATCTAAGAGCTGTTTCAATGGAGTCGGCCAGCCGAGATCGGTCTTCGTTGGGAACTGAGATTGTCTGGCCGGACTTAAGTTTTTTAGTTTTTTCGGTGAAATCTTTTACTACTAAACGATCAACTACAATTTCAATGGAGTGTTTTTTCTTTTCATCAAGCTCGGGGATGCTAAGGACACTTACTACTTCTCCATCCACGCGAACACGTACAAAACCTTCTTTTTTTATGCTTTCAAAAACCTTGGCATGCTGGCCTTTACGATCGCGCACAGCCGGAGCTAACAAAATAATCTTTTTCCCTTCCTCCATTTTGGCAATGTGATCTACGATTTGCGAAATGCTTTGCTTAGCAACTGGTTTTCCACAATCTGGACAATGCGGCTTACCAACTTTGGCAAATAAAAGACGTAAATAATCATAAATCTCCGTCACGGTCCCTACGGTAGATCGCGGGTTTCGGCTAGCGGTTTTTTGATCAATCGAAATCGCTGGCGACAGCCCTTCAATTGCTTCAACTTCTGGTTTTTCCATTAATTGGAGAAATTGCCGCGCGTAAGTAGATAAACTTTCTACATATCGTCTTTGCCCTTCGGCATAGATAGTATCAAAAGCCAGAGATGATTTTCCAGATCCCGAAAGCCCCGTAACTACGGTTAGCTTATCGCGTGGAATTTTTACATCTATGTTTTTGAGGTTGTGGATCTTGGCGCCTTTGACGCTAATCTGTTTTAATCCCATAAAATTTGGTAAAGGTCAAATTGGGGTCGAAGGTCACTGTATCATGGTTTTTTAAATTCTTCAAGAGCCCAGGCTAAAAAATCCCTTGATTTTAAACTATAATTTACAGGTGATCTACTAAACGTTTGTAAACCTTGTGATTCTCTTTTTTCTTGAATAGATAAGATAGCAAGCTGTACCCCACAAACAAATAAGGAACAATCACAAATGTCCATCCAATTTCCAAGAAAATATTAAAGAAGGCGTGTAAAAGAACTGCTAAAACTAATCCTTCTAAAATCTTTTCTTCTCTAAAGATACGAGTGGCAGCTCTTAAATGAAAGACCTTATGAAAGGCCTTTAAAATAGGGTGACGGTTTTCACGCATTTCTTCTTGCAAAATAGGCCCAGCAAAATGAGCAATTCCATAGTAATAACCATAAATCCCAGAAAAGAATATATGGGCAAAAGTAGAAAAAATTGATCTGAAAACAAATGACAAAAATAGACTTTCAAATCCCTGATATGACCAAATATAAAAGAAATACATAATGTTCTCGATAAACGCGAAACCAAGAGCAGCAATAATACAAAACTCAATAGCATCATCTATTTGGCGTAAATGGTTACGATCACTAATACGAACTACAATATTCTTCATATACTCCTCCAAAACTCCTACAAACATAAAAGCTAAAACCACCCCCACCGGGACATAAGCAATACTTGAAAATCCCAAAAGGTCCTCTTTAAACTGATCTGTATAAATAAAAATATTCAGATTAGGGAAAAACTGCCAACTAAACTTATAAAGCATGATCGGAATCACGGCTAACATCCCCATAATAAAGGTCAGGGCAACCCATTTTCTTGGTTCAGGACGCTTTTTATAGAACACATATCCCCAGATATAAGCAGGGACACACGCTAGAAAGAAACAGGCAATTATTTTAACTAATTCTGGAGACATTTAGATTATGTTTTTATTTATTCCTGTTATTATATCATAGTTAGGCTAATTTGGCAAGGATTCTACAGGTAAGAATTGACTTTCACCTAGAAAAGCCTATCCTGGAGGTGTTGATCTGCTAGATCTAAAGGACGCACTAGCAAAGCTGCAATTTAGAAAGAGAGGGAAGGCTTGGCTGAAAACTTCCTTAAAAAGCACTTGTAAGTACCACCTTTAGAAAGGATCATCCGAAAAATAAGAGTGCCCTCTAAGGGAAGCTCGGTGGAACCGTCCGATTATTTCGGGCCCGAGCACAGCAAATATGCTGTGTATTTTTTAAACCTCAAAACTATGGGAAAAACTAATGAAGAACTTGATACAATGCGCCATTCCTTGGCTCATATCCTAGCTCAAGCTGTTTTGGAAATGTTTCCAGAGGCGGACCTAGCCATTGGCCCAACAATCGAAGATGGTTTTTACTATGATTTTGATTTACCGCGAACTTTGATCCCCGAAGATCTAGCTATTATTGAAAAAAAAATGAAAAAAATCATTAGCCAGGCCCAAAGTTTTGAAC
>CAYWKJ010000009.1:0-37573 GCA_964459205.1 uncultured Candidatus Peribacteria bacterium | reverse complement strand
TATTTTCAGCAAAATGTCCAGGAGGGGCTAGGGGTGACTCTTTCTTTGAAAAAAAGTCCGGATGAAACTCCAAATACTGTCCAAGCAGAGCAATTAATTTTTGATATTATTGATTCACAAGTAATTAAAAGAGAGACATAACCGCCATTGAAAAACCACCTGAAAAATGGTATAATAAATGAACTGATAAGAAGAAAATTGATTTAAAACCTCCCTTACATATGAAAGTAACTTTCCACGGAGCTGCTCATGGTGTTACCGGATCCAAGCATCTCCTTGAAGTAAATGGAAAACGTATTTTGCTTGATTGCGGTATGTTTCAAGGTAAACGTAAAGAATCTAGAGAGCGCAACGCAACCTTTCCTTTTGAACCAACATCAATTGATGCGCTAATCTTATCGCACGCTCATATCGATCATAGCGGGAATATCCCCAGACTTGTAAAAGACGGTTATGACGGACCGATTTACACCACTTTTGCGACTAAGGATTTCTGTAATTATATGTTGCTCGACTCTGCTTACATTCAAGAGCGTGAAGCCGCCTATATCAACAAGAAAAAACGCAAAAAAGGCGAGCCTATGGTAGAGCCTGACTATACTCAAGAAGACGTAATTGATGCTCTACATCTGTTCCATGGCGTACCTTACAAAAGAGCACAGCAAATTTTCCCAGGGATTAAGGTCACTCTTTTTGAAGCCGGCCATATTCTGGGGTCAGCTGTTGTGTTTTTGGAAATTGATGATGAAGAGGATGGAAAACATAAAACATTGCTCTTCACCGGAGATTTGGGCCGCAAAAATCTACCAATTTTGCGCGATCCTCACCAGGTTGAGAAGGCTGATTACTTAATCACCGAGTGTACTTATGGTAATCGCTATCACGAAGCAATTACTGACATTGCTGATAAAATGGCTGATATTGTAACAAACACAATTCAGCGCGGCGGAAAACTTATTATCCCGGCCTTTTCACTTGGAAGAACTCAAGAAATTGTTTACACACTTCATCATTTATTTGACCAAGGTGAAATTCCTCATGATTTACCAATTATTGTAGATAGCCCACTTTCTGGGAATGTAACAGAGGTATTTAGAGGTCATGTTATGGATTTTGATGAAGAAGCTCGCAATGAATTTCTCAGAAATCAGGATAATCCATTTGGTTTTGGCCGACTTCATTACACCCGTAATGTTGAGGAATCAAAGGCTTTAAACGATAGTCGTGTTCCTATGATTATTATTTCTGCTTCCGGGATGTGTGAGCACGGACGAATTTTGCATCACTTAAAAAACAATATTGAAGATCCTAAAAACGGAGTACTTATCGTTGGGTACATGGCTCAACATACTCTTGGTCGCAAATTAGTTGAAAAGCAAAAAGAAGTTAATATTTTTGGTGAGCCACATCAGGTACGCGCTGAAATTAATGTAGTTGATGCTTTTTCTGCTCACGCGGATCGTAGTGATCTTCTTGACTACATTTTAAAAGTAAAGAACCTAAAGCAAACTTTCTTAGTTCATGGCGAAGAAGAACAAGCTAATGCTCTGCGCGATGCTCTCGAAGAAAATGGGCTTAAGAACATTGAATATCCTTTCCCTGGAGACAGCTTTGACTTGTAATCTTCTGGGTGCAGGCATAGTATAAATCCATGCTCCCTTGGGTTACCATTTTCATCTTTCTGGCCGTCTTTCTTTTAATTGTTTTTGAAGTTTTTGATAAAGCGGTGCTCGCTATGATTGGCGCAGTTTTAATGGTGGTGATTGGAGTGTTAGATTTTGAGATGGCCATTGCTTACATTGAATTCGAAACGATTGTACTACTGATGGCCATGATGCTTTTAGTAGAAGTCTCGCGCGAGTCGGGAGTTTTTTCTTTTTTAACAGTACGGTTAGCACAACGATCTAAAGGTAATCCACTCCTGTTATTTTTGCTTTTTTGTGGAGTGACAGCGTTTATGTCTGCTTTTTTGGATAATGTGACGACCATTGTTTTGGTAGTGCCAGTTACCATTGCCTTGCTTAAGGGGATGGGTCGCGATCCTAAACCCTACATTATTGGTGAAATTATCTTTTCCAATATAGGTGGGGCCATGACTTTAATTGGTGATCCACCGAATATTATTATTGGTGGTGCTACTGGCCTTTCGTTTAATCAGTTTATTGTTAATCTATGGATTCCGGTATTGGGGTCGATTGTTCTGATTACCGCTGTTTTTGTAGCCACGCACTGGAAACATCATTTAAAGCCAATTACCCGGGATCTTAAAAAGCTTTTTGTAAGCCAATTGCTCCTCAAACAAATCAAGTATCGTTTTAATAATCTTTATTTAAATAAAGATTTTATGAGGAAAAGTGTGGTGATTTTAGCCTTAACAGCCCTTGGATTTTTATTTCAATCTTATCTAAATCTTTCGGTTGGATTAATTGCCTTGGCTGGCGCAGTTTTACTCCTCCTTGTTGCCGCCGAAGAGGCTGATTTAGAACATTCTTTAAAATCAGTCGAATGGTCCACTCTGCTCTTTTTTGCGGGATTATTTGTAATGGTTGGGGCCGTAGAACAAGTTGGATTTTTGAATATTTTAAGTGGGAAAATTCTAATGCTGAGTGGGGAGAGTTACATCGTGCTTTTGCTAGCAATTTTGTGGATTTCCGGAGCAACCTCCATGCTTATTAATAACATTCCTTTCATGACTTTGATGGTCCCAGTTATTTTTAATATTCAGGCTGGTTTAACCGGCGATGTTGACCCCAATTTGTTATGGTGGGCTTTGTCGCTCGGTGCTTGTTTGGGAGGGAATGGGACCTTAGTTGGAGCCTCGGCTAATGTTATTGGCGCTGACTTGGCTAAAAAGGAAGGCGTTAATATTTCTTTCCTCCAATTCATGAAATATGGACTGCCTCTGACCCTCATTAGTTTAGTAGTTTCCTCCTGTTACTTAGCTCTTCGCGTCATTCTTTAATTTTTTGTAAATGTCTGCAAGTTATCAAGATCGACTTTCCGAGCTTTTCCGCGAAATAGAGGTGGATATTGGAACCACTAATCTAAGTTTGCTGGTACTTGAAAGTTTTGCTGACGCCGTACGTGGATTAAAAGGGCAGAACCATCATAGTTTTTATGAGGCCTTAATCGAACTAACTGATTTTATTAGCAATACCGAGCCTAGATTCGCAATTATTATTGATAGTTTTTATGAAATTTTACGACTGGCTCACGACGAAGAAATGCATCACTTGGCTGAAAATTTTCCACTTAAAAAAAGAAAGTTCTTAAAGAAGTTAAGGGATTTGATTAGAGCCGAACGCAATGAGGAAGCTGAGATTGTTAAGCATGCTCTTGAAATTAATGTTGAAGGCAAGGAGATTCTTATCCACGATAACAGTCGGACTATTCACCGGGTATTAAATGCGCTCAAGCGTGCTGGTAAACACTTCCGCGTAATCGTGGCTGAGCAGGACCCTGATAAAACCGGTCCTATTATCGAAGCCCTTCATAAAAAAAGGATTCCCTTCCGGGTGGTGCCGGCTTATATGATTGCCCATGTTGAGGATCACATTGATATGGTTTTTTTAAGCGGCTTAACTTTAAAAAGCACAATGAATTTTGTGATGGACCCGGGAACTAATGGTCTTGTTTCACAGTTTCATCTTATGAAAAAACCAGTTTATTTATTTATGGCCACTTCTAAGTTTTCAATGTGGAAGGCTAAGAAAAAAGTTGGGGTTTATTCGCAAACTCATACTCGTCGACATTATTGCAAGCCAATTGATTTTGAGAGGATTAAGTTTTCGCACGATCGTGTGCCCGTCAAACTTATGAAAAAAATTGTAACTGAGCAGGGGATGTTTACGCCCAAGAAAATTGAAAAGTTTTTTAAGAAAAAACTAGCAGAGCGGTTAGAGCTTGATAAAAAATTCAAAAAAAGCCTAAAGAAAAATTAATCCATTAAATCAACGCAGGCCTCGGCAATCTTTTCAGCTGAAATTCCCGCTAATTCATAAAGTTCGCTGTGTTTTCCGGATAATTGATATTCCTCCACGCCAAGCATCTTAAATTCAGTGACCCCAATCCCATGTTCTTTTAAGGAGCGGGCTACTTGGCCACCTAAGCCTGAGAAGGTATTGTGGTCTTCAACAGTAATAACTTTCCCAGTTTTTTCGATAGAATCAAATAACGTTTTATCGAATTGTTTGATCGAGGTAGCGGCCACGATTTCGACTGAAATATTTGGGCGCAGTTCTGCTAATATTTCTCGCGCACGAAGGGCTTCGTTTACCATAGAGCCAATGGCCACAATAGTTAAGTCAGAGCCTTCGCGAATAGTATCACAGCGACCGTATTCGTATTTGTAATCAGCATCATAGAAAACAGTGCCATCTTCTTTTAAAATAACTGGCATTTTGTGACGCCCCATTCGTACATAAAAGTTTCCATAGTGCGAGGCCACATAGCGAATTATCCGATCCGTTTGATTAGCATCACAGGGTTCCACCGGCATAGTGTGGAACATCCCAAGGAAAGAACCAGCATCATCAATTGCCTGGTGAGTAGGTCCATCTTCGCCCACGGAAAGACCGCAGTGGGTAGCCACCATTTTTACATTGGCTCGATTAATGTCATTAACGCGAGCTTGGTCTTTGGAGCGACTGCCCATAAAAGCAGCAAAAGTTGAGCAAAAGGGGATAAACCCATTAAGACTCAAACCACCCGACACAGACACCATGTGTTGTTCCGCGATGCCACATTCAAAATGTTGCCGCGGAAGTTCTTGCTTAACAAATTTGGTCATTACCGAGCTACCTAAGTCAGCGGTTAGGGCTAAAACGCTTGGGTTGTGCTGAGCAAGGCTTAAAAGCGCCTTACCATAGGCTCCACGACAGTCACTAATTGTGCCTGGCTCATAAATAATTGGCTCATCAGTATTCAACGCTATTTCTGATAAATCTTCGGTAAAAATAGTTTTTTCTGGACGCCATTTAATACTTTCTTTAAAAGATTTAATCAAATCAGCCTCCTCAGAAGTAAGAGTTAGAGCCTCAAGCGACTCAACACTATCTTCTGCTTTTGGCGCTTTTCCATGCCAAGTTGGGATATGTGCTTCACCATCTTTTTCCATCATTTTTACACCCTTGCCCATAATAGTATCTCCCAAAATAACCACTGGTTTCCAGGTTACATCTTGTGCTTCGGAAAGTGCTTTCCACATTGATTCGGGGTCATGACCGTCTGCCTCAATTACGTGCCAGTGACCAGCTTCAAATATTTTTTTAATATCAATTTTTAGAGTTTCCTCAATGCTGGCCGTAAGCTGCACTTTGTTGTAATCCACAAATAAAACAAAATTATCCAAGGCATGGTGCCGCGCAAAATGGATCATTTCATGCACCTGGCCCTCTTGTGTCTCGCCATCACCCATTAATGCATAAACTTTCCGTCCAGAATTTTGCAGTTTTTCGGCAATCGCAAAACCATTGGCCGCTGACACCCCAACCCCCAATGGGCCAGTGCCAAGTAATACGCCCGGGACATGGCGCGTAATATGGCCTTCCCAAATAGTTCCAACTTTCCGGAAATTTGTCACAACATCCTCTTTATCGATATATCCGAGTTCAGCCAGCACACTGTAAACCGCCGGCGAAATATGTCCGTGCGAAACAATAACAGGATCTCCGTTTTGGCTAATCACAAAGGCATAAAGCAAGGCTAAATAATCCAGCGAAGAAAGAGATCCGCCGGGGTGACCAGAGGCAGCATTTTGGGTCATTTCTAGAATGCTTTTGCGACAAGATTTAGAAAAAGCACCAAAAAATTCAAGCTGATTATTAGTTAGCTTTTGCCCGAATTCAGGGATAGTCATGAAGAAAGAAGTTTAAGAGTGATTTGTTTAGAAAGCTCGACACCAGGTTGGTCGAAAGCGTTAATTTCATAAAATTCACCGAGGAACGCAGTCGCCGCCTCGAACAACATAAAGAGCGCGCCTAAGGTTTCTTCGTCGAGGCGCGAAGCAGTAATAGTCATATTCGGTCGGCCATTCTCCGTAAGCGACTGCACTGTGCCCTCCATTTCCGTATGCAACAAGCTAGTAAAACTCAAATCATCCAAATAAGTCGGTAAATCAATTCCTAAATCTTCCACCTTAATCATCATCAAGAACTTATCATTTGGCCCATCATTATAAAGTTGATTTTGGGAATGTTGATCTGTTACGCCTAGCGCTTGGATTGGTGTTAGACCTTTTCCTTCTTTGCCAATACTCTCCGCCAGTAGCTGTCGCCACCACTCCGCAAAAGCAGTGAGCCTTTGACAGTAGGGCATCATTACTACGTTTGGCTTATCTATCAAAAACTGCGCGGCCGCCAATTGAAACGGTAAATTAATCTCAAAATCTTCTGATAAAAATGCATCACGCATAGTTTGCGCACCTTTTAAAAGTTCTCGAATATCAAGTCCCATAAGCGCGGCTGGTAATAACCCAACTGGAGTCAAAACCGAAAAGCGGCCGCCAACATTGTCCGGAATTACAAATTGCGGATCCAAGCCACTATCTTTCCCAGCAATAAACACAAAATAATCCTCTTTTTTAAGCCCGGCCTCTTCGATGCGATTCTTAAAATATGAATACTGTGCTCGCGTCTCAATTGTTTTACCAGATTTGGAAATTACTAAAAATAGGGTTTTCTCCAGATTAATTTTAGATTCCACATTCGCAATAAAAGCTGGATCAACATTATCTAAAACCCAAATATTGGGTCCATTTGATCCCAATGTTTGATTTAAACAAAAAGCTCCCAGCGCTGATCCGCCAATTCCTAAAATCACCACATCTTCAAAATCAGCTTTTTTAGCAAATTTTTCGATCGCCTCCACTGCCTCTATATCATCAACCACAGAGTAAAATCCCTGATTGCGATTCTGAATTTGTTTTAAATACAATGGGATACGGTCCGCAACCGACTCCAAATCAGCTTGAGAGTTTCGAAAATCAAGGGAAATCATAAGGAAAAATTAAGCAATCTGATTGTATCTTAAAAACGCCAAACCGTCATGCAGAGATTTTCAGGTTAGAGCTACTTGATAACAGAGGAGAAATATGGTAAAATAATAAGAAATAAAACTAAAATAAAAAAATGGCCCTAAAAGAATCCGATATTCAAGCCATGCTTCTCGAGAAAAAGCTGCTCAAAAAAGCAGAAATTGAGCGATTTATTTCGTTTGCTAAAAATAAAGGAGTAACCCTCGAGGAAGAGCTTTTCGAGAGAGAGGCTTTACCAGATGAAGTCATAGGACGCCTTTTTGCTGATCTTTATAAGGTCCCATTTGCTAAATTAAGCGACAAAACTATTCCCGAACCATTGCTGCGTATTGTGCCTTATAACATGGCGGCTAAGCAGTCTGTAATGCCTTTTGATCAGAAAAAAGATGAAATATTAGTGGCTATTAGTAATCCACACAATTACGAGCTTTTGAATTTTATTGAGAAAAAGACTGGGTTTAAGGTTACGGCTCACTATGCCACTCCCAAAGAAATCAAAGCCGCTTTAAAAGCCTATAACAAGGATGTTAACGAGAAATTTACTAAACTTTTGGCCGGGGCCATGAAAGACCCCACTAAAAATTGAGTCACTTCAAGATGCTGCCAAAATTTTGGATACAATTATTTTATTTGCGTATCAAAACGAAGCTTCGGATATTCATTTGGAGCCTAGTAAAGATTTTTTGGTAGTTCGTTATCGGGTTGATGGAATTTTGCATACTATTGCCGAGCTCCCAGCCGCGATTTTAGAGCTACTCGTAACTCGTATCAAAGTTCTTGCAAATCTTAGAACCGATGAACATCGCGCTTCTCAGGATGGTCGTATTAAAATTGATCTAGAGGGCAATGAAATCACTTTGCGTGTTTCGATTGTGCCAACTTATGACGGCGAAAAAACCGTGATGCGTATTTTAAGTTCCAATCGTCAAGAACTAAACTTAGAAGCACTCGGCTATAACAAACACAATTTAGAGGTTATAAAAAGCAACATCCTAAAAACTAATGGAATTATCCTAATGACCGGGCCAACTGGGTCTGGTAAAACCACCACGCTTTATACTTTGCTTAAGCAGCTTAATTCGCCAGAGGTTAATATTTCTACCATTGAGGATCCAATTGAGTATCGTCTCGAAGGAATCAACCAAATCCAAGTTAACAACAAAGCGGATTTAACTTTTGCCAACGGACTTAGAGCTCTTTTGCGTCAGGATCCAGACATTATAATGGTGGGAGAAATTCGTGATGAAGAGACTGCCGGGATTGCAATTAATGCTGCGCTTACCGGACATTTGGTTCTGGCTACTTTGCATACCAATGACGCGGGTTCTACTTTGCCACGTATGTTAGAAATGGGAGTTGAAGGATTTTTGCTTTCTGCTACTGCCAAGCTGGTGATTGCACAGCGTCTAGTCCGCCGAATTTGTGATAAATGTAAAACCACTTTTGAGGTTGATCCGGCGCAACTTGAGGAGCTTAAAAAGAAGTATGGTCTTACCGAGGATTTAGGAGAGGTTTTGGCCAAATTTGGAGATGTCGGAAAAACAATTGTAGCTAAGGGAGAAGGCTGTGCTGCCTGTAATGATAGCGGCTTTAAGGGTCGCAGCAGTATTTCAGAAGTTGTAGAAGTTTCTGAAAGTGTTCAAAAATTAATTCTTAAAAACTCCTCGCCAAAAGAACTTGAGGATCAAGCCCGTAAAGAGGGCATGATCACCATGTTTGAGGACGGAATGATAAAAGTTTTAGCCCACGAAACCACTATCGAGGAGGTTCTTCGTGTTATGCATAACTAAAAACTATGAAAAGATTTGATTACGTTGCCAGTAATGATAAGGGGGTCCGCAAAAAGGGAACCATTAGCGCGGCAACGCAAGAAGAAGCCACTGAAAAATTGCGCAAAGACTTTGCAATTATTATCTCTGTCCTGGAAAAACCCAAAAAGCAGCTTAGTTTTTTGAATTCTCCAAGTTTTACCATGGAGGACAAAATGATGTTCACCAAACATATCGCCACTATGATTAAGGTTGGTATCACTATTACCGATGCCTTAGAAATTATGGCTGACCAAACTTCACGCAAAAACAACCGTAAAATGTACGAGAATCTTATTGAGCGTATTAAAGCCGGGCAAACCCTAGCCCAAAGTCTTCGCGAATATCCCAGAGTTTTCTCCGAAATATTTGTAAATATGATCGAAACTGGGGAGGAGGCTGGTAATTTGGTTGAAGTATTGGAATACCTTGATGTCCAACTTGAGAAAGAGTATGACTTACGCAAAAAAATTGTTTCTGCTTTTATTTATCCAGGAGTAATTGTGAGTGTTACTTTGCTTCTGATGCTATGTATTGTGATTTTTGTAATGCCCAAAATCACTGATATTTTTTCTTCATTTGATATGAAATTGCCTCTCCCGACTCGTATTCTGATAGGGTTTAGTTCATTTGTAACTGATAACCCACTTATAACAGTTGGGATAGCGATCTTAGCAATAGGCATTTTAGTAACTATTTTTAGAGCCAGATTCTTAAAACCACTTTGGCACCGCGTGATGATCTATGTGCCAGTTTTCGGAAAAATTCTAATTTACGCTAATGTAGCCCGGTTTTCTCGGACTTTGAATTCGCTGCTTGTTTCAGGAGTGCCCCTTACGGAGGCCTTGTTGATTATTGAACATATGATGGGCAACCATGTTTATCAAAAAGCTATCCATTTATCGCGGGCTAAGGTTGAGCAAGGAGGTAAATTAAGTGAGGCCTTAGAGGAGTATCGGAAAATTTTTCCAATCCTAACTTCGCGCATGATTTACATCGGAGAAACCACCGGTAACATGGAGGTTACAACCGATCATTTAGCGCGTTTATACGAGAAAAATGTCGATAATATTACCAAAAATCTTTCTGTTTTGCTGGAACCGATTCTGCTTGTTTTTATGGGGCTTTTGATTGGTGGTTTTGCCATCTCAATCATTCTCCCAATTTATCAATTACCTAACATGCTTGGACGCTAATGACTAAAGCTTTTTCTTATTTAGAGGTTATCATTGTTATCGCGATTATCGCTATCTTAAGCGGTATGACGCTGCTATTTGGTCAAACCTCGCAAGTCCGGGCAGATATTAATGCCGAAGCCAATAATTTAGCCTCTTATTTGCGTCTGGCGCAAAGCAAAGCCATGTCTGGTGAAAACAATTCAGATCATGGAATTCACTTAGAAACCGATAAATATATTTTGTTTGAGGGAAGCAGTTATTCTCCTAGCGATTCCTCTAATCACGAAATTGAATTACCTGAAACTATCATAACCCAGAACATCAATTTAGGTGGTGGCGGGCAAGATATTGTTTTTACGCTTCCAAAAGGAGAAACCAAAAATTTTGGGACCTTTGATTTATATTCAGCTCAAATTAATAAAACCGTAACCTTTAACATTACCTCTCTTGGTACAATCGACTACTAATAAAAAGGCTTTTGTTATTCTAGAAATTATTATTGCGACAACTCTGTTTGCATTGCTGTCTGTTGGGGCGGTTTATCTAGCCTTAGATACCATGCAAAATGATTCCAAAACGCAATTTGATAGCGAAGCTCTTTTGTATGCTCAAGAAGGATTAGAGGCAGTGCGTAATATGAGAGATCGCGATTTTGCCTCTCTGACAAATGGTGATCATGGATTAGAACTAGTGAGTGGAGAGTGGCAGTTTATTGCTGCTCCCGAAGATGTAGATGGGTTTTACAGCCGCACCATAATTATCGAAGATGTTTATCGTGATGAATTTGGAGATATCGCTGAAACCGGGGACTTAGATCCAGAGATAAAAAGAGTTATTTCTGAAGTAACTTGGTTGTGGAAAGGGTTTATTGATCGACCAGTGACTTTAACTACCTATCTTTCAAACTGGCCTAGTGATGATTGGGTCCAAACTACTTGCACGGAGTTTGATGCTGGAGCTTACACTGACACCGAAACTGTGAGCGCAGATAGCCCACCGGCTGATAACTGCACTATGCAGATTGCTACTATACTCGAGCCAAGTTCATTCTTTTCCTCAGCCAATGTGGGTAGCCATGGAGAGGATGTCGTAGTGGATGGGAATTATGCTTATGTGGCAGTTTCCAAAACCCAAAAAGGTTTTGCCGTAGTTGATATTAGCGATCCTCTTAATCCAAGTGTGGTCGCCGAGTTAAATGTCGGTGGCAAAGGACGTTATGTGGCTAAGCAGGGTAATTATGTCTACGTTGGGGTAAATGATTTTTGGGATGGCTTAGCTGTGATTGATGTTAGTGATCCGGTAAATCCTAGTGTGACTCCTGGTATTTTTAGTATTTTTGCTGGGAATCAACCAGCTCCCAATGGTGATTATATGTTTATGGGGATAGAAAGATTCTTTTATAGTTTTATTTCTGTAAGCATCAGCGACCCAGAAAATTCCTACATTGTAGATTGGCTAAATTTATGGACTAATGTGCGAGCTGTGCGGGTAAGTGGCAATTATGCTTATCTTGGGGCAGATAATGACTGGGAAGGATTTAGAATTGTAGATATTTCAGACCCGACTGATATTGATGAAATTGCCACCCTGGATGTTGGAGAAGAAGTAAATGCCGTTGAAATTAGTGGGTCAGTTGTTTATCTCGGGACTGAGCAGTCAAATGATTCACTGCAAGTTTTAAATGTTTCTGATCCCTATAATCCAGTAATTACTACTTCTATTGATGTTGACGGTGAAATTGAGGATTTAGTAATAAATGGCGACAAACTCTACGCTGCTATCGACAATGTGAACGCAGGCCTAGCAGTTATTGATATCTCGAATCCTCTTTATCCAACTCTTTCTTATAAACTAGATGTTCAAGGTAAAGCGGAAGGCATAGCTACGGACGGTGATTATATTTATTTAGCTATTGATGTGAATAACAGTGGATTAGTAATTATTGGTGTAGGCGAAGAGGGGATTACGACCTCTGGCACTTATACATCCGATATTTTAGATGGCGGAAGTGAAGACGTTGATTATAACTTTTTAGATTGGGATCACATTGAGGTCCCCGGGGGGGCAATTAAATTTCAACTTAGGTCCGCTAATAGCACGGGCAATATAGCTTCTGCTACTTGGGTTGGGCCAGATGGAACCACTGGCACTTATTACGAAACTGCTAGAACACCAATTGTTTTGGATCCAGCGCGAACCGGGCAGCGCTATATTCAAATACAGGCTTTCCTAGAATCAGATGGAATAACAACTCCGGTTTTAGAAAGCATTCGCATTAACTACAATCCTTAGAAATCATGAAAAAATTCCTTAAAAATAAAGGCACAACCCTGGTGGAGATTACTCTCTACTTTGCCATTATAGGAGCAATCCTGATGTCTGCTATGGTTTTTGCGATTGATATGATGAACCTAACCGCTTCCTCACAGAGCTTTAGTGAGTTACAAACAAATCAAGATTTTATTGTTCAAAAAATAACTGAAACCATTCAAGAAGCAAGCAGCCTTGATCTAAGCGCTAGTGTGTTTGATAACCCAAACGGGGTGCTTTCTTTGAATATGCCGGATCCTCTTGAGTCACCAACCAAGTTTTATTTAAGCGATAGTGATGCTTTTATTCAAAAAGGCAGTGATCCAGCTATTCAATTAAATGCTAATACCATTACATTTAATTCACTAGAATTTACACGGATCACCGCGAATAAAGCTCCAGATCAAATTATTATTGATGGAGAATTAACAGCCTTTAATGGGGAATTAGTTAGCCCTCTTCATTTAGCCGTATCTTTAAGACAATGAAAAATATAAATTCACAACGCGGATCAATTGCCCTTATCAGTCTATTGCTGATATCAGTCATGGCTATGATTTTGGTAGTTGGGGCTTCCGAAACAAGTATTTCGACCTCGTATCAGTATGTAAACAATTCAAGTGGAAAAGCCTCCTATTATTTAGCTGAAGGATGCTTAGAAGAGGCGATTACCAGATTAGAAAGTGATGATAGCTTTACCGGAACAACTATTCCGCAAGAGGATTATTCTAGTTGTACAGTTGTAGTCACGGGAAGTTCACCAAAAACAATTACCATTACTGTAGATCACCTGGATTATAGTCAAACATTTCAGGGTACAGTTGACCTTACGGCCGAGGGTGTAATTTATAACGCCGATCTTTCAGGTTGGCAGGAAGTATAGTATAATAATAAGATTAAATTTAAGTATAAAAATGTTTCATCTCCCTAAAAAAGTTGTAGGAATAGATCTCCATGATCACTCTGCGCAAGTAGTAGAGCTGAAGCAAAGGCAAACCGAAATTTCTTTGGAGTCATATAACCGAGTGATGATACCGTCTCATGTTATTCGTGATGGGCAAATTAGACAGGATAGAGAGCAGGAATTTAAAGGAATGGTTCAAGACTTTTTGAAAGGGGCAAACCCTACTCCAATCGAAAGCAAAAATATTGCTATTATTTTGCCTGCTAAACAGACTTTTGTGCATATTTTTAAGATGCCCGGTAATCTCGGGGAGGCAGAAATTAAAAAAGCGATTCCTTTTGAGGCGGAAACCATTATTCCTTTTCCAATACAAGATGTGTACTGGGATATCACAATTTTAAAATCAGCCCCAGTATCTAAAAAAGAACCCGCCGCAGCCAAATATGTGCTATTTGCGGCGGTACCTAAGGATATTGCCGACACATATGCTCGTTTATTTGAATCTATGGGATTAAACCCTTATTTGTTTGGAGTTAATGTGGAGGCTCTTAAGTATGTATTCAAAGAGCAAGTCGACTCTGAGCAAGTTAGTTTAATTATTGATTTAGGAACTCTTTCTACTAATTATTTGATCCTTAAAAATGGGGAAATAGATCACTTTTTCAGCTCTAATGAGGGAGGAGGAGATCTAGTGGAAGTTATGGCTAAAGAATCTGGCCTAGACCAGAACACAGTGGCTTCCCAATGGAGAGAAGATAAATTGGAGACTGATAAACTCCTCCCAATGATTAAGGACTTTCTTAAGAAAAATTATAATGTCGCTAATGGGATTATTTCGGATTCAGAGGCAAAAGAAGGAGTTGGAGAAATTAAGCATATTTATTTAACTGGGGAGTTTGTAAATCTTCCAAAAGTTTATGAAGTTGCTACTGAAAGCTTCCTGGATAAAGAAGTAATGATTGGTGACCCAAGAAAAAGTTTATCAATTCGTTCCGACCGGTTTTTGGCCATGCATGAGGAGAAAAATGAAAAATCACCGCACGCAACCTACTTTACTAGTGCCATTGGTATTGCTCTCCGAACATTACTTGCCAAGGGCAGTGATGAGGGAATTAACTTGTTGCCAGATCGTCTTAAAAAGAACTTTTCAACTAAAAGAAACGCCATTCTTATCACAATTGCAACTGTCATGATGAGTTTAATTTCTCTGACAATTGCGACTGGGATTTTTGTTCTAAACCAATCTCTAGTTTATGACCGCATGAATCTGGAAATTAAAAAAGCAGGAGTCGAACAAATGGTTTACGGGACTAGGTATGAAGAAATACGCGAAGCCATTACGACCTTTAACGCCGAAGTAATTGCTTTACGAGGGATTGATGCCACTTTGTTCTCTGTTACGCATACTTTGAACGATGTTTTAACGCTCGTGCCTGAGGGTATCAATGTTACGTTCTTAGAGTTTAATGACGCTGAGCTATGGGTTGAAATTGTTGGTATTGCTGATACTCGCGAAACCCTGCTTAGTTTGCAAAACGCTTTTGAAGAAGCTGATTTTATCAGCGAAGTTGTTGCCCCTATTTCCAATTTTGATGAAAAGGAAGAAATTTCCTTTACCATGAAACTAACCTTAAATTTTGCTGAATTAACACCTTATGCCACAAACTCCAATTCCTAGCATCATTCAACGAATTTTAAATTTTTCATTAATTTTGATCTTTTTAAGTACGTTTGTTGTGCTTGTAATCGGAACTGCTACTCGTGATATTCGCATGGAGGTTCAAACTTTAAATGATTTTGTAGAACAAACAGATACTCTGCAAGAAAATTTTGAAAGAAGTTTGTCTATGTACACAGACGAACCACGTCGAATTATTGATTTTGTACTAGAGCTAAGGCCAGCAGCAGAGGCAGAATACATTGCGTTTATTGGAGCGGTAGAAGAGATCGGGATAGCTCAGGATCTTAATTTAGATTTGCAATCAATTGATTCAGAGGACAGTTCTTTAGAGAGTGTTTTAGGCTATGAAGTTAAGTTCTATGGAGATAAAACTGATTTAATTGAGTTTATAAGTGAGCTTGAGCACATGCCTTATTATATCCGCGTGGACTCGATTAATTATAAGAGTTTAGATCTTGTGGAAGAGGACACTCCACCTAATGTTAATTTAATAATTCATCTATATGTTAGAGAAAATTAATAAAAGTTATTTACCGTTTTTTATTGCCATTGGATTATTTATGGTCATAATTATTAGTACGATTTCTCTTTATAGTAGCTGGAATAAGCCAATAGAAACAGAGCTCTCGGTGGAGGTGACATTGCCGATTATTGATTTAGGAGGGTATTACAACTTGTCAAAACAGATGGATGATGGTAATTTCGAAGAGTAATATTTTAACAACCTCCCATATGTCAAAACTTAACCGCAAAGGTTTTACGCTTGTCGAAGTTTTGTTGGTAATCGTGATCATCGCGATTCTAGCCGGGATCGTTATTGTAGCGATCAACCCAGCTAGGCAAATTTCTCAAGCAAACAACACACAGCGTAGTAGTGATATTCAATCAGTATTAAATGCTGTTCATGAATATGCCATTGATAATCGTGGTGTATTGCCTACTGAAATTACTACAACAGCTACTGTTGTTGGTAGTGGTGGTACTCAAATTGATATTTGTAGTTATATTGTTCCAACTTATATTGCGGAAATGCCTTATGATCCAACTGCATCAGGAGCGGATTATACCAGTTGTGCTAGTTATGACACTGGTTATACCATTGCTAAGGACGCCAATGGTCGTCTTACAGTGGCCGCGCCAACGGCGGAACTCTCAGAGGTTTTGAGTGTGACGAGATAGATTTTTTAAGACTTTAAAAGGCGCCTGACAAATGTTGGGCGCTTTTTTTATGGTTAGGTATTTATTTACCGCGATTTTGTTTATCAAACCAAGCTGTAACACGGCTTAAAAACAGCTCCTGCCTAGAGGCTAGTTGTTCAGGGGTGAATCCTGGTGAAGTTACCTGGGCGCGTAGGCCGCTTTCAGTAAGGTGAAAGCTATAAGAATTATCCCATTTAATAAATCCCAACCCTTCTAATAAGTGCAGCAGAGACAAATGATCTGGGCAACCTGCAAACCAAGTATGGGCATCATAGCTCATGTCAGCAGCCGTAGAATAAGGACGCCCGGTATCATCTATCGATAAACAGCAGCACTGAGCACGATACAAAACATCAGCTAATTCTGGAGAAAGAAGTTGGCAATTATTTGCAGCGGGTAAGTCCAGAGGGCTATCTAATATATCTAATTCGAACGCTGTTGATCCTATAACTTGATTCATATCGTGAATTATTTTTGGTAGCTACTATATCAGGTATATTCACAAAGTAACAGGTTTATGTGGTATATTATTGGACGTTAATTTAACAATAATTTTATGGATAAAGCAGTTAACGAGGGGATTAAGGCAATTCAGGGAAAAGGAAGTCGCGTCGTAGCCGAAGGAATGCATATGATGCCAGCCGCAGCGCTGATGAGGGGAGCTGGAATTATTAAAAAAATGTCAGATCGGGAAAAGCCTTTTATTACGGTGGTTAATTCGTTTACAACGCATATACCAGGGCACGCGCATTTGGATAAATTAGGGGAGATAGTGGTTCGTGAGTTAAAAGAAGCTGGATTTAATGTTTGGTATTGTAATGTGGGTGGCGCGATTTGCGATGGGATTGCTATGGGGCATTTTGGAATGAAATATTCATTACCATCGCGTGAGTTAATTGCTGATCAAATAGAAACAATTATTGGAGCGCATCCATGTGATGCGTGGATTGGAATTGGAAACTGCGACAAAATTGTGCCTGGCATGTTAAATGCCATGGTTCGGGTAAATATTCCGGCAATTTATGTCAGTGGTGGGCCTATGTTAGCTGGGAAAGGAAATACTGATGTCATTAGTGTATTTGAAGGAGTGGGCGAGCGATCCGCAAATCGGATTTCGGATGAGGAATTATTTGAAATTGCAGAGACATCTTGCCGAACTTGCGGGAGTTGCTCCGGGATGTTTACCGCGAATTCTATGAATTGTTTGGCCGAGGCAATTGGCTTGGCTTTGCCTGGGAATGGGACTGTGCCAGCGGCACGCTGGACCAACAAAGAGAAGTTAGAATGGGAGATTAATCCTGAGCGGGAAAAGTTGGTGAAGGCGGCGGCCGTGCGGATGCAAGTGCTTTTGAAGGAGCAAATTCGGCCGCGTGATATTGTTACGAAAAAGGCAATTGATAACGCTTTTATTCTGGATATGGCCATGGGAGGATCAACTAATACAGTTTTGCATACTTTGGCTTTAGCTCGCGAGGCCGGACTTGATTATCCTTTAGAAAGGATCGATGAAATTGCAAAAGTTACGCCGAATATTTGTAAAGTAGCTCCTTCACGTCCGGAAATTCATGTTGAACATGTACATGAAGTTGGGGGAGTGCCTGCTATTTTAAAAGCAATTCACGAATTTAGTGATGCTCCACTTACCACGGATTCTCAAACCTGTTATGGGACACTAATAGATAGTGTGGAAAATGCTCCTGGAGCTGATGGTGATGTAATTAGAGTGGGTGAGCATGCTTTTACGCAGGACGGTGGTCTTAAGATTTTGTATGGGAATTTAGCTCCTAAGGGCAGTGTAATAAAAACAGCTGGCGTAGAAAAAGATATGATAATTTTTGAAGGGCCAGCTAAAGTTTATCAATCTCAGGAAGAGGCCTTAAAAGCAATTTTAGATGGGCAAGTTATTGATGGCGATGTGGTTGTTATTCGTTATGAAGGTCCTAAAGGCGGGCCCGGTATGCAAGAAATGCTTTCCCCAACGGCCGCTATTAAAGGTCGTGATATCAAAGCGGCGTTACTCACGGACGGAAGATTTTCTGGAGGCACGCGCGGACTATGCATCGGGCATATCTCACCAGAGGCGGCCGCGCGTGGGCCAATTGCCGCCATTAACAATGGCGACATAATTAAGATCAATGTCACCGCCGGGACAATCGACCTCGATATTTCAAAAGAAGAGCTCAAAAAGCGACTTGATTCGCTTCCAGAATTTGAGCCCAAAGTAAAAGGTGGTTGGCTTGGGCGTTATGCTCAGCATGTTACGAGTGCCAATACTGGCGCCACCATGGATAATGTTTAACCTCTACTTAGTTTATGTTTATTAACGAAATTTCTCCTGTTATTTTTGAGATCGGACCACTTTCGCTCCGCTGGTATGGATTATTTTTTGCCCTTGGATTGTTAGGAGCATATTTTTTTGTGCGTCATTTATTTAAAAAAGCCGGGCACAAACCAGAAGTCGCGGATAGCGTAGTTTTTTATTTAGTAATTGGAGTAATTATTGGAGCGCGGCTCGGTCATATTTTCTTTTATCACCCGGCTGAATATTTAGCAGCCCCCCTCGACATTCTAAAAATTTGGAATGGAGGTTTGTCTAGTCATGGAGCCGCCCTTGGATTGCTTATTGCTTACCTTATTTGGATAAAGATTTACAAAATCCCTTTCACTAAGCATGTTAATCAACTTGTTTTGGGTATACCGATTGTGGCCACTGCCGTCCGAATAGGAAATTTCTTTAATTCCGAGATAATTGGGACTCCCACAGGTTCAGAGTGGGGAGTGGTTTTTGCTCGTTTGGGCGAGGATTTCCCTCGTCACCCAGCTCAACTCTACGAAGCCGCGCTTAATGCGGCTTTATTCGTATTCCTCTACTTACTTTATCGTGCGCGCGCCCCGCGACTCCCCAAAATGTTTTTCCTTTTCTTATATATAGGACTTTATTTTGGCGGCCGCTTTTTTATTGAATTTTACAAAGAACGTTTTACGATCCCGGCAGATATCCCGCTTTCTATGGGGCAATTCTTAAGTCTAATCCCCATCATACTGGCCGTGATTTATTTTGGATTCCTTGCGTTTCGACCTAAAAAAAGGTAAACAAGATAGGCATGTTTACAAATGAATTTCTTATCGCTTTTGCTCTGACTCTATTTGCCGGTCTTTCTACCGGAATTGGGAGCGCACTTGCTTTTTTTACCAAGCGAACCAATACCAAGTTCCTATCTGTTGCTTTGGGGTTTTCCGCCGGAGTGATGATTTATATTTCGTTTACCGAAATGTTAATGGAAGGGCAGAGAGTATTAATGGATTTTTATACCCCACGGATGGGCATGACTTTTGCTGTTCTCGCTTTTTTTTATAGGAGTGCTTTTGGCCGCTATTATTGACCGTCTTGTCCCGCACGAAGAAAACCCTCACGAGGCGCATCACATCGAGGAAATGTCTGATAAAAAAGAAGCTCGCCGTCAAAAAAAACTACTCCGATTGGGCTTTATAGCAGCTTTGGCTATTGGTTTGCATAATTTCCCGGAGGGGTTGGCCACTTTTGTAGCGGCTTTGAATGATTTAAAGTTAGGAATCCCCATTGCCTTGGCTATTGCAATCCACAATATTCCGGAAGGAATTGCTATTTCTATCCCAATTTATTACGCCACTAGCAGCAAGGCAAAAGCTTTTAAATATTCATTTTTATCAGGTTTAGCTGAGCCACTTGGAGCAGTTATGGGGTGTTTAGTATTTTGTCATCTTTTTAACCAAGAATTGGCCACTGGCTTTTTATTCCCAGCTGTCGCCGGAATTATGGTCTTTATTTCATTAGATCAACTTCTCCCTGCTGCTCGTGAATATGGAGAGCATCATTTATCAATCTATGGCCTAGTGACTGGCATGTTAGTAATGGCCACAAGTTTAATCCTCTTTGTTTAATGCGTGTAATTGTTTTTGATACCGAAACAACTGGTCTCCCAAATGGAGGCGATGATTTAGATCTACAACCTTATATTTGCCAATTTGCGGCTGTTACGTATGAATACAGTCAGGGATCTTGGGAAGAAGTCGAAGCACTTGATATTTTAGTTCGTCCCGAAATACCAATTCCTTTAATGGCCACAGCTATTCACGGTATAAAAGATGAAGATGTGATGGATAAGCCAATTTTTAGTGAGGTAGTAGATGATATTATGGATGCTTTTCACCGCGCTGATGTAGCCGTAGCCCATAATCTATCTTTTGATCAGAGTATTTTAGAAATCGAGCTTATGCGTTTAGGTCGAGCCAAGCAATTTCTCCCGGATCAAATTTTTGACACCATGAGTACGACTAAAGATCTCTGCCAACTTCCGGGACGTCACGGTAATTTTAAAGCTCCCCGCCTCATGGAGCTTTATGAGTTTTTATTTAATGAAAGTTTCGAGCGGGCTCACAACGCCTTAAATGATGTTCGCGCTACAGCTCGGTGCCTTCAGGAACTTGCTGATCGTAGTATTTTTACAGCCCAAGAACCTTCCCAAGGAGCATTGTTCTAAGAAACCCTATTTAAGATTCAAAAAGAGGGTTTTTTATGGTATAATTATTTGATGAATACTCAAAAAAATACACACAAAAAACTCAATATTTTATTTATACACCGGTCCTTTACCGCTCAATTTAGGACTTTGCATGATTATTTGAACGAATCTGGGTTAGCTAATTCATATTTTTTATGCTCAGATGGCCATCAAAAGAAATATCAAGATGAATCAAAAAATCTTGTTAGTTTTAATCCCCATAAAGATATTTCTAAAAATTCTTACTATTATTCTGGAAAAGCAGAAAAAAGCGCCAAGATTTCTTTAGGGGCCCTTAAAGAAGCAAAAAAAATAATTTCCAATCATAATATTGATTTGATTATGGCCCATGGAACAATAGGGTCTCCACATTTGTTTTTTGATGAAGTAAATATCCCAATAATTTCTTATATCGAGTTTCCTTCATATCGGCATCATGGGTGGGATCCTCAGTATCCACCTATGGATTGTCAACGCTATTCAGATAAGAACTTTGAAATGCTTTCTTATTATCAAGCGCTAAAAAGCGATTTAGTGATAACCCCAAGTGAATATGCTAGGAACATGTTTCCCAAGGAGCTGCGGTCAAATATTGTTGCTCAAATGGAGGGGTTTAACCCGGAAGGTTTGAATACTGTGGGAGGCAAGGCAAAATTCAAAAAGGAAAAAGGAAAAACTTATATTGGTTTTGCGGCTAGAGTATTAAGTTCCGAGAAAGGATTTGAGCAATTTATAAAAATAAGTAAGCGACTGCTTGAAAATAATAAAAATCTATATTTTGTTGTTCTTGGCGGAGAAAATGGTCCCCGATATGGGTATGAGCCACAATATTTAGAAAACAAATTTAAAGAGAAAAAAACATTTAAAGAATATGTTTTAGAAGGCTCAGGCGTAGATCTATCTAATTTTACGTTTTTAGACACCATGAACTATGATGATTTTGCAAAAACAGTAGAAGAAATAGACCTCTTTTTATATCCGCTTCAATTTGGCAGCGCTAATTGGGGGTTATTCGAATTATTATTAAGAGGGAAAATAGTTATAGCGAGCAATAAGTGTTTTATCCCAGAAGTTATTAAGAATGGAGAAAACGGATATCTATGTGATTACGACGATTTAAAGGATTGGGAAGAGAAAACTATGGATATTATCAACAATCCTGAAAAGCATCAAAAAATAGGGGAACAGGCTAAAAAAAGAGGCGAAGAATTTGCCATAGCAAAAATTGCCCCCAAATATTTAGAAATTTTTGAAAATACTATCAACAAATTTAATTCATGAGATTTTTAACCTTCAAAGCCCGTAAACAATTCTGCTATGGCTTAGCCATGGCAATCTTAACCGCTTTAGTGGCCGTAAGTACTACTCCAAAAGATGAAAAATATCTTTCAAATGAGTCTGCTTTAGCTATGAAAATTCTTAATGAGCAGTACGATATGGTTATTACGGAGGATCTTTTGAATGATGATTATAATTCACGTTTAATAACCAGTTTATTGCAGGCTGATGTAATGCAATTTACCCCTGGGTCAGAAATCCCAACTAATCAAGGGTTAATTGTGAGTTTTAAAGAAAATAGCAATGGGATTCTATTGGTTCAGCCCATTAAGGAACTATCCGAAACTGAGTTAAAAGAAGTAGCTGAAAATTATACCTCAGCTATCCCAGAGGCTAGTTTTGAAATTGATCAAAATGTTATTAACACCAGCGATGAACAATCAGATGAAGAAAGTATTGTTTTAGAAATCTTAGACGTAGTTGAGGAGGAAGAAGTAGAACTAGAGGAAAACACAATTGAAGTTGCCGTGATTGATAGTGGAATTCAAGTCAGTCATCCTCAGTTTAATGAGGTGAATATTTCCATTAGTTCACAGGCAAATTTAATTACTGATGACAGTAATATTGAAGACGATATTGGACATGGAACACACATTGCCGGAATTATTGGCGAAAACGCTCCCGAAGCAGTGATTAAACCTTATAAAATCGTTGATGCCAACGGCGGTCGCCTATCTCATGTTATCAAAGCCATTGATTTGGCCATTGAGGATGAAGTCGAAGTTATTAACATGAGTTTTGGTGTTATGGAAGATTCATACGCCTTAGAAACCCTTATCCAAAAAACTGTCGATGAAGGAATTGTTATGGTTGCTGCGGCTGGTAATTTTGACACTAGTGATGCCTTTTATCCAGCTGTTTATGAGGAAGTCATTGCCGTAGGGGGTGTTTACTCTAGCGGATATAAAATGCGCACCTCAAATTATGGTGATTGGGTAGATGTGGCGGCTAATGGGTATCGCATCCATTCTTCTATTCCAAATGATGATTATGAGTATAAGGACGGGACTTCACAATCTACAGCTTTTGTAAGTGCCGAAGTAGCCGAGTTACTTATTGAAAATCCCAAGCTTACTGTTGAAGAGGTAAAAGACTTACTTCAAGATAATCGCAAAGTTAGAAGTGGTGATTTTGAGGGGCTTCCGATTATTAGCGGATTACAACCTACTAAATAAAAAAGAGCGCCCCTTCTAGTTTTGAAAGGAGCGCCCTTAGGGCGGAAAATTTTATTTAAATCTTTTAGGCAGCGTACTGCATAATGAATTCCATGAAGCTACCACGAGAGATTGTACCATTACCATCAGCAGAAAGAGTTACAGTTTCTCCAAGTATACGACGCATAATAATCTTTATTTCGTAAATAGTAATTGCTTGGTGTGGTCGGAAATTACCATCACCGTAACCATTAAGGATTCCAGCTTCAGCTAGAGCTTCAATGTAAGGAGCAACTTCTGGGTCGTCTTCATCAACGTCCGGGAAGTAGTCACCAGTAATGTCATTAGCACCGTATCCAAACATAATGGATACAACCTTAGCTACTTCACCACGAAGGATTGGAGCATTTGGGTAGAAGAATAGTGAACCACGACCATGGACATAACCACGGCACCACGCTTCAGATAGAGGGTCGTAATAACTTGCTGTTTCATCAGCATCAACAAATGCTAGATCCTCACAAGTTGTGGTTGTGTCATCTTCGGCAAGTACAACTGAACTGTCACTAGAGCTGCTGCTAGAGCTGCTTGATCCTCCGCCGATGCCACCACTTCCACCTCCACCATAAAACGTAGTGTAACCACCGTCGCCAGAACCATCATTGTAATATTCTGTAGGACCATCCTCTGGAGGAAGTTCATCTGGATTAACTCCACCGCCTCCACCTCCGCCGTCGCCAGAACCGTCGTCACCAGAGCCATCGTCACCAGAGCCATCATCGCCAGAACCGTCGTCACCAGAGCCATCATCGCCAGAACCGTCGTCACCAGAACCATCGTCACCGGAACCGTCGTCGCCAGAACCGTCGTCACCAGAACCGTCGTCACCAGAACCGTCGTCACCAGAGCCGTCGTCACCAGATCCGTCATCACCAGATCCGTCGTCGGTAGTGGTATCAACAGTCACTTGAAGACAGTTATTATCTTCATCAGATTCTTCTACTACGTCAGAGGAATCCATACAAACCATAACTTCACGCTCACCAGAGTCTGGTTCGAACACTACTGGTTGGAGTAAGGAAACTCCACCAATTTCAAAGAAATCTTGATCAGCAAGGTCGTCTTGCCATGAATAAGTCATAGTAGGAGTATCCATGTCATCCACGTAAAGAGTGGTTTCACCAGCTGTTCCAGTAGGAACTGCTTCTAGACCAATGTTTGCCATTTCAGCGGTCAAAACATTACCTTCCGCAAGGTAGATATCAGTAACTGTAAGGTCTGGCTCACCAAGAGTGACCGACATACAGTTATTATCTTCATCAAGTTCAGAAACAGTGTCAGTAGCATCAACACAGGCCATAACTTCGTGATCACCTTCTAGTACTTGTGGAGAAATAGTTGTTTCTCCTCCAATATCTAGGAAAGAATTATCATCAATCATAGTCCAGTTGTATTTGTACTCGGCATCATCCATATCATCGATATAGATGTAAACATAACCAGTAGTACTCGGGCTAACATCAACCGTTCCAATATTAGTAAGATCAATAGAAAGAACATTACTTTCAGTACGATATACATCAGTAACTGTAAGATCTGGGCCAAGTGAAACCTCAAAACAGTTATTAGTTTCATCAGTTTCGACTACTGTATCCAGCGCATCAACACAAACCAACACATCATGAGTCCCTGCTTCGAGGGTCATAGGTTGCATAGTAGAAGTGCCACCAGCGTTTAGAAAATCCTGATTAGCTAGAGTATTCCAGTTATAAGTTTTCTCTGGGTTCTCCATATCATCAACATAGATATAAATTGAACCTTGAGTCTCCGTAGGATCAATATCAATGTTTCCAAGGTTAGCTAGATCAATAGAAAGTAGAGATCCGCTTAAATAAACATCAGTCACTGTCAGGTCAGCCCCAAAAGTAACATCAAAACAGTTATTGTCTTCATCGGTTTCAGCCACAACATCAGTAGCATCAACACAAACGCGAACATCATGCACATCACTATCAAGAGAGTGAGTTTGCATATAAGAAACACCACCAACTTCTAGGAAGTCTTGGTCAGCAAGTAAACTCCAGTCATAGTTTTTAACTGGGCTATCCATGTCATCAACGTAAACGTAAACACGTCCGCCTGATTCTGGATCAACATTAAGATTTCCAAGATTAGAAAGCTCAATAGTAAGAATGCTGCTGTCATCTAGAGTAACATCAGTTACTGCAAGATCAGCTTCAAAAGTAACTTCCATGCAGTTATTAGTTTCGTCAGATTCATCAACAACTTCCGTGGCATCCACACAAGCGTAAACCGTGTGAGATTCGTCCATAACTAGTGGTTGAAGATCAGAAACACCACCAACTTCTAGGAAATCTTGGTCAGCTAAATTAGACCATTTGTAGGTGTAAACTGGATCATCCATATCATCAATATAGATGTAAGTGAACCCGTCCTCAGTCTCAAGATCAACCGAAGTATTACCTTGGTTAGAAACTTGAACAGTTAGTAGATCAGAGTCGTTTAGATAAATATCATCTAAAACAAGATCAGCTTGGAAAGTGATTTCCATACAGTTATTAGTTTCATCAGATTCATCAACAACCTCATTAGGATCAATACAAGCCATAACAGTGTGAGAACCATTAAGAGGAGCAGGTTGAAGGTCGCTAAGACCATCAATTTCCAAGAAATCAGTATCAGCTAGAGTAGCCCAGCTATAAGTCTTATATGGATCTTCCATATCATCAATATAGATGTAGGTGTGCCCTTGTTCAGTATCTGGGTCTACCGCGACATTACCTTGGTTACCCATTTCAACAGTGAGTAATTGGCTAGCACCAGAAAGGTAAATATCATTAATATAAAGATCTGGAGTAAATTCAACATCTAGACAGTTATTGTCTTCATTAGACTCATCTACAAGTTCATAAGTATCCACACAAACACGAACGGTGTGTGATCCAGATAAAGGTTGAGTAGAAAGAGTAGAAGTACCATTTGGTGTCATAAATCCTTGGTCAGCTAAGTTAAGCCAAGAGTAGCTATACTCAGCGTGATCCATATCGTCGATATAAAAGTAGGTGTAACTGTCAGTAGTTGGGTCAATTGCCCCGTTTCCATTGTTTACAATATCTGCAGAAAGGGCTCCATCACCATTTAATAGGTAAACATCAGTAACCTCTAAATCAACAGAAAACTGCGTCACAGCGCAGTTATTATTTTCATCACCTTCATCTACAACCTCGGTAGCGTCCACGCAAACCATTACTTCATGATCACCATATAGTTCTGTAATTTCAAAAGTTGAAGAACCACCAGCTAGCAAAAAGTTTTGTTCAGAATAGTCAGCCCAGTTCATGGCATAGGCTGGCGTATCAAAGTCATCAATATAGACATAGTTGGCACCAGCTGAGACTGCAACGTCAATGTCAACTGTACCTATATTGGAGACAGTAAAGTTAAGCATCCCGTCTTCGCTGACTACGATTTCATCAAGAAAAAGGTCAGGAGTTTCCTCGCCATCCGCGATTGCGTTGACGGGGATTCCTAGCGATAGGATGGTGGCAATAGATGCTGTTGCCACAAATTTTTTAAGTTTTTCCATGTTTATCAAGGGTTAGAAATGTTTGCAATAAAAATATAAAAACTATTGGCAATTAGGGTCCTGCCAACAGGGTAATTTGAAAGTATTAATGGGCTGTTTTGAGTCCTTAAATTTATGCATAAAAATTTAGAAAGGTCCCAAATATACCCACTTCTTGTAGGTTTGTCAATGTTATTTTCTAATTTAAGAAAAAAGGAGAGTTTGGGTGATTTTTTCTCTCACTGGAAGAGAACCTTGTTGGATGCATGATCCAACAAGAACCTCTCTCGCTGCGCGGGACGTTACGTTCGGAAACACCCAAACCCTTCTTAAGTTTAATCAGTAAAGCACTAGACAAAATTATGAAAATATGATATAATTATAACCTGTAAAAATATAGTTATGGCCGATGAAAGTGCCCAAAATGGCACCCCCAGCGAGAGCCCAGATATGAGCCACCATTATGGTGAGCTGTACCAGCGTACCGCGGAACTAGAATCCGAATATTGTCAGGGAATGACGTTTGAAGATCGGGCCGCGACTGAGGTTGAATTTGGCCTAGAATGTGCTGATATGACCTGGGAGGAAGGTGATCAAATTCTTGATATTGCTTGTGGGGTTGGAGAACATTCTTTTCAGATGGCTGAACAGATTAGAAAAGAGCATGGGGTTAACGTAAATGTAGATGCACGCGACTTTTCGGATGCCTTAGTTACTGAGGCTGGTCAGCGGGCTGCACTAGATCAGGAGCGTCATCAAGTTCGCGATCACATTACTTTTCGAGTGGGAGATATGCTTCATATTGATCAATCTCTAGAAGACGGTGAGAAATATAAAATGATCACTATTTATGGCAGCTCTTTTATGTATTTGCGGACCAAACAGGATCACGAAAACGCCCTCAAGGATTTCTATGATTTACTTGTACCAGGAGGGAAATTAGTAATTGAATTTAGAGAACGAACTTCAGATTGGGACCCTGCCCAAATGGCGGCTTGGTGTGAGAAATTAGGGATTGAAGTTGAGAACGTGAAAAACGAAGCTGTCGAGGAACAATTTCCATCTCCAGATGGTTCAGCTCAGCCTTTCCCAGATAACCAAGAACAGATTTGTGTTATTAAAGATCGCGATAAAGGCGATGGCTTTTACTTTTATTTTGTGCCGCCTATTTATCATCCGGCTTTTGAAGGGTTGCAGTTAGAGTTAGACCAACTTGGACGACCTTCCCATTTTACCGATGACGATGGATATATCCATTTTTGGGCTAAACATGAGCAAAATGGAGAGATTCAATGTTTTGTAGATCGCGACGGGGTTGAATACAATGGTTTTTCTCGAGTTTATTTAGATGAAATGGGGGGTGCCCACGATATGGGCGCCACTTTCCTCATTGATTATATGTCTCAAAAAGGAGCTGAAGTTTTAATGAACGATATGATGCCGCGCGTTGGTTTCCAAAATATCCATTTGGAACAAGCCGCTCTTTCTCCAGATGGGGCGGTAGAGCAGTTTGTGATTGTGGCGGAAAAGCCTTAATAAAACTCCTTCAAGTAAGCCTCCTCACTCCAAACAATTTCCGACCTGTCAGGCGAATAAGAGGTTTTAATAGGGGCGCCAGTTTTACCGCATTTGCGGTCAAATAATTTAGGCGGATTACGGAAAGACATTCGTTCTTTATGACGTTGATCCGGGTGTTTACGGGGGAGAGGAATGCCGTGACGACGGTAATATTTAAGCTCTTGGGCCGTAATCTTGAATGGCTTACCTGTTACTGAGCATTTGATAATCCAGTTGAGGGCGTTATCTGGGACATCTTTGATCGTGTCGGGTAAATCTTGGGCCGATTTAGTTTCTCCAACTTGTGGGACCGGAGACTCATAATCAGACCAGTTAAAACCTTCTTTGGTTGCTTGCTCACGCGACATTGGGAAAAACTCATTAGCCAAAGTTTCGTTATAACCAAAAGGCGACAACTCTGGTGGCACAAATTTGCCCCATTCTCCGGTAGATTTCATGTGTTCGATTAGTTTCGCGGCCATGTTTTCGTATTCTTCTTTGGAATATTCTTTGTTGAGAAGGCAGTAACGGCCTTTGTGTAAGCCAGCGCAACCAAAACAGTCTTTTGAACCTGGTGAGAGCACGGAATAAAGCACGTCATTGGCTCCATTCCAAGCATAAAAACAAAAACTAGTTCGATTTGATGGCACTCCTACCACCACTGACGCATAAGCGAGTTCAGTCGCTTCAACACCAATTACGTCTTGGCAATCTTTAAGAGGATCACTGCCGAGCCACATACGTTTACAGTCTTCTGCTCCGCTAGTGTCAAAGGCCTCTTGAGTATTTTTAGAGTTTTTCAAGAAATCACCAGTACAGTTTTCGCACTGAATAATACGGGTAGCGCGCATGGGGTGTTTTAAGCGATGCGCTGCAAAATATTCCTTTCCTTTTTCAACCTGCGCGTAAGAATCGAGTTTGATTTGGCTCATTTTCTCTTGATATTCCTCCTTGGAGAGCGGCTGATTCATGTAGTGATATTTTTTGCCAACTAAATTCACACAACCAAAACAATCAGTACAGCCTTGGCAATTTTCACAGAAAACACAGTCATTACAATTAATACAGTTTCGGGAATATTTACACCCGTAACATTTACTAATATCAGTGCATTCGTAACAGAGTTCGGAATCGAAACCCTGCAAACAGTCGGCGCAGTCATTACAACCCCACATGTAACTTAAGTAATAGCAGTCTTGCGAGTTATTAGTGGCGTAGACCAGGTAGCAATCTTTAATATTATTACAGAAGTTGGCATAGTCGCTGTTATAGGTTTTGTCCACGAGTAAATCAAGCCAGGGCACTTCATCGATAAGTTCTTTTAATTGCGGGAAAAAGGGTCGATCAAAGTCGATATCGCGGCCGTAATCGCGGGCATCCCATTTATCACTCCACCAGGCATCTTTTTTGTAAACTTTTTGCGGTTTATCAGGAGAAATCCAGGAAATAATTGAATCGCCAGTTAAGTCGCATTTACGGCTGTGTAAGCCCCGTTCATTGCGCCAGGTAAACAAGTGTTTCATCCGGCAATCAGGGCATAAATCTGGCGGTGGAATTAAGTATTTTTGGCCATTAAAAGTTGGCGAAATTTTTTCGTAAAAAGCAAGATCTTCTGGCGGGACATCATACGGGGCGGTACAGATACGGCAGTTTGGCATGGGACAGAGTTAGGAAGAAGTTTTTTCTAAAATCGCCACAAACATCGGATCCATATTATCATATTTATGAGGCCAGACACGGCCATTTTCGTGTGGGAGTGCAGGATCCAATTTAATCTGCTTTACCTCTCCTTTTAGTTTTTTCACAAATCTTTCAATTAATTCCTCGTTTTCTTCTGGGGTGATTGAACAGGTTGAATACACTAGCCGGCCACCCGGTTTTAGCGCCTTAAACAGGGCTTGAACTAGGCGCCATTGCAGCTTACGTAAATGGCGAATCCTGCCTGGTTTCCAGTCGCGCAAGTGCTTTGGACTCCCTAAAACATGCTTTTCTGAACTACACGGCGCATCCAGCAAAACCCGATCAAATACCTCTTTATGCGTGCCTCCAAACGAGGCGGCATTCCGCCCCATTATCTCTGCAAAATCATTATATTTGTGCTCTTCCAATAAGCGTCGCATTCGGCCGCGCCGCGCATTTGATATGTCATTTGCCAAAAGCTCTCCTTCTCCTTGCATAAGATCCGCAATAAACAGGGCTTTGCCCCCTGGCGCGGCGCAGGCATCCAGCACCGTCTCCCCAGGTTGCGGATCCAAAGCCAGCACCGGCAACAATGACGAGGCATTTTGCACATAAAACAAATTTTTTTCTGAGCCAGGCAACAGCTCTCCCATTTCAACCTCTTTTGGCCACAAGGCAGCCAATGGGTGCCAATCTAATACCTGCCAAGTTAAGCCCGCCTTTTCCCACAATTTACGAACTTTCTCCTTATTTTTTTCTAAGAATCGCACAACTGGCATAGTTGGTTGCTTTAGCGCTGCCATAACCTCCTCAAACTCCTGCGGCGAATTAAAAAGGGCCCGATAATGATCTTCAAACATAGTCATGACCTTATTGTAGCAGTTTAAGAAAAACTATATAATCAGCCCATACATAACTTCAGAAAATGCTTGAAATTTGGCTCTACACCCTTGGCAGTGTCCTGCTTATCAGTCTTATCTCGCTGGTCGGAATTTTTACTCTTTCCTTAAAAATGGAGAAACTCCAAAGAATGCTGATTTATATGATTAGTTTTGCCGCTGGAGCACTGCTTGGAGACGTTTTTATTCATCTTTTGCCAGAGATGTTTGAAGAAAGCGGGTTTGGGATAGAGGTTTCACTTTATATTCTAGCCGGTGTGGCCGCTTCGTTTGTAATGGAAAAAATTATTCACTGGCGTCATTGTCATCATCCAACTTGTAAGGATCACCCGCATCCGTACGCCAAGATGAATTTGCTTGGGGATCTTATACATAACCTTATTGACGGTATTATTATTGGAGCCTCTTATTTAGTGAGTATTCATGTTGGAATTGCCACTACGCTGGCGGTTTTATTTCACGAAATCCCTCAAGAAATTGGGGATTTTGGGATTCTAATTCATGGTGGTTATTCCCGTAAAAAAGCACTTTTATTAAATTTCTTGATTGCTCTTAGCGCAGTTTTGGGGGCAGTGATCACACTTATAATCGGAGCCCATGTGGCCGGACTTACTCACTTTTTGATTCCTTTTGCGGCCGGTACTTTTATCTACATTGCTACAGCTGATCTAATCCCGGAACTTCATAAGGAAGTGGCAGTTAAACGCTCACTTCTGCAGTTTATGTGGTTTATTCTCGGGATTGGAGTAATGCTACTTTTAATCATTACTGGTTAGAGAATTTCAAACTCCTCAATTATCACTTGAGGTGTATTCCTCTCTCCATTTGGGGCCGACATACTCCAAGCATAAAACAATCGATCACCAATAATCGCCATAGTTGGATGGACATGACCACTCCCTGGTTCATTTGAAATAACTAGAGCTTCTTTAACATTAAAACTATAGTCTAAAATCATGAGACGTGGGGAAAGAGGATTAATTTCAATAGCCATATCTCCTCCGGGTTCACGTGAGCTATAAGCCACTAAATAGTGATTTTTATAAGAAAGGATACCAGTTGGGAAGGTTGAGTCGCCATCATCTGCAAATGTTGTCATTTTTCCTAAATAAAATTCATCACTAAGGGTAGTTGCTGTAATATCCCAATCTGGTGGGCCAATTCCGCTGAACATTAGCAATTTATTAGAAAGCCCCCAGAAAAGACTATTCCCAATTGAATCCGGAACTGTAGTTCGGGAAGTCTCATAAGTATATGTTTCCAAAATATCCCCATCTAAACTAACCTCCCGAATTTTAAAGCCCCCTTCCTTGCCAGTGCTAATTAAAAGATTTTCACTGTTTTCATCTGGCACAATACACATATCCGGAAAGTTATCTTCGGAAAAATCCGTTGTTTGGACCAATTCCTTGGTCGCAATCATATTGCCATCCAGATCCAACCGCGCCATCATTAATGATTGGCTAGTCGCGTGTTCTTCGGAAGGGCCTTCAATTCGTCCAATATCTTCAGGCAAAACCAGGGTTTGATAAACCACCACTAACTCATCCCCAATGATCGTAGCGCGGTGATCCGCTGGTTTTCCATATTCGTCCGTAATTGTCGAAACTGTAAAAGATTTAGTAGGACTAGAAAAATCAATTTCACTCGGGTCAGTAGCATCAAAAGCATAACCTTGATGAAGTAGGTCGTCGTTTGGGTGAACAACAAGTAAAAACAACTCATCCTCATTCACCAAAATTTCCGGACGATGTGTTCCAATATCCATACTGTGGGTTTCGATATACTTAATAGTAAATGCAGTTTCTGGAATATCAGTCGATACATCTGTTGGGTCATCAATAAGAGGAGGTAATTCTGATGTAGACGAGTAATTAAGCATATTAAAATAAAACCAACCCGCTCCTACGCCAAGAAGAATAATGGCTAGGATTAAAATCAACCACTTTTTCATAGAATTTTTTGTTACCCAAATACTGCCTGAATTGTAATCCAGACAGTATTTTAAATCAAAATTTCTACTCTGTTTCTAAATTGGCTTTCCAGAGCCCGTGTAAATTACAGAATTCACGAGCAGTAATTTTGCCACCTGTTACTTCAAATTCTGCTACTGGGCGTTCGCCTGCTTTTAGATATTTTCGGTAGATAGCCCCATCAGCCACAAGTTCAATCCATTCAATAAGGTGGTCTTCTTCCATAGGATGCTCAACCGAGCCCACTGTCACGCGGATCCCAGTTGGAATACGCTCAATAACTGGAACATGTTTTTCCTCAGAGGCATCTTCAGTGTTTTCTGCAAGTAAACGCATTGGCTGGTCACAGCACACTAGCTCGCCAGCGGCTGGATGCATTACTTCTACAATATTGCCGCAAACAAAGCATTTATAATTATCGTTTTGATTAGTCATTTTATATAAGGTTAAAAATATTAGGCTTTGCCTAGAGTTTTTCCTCCTTTATGCCATCCTACCGGACAAAGGTCTCCAGTTTGAAAAGCGCGGATTAAGCGTAGTAATTCATCCACATTTCGGCCTACTGCTAAATTGTTGACCATGTAGCATTGCAAAACACCATCGGGATCAATAATGAACACTCCACGCAAACTAATCCCTTCTTCTGGAATCAAGACATTATAGTTAAAGCTAACTTCCTTAGTCATGTCACTTAAAAGAGGATAGTTGAAATCACCTAGCTCTTTAAGCCAAGCTTCATGTGAATAAACACTGTCTACACTCACGCCAAGAACTTGAGTATTGATCTCTTCAAACTCTTTGTGGCGTTTACTAAGCTCCACCAGCTCAGTTGGACAGACAAATGTAAAATCAAGCGGGTAAAAGAACAATAGCGTCCATTTTCCCTTATAATCTGCTAAAGAATAACGCTTTTTATCACCCTTAAAATAACCTTCCATTAGAAAGTCAGGTGCTTTTTTGCCGACTTGCAAAGTAGTACAGCAGTTAGTTTCGGAGCAATCTGTCTGGCAGCAGTCAGTTTCACAGCAGTCAGAATTCATAGTAAAAGTTGTTAAAAAATAAATAAATAATTAGCATTTGCAGCATTTACGGCAAATGCCTGGGATTTCTAGAAAATCTAAACATGGGCAAAACCCTTTTTTTTCTATTTCTTTAGAATCAATCTTTAGTTTTTTTACATCAAAGCAATCCGAAACCATCCCGCATTTTTTACACACCAAATGGCAGTGTTGAGTAAGGTCAGCATCATATCTGGCTTGTTTGCCGCGTGCTTTTAACTTAATAACCAACTCATGTTTTACCAAAAAATCCAAACTGCGATAAACCGTGGCCAGGCTTATATTTGGATCGCACTTTTTTACCATTTTGTGAATTTCCTGTGCCGTGGGATGGCAACATACTTTTTTAAGTTCTTCCAGGATTTTTTTCCTCTGGGGAGTAACTCGATAACAGGTTGATTTAGGAATGCAACACATTTACTATTGATAATGATTCTCAATAACAGTATAGTGGATTTACAACCCAATGCAAGCTAAAATTTAAACAATATGTTCAACGCTTTCGCCGACCTAATTACTTACGATTTATTAGCCCTTGACCCAGAGACCTCATTTGGGATGAGTATGCATTTCTTTATTTACGATGTCATAAAAATTATGATTCTAATTTTTGTGGTTATGACCGTAATTGGATTTATTAGGACATATTTATCTCCCCAAAAATTAAAAAGTTTTATGGGTAAATCTAAGTGGGGGCTGGGGAATCTTGCGGCCTCATCTTTTGGCGCAGTAACTCCTTTTTGTAATTGCTCTTCTATCCCGCTTTTTCTTGGTTTTATAAAAGCGCGTGTACCCCTTGGAATCGCCTTTTCTTATCTTATTACTGCGCCACTTGTTAATGAAGTAGCTTTTGTAATTATGGGTGGGTTATTTGGTTGGAAATTGGCTGTAATTTATGCTGCTACTGGTATTGCTTTAGGTGTTATTGTTGGGATTTTCCTAGGAAAGCTAGGATTAGAAAAGTATCTTATTTTAGAGAAAGGTGATGCCAAAATTCATGAAAATGCGCTTCCCAAAGTTTTTCGTAAAAAAGTTAACTATGCTCTCCGCGAAACCAAAGCTACCCTTAAAAAGCTATACCCTTACGTCTTAGGTGGTGTGGCCATTGGTGCGATTATTCATGGTTACGTACCGCAGGAATTCTTTATGAATACAGTTGGCAAATATGAAACCCTATCCGTCCCCATTGCTGTCTTGCTTGGTGTGCCAATCTACGCTGGTTGTTCGGCCATAGTTCCAGTTATTTTTAGTATCACTACTAATGGAGTTCCGCTTGGGACATCGCTGGCTTTTATGATGTCTATTGCCGGGCTTTCTTTACCAGAAGCCATTATTCTTAAGCGCGCCATGAAACTGAAACTTCTTGTTATTTATTTTGGTGTAGTTGCAATTGGAATTATAGCTATTGGGTTTTTATTTAATGTGCTTACTTAATGCTATTATTCAGGTAGATTCATTAACCTCTCTGCCATGAATAAAAAAACCCTCCTTATAGTCGTGTTGCTAGTTTTAGTAGTTGGTTTAGCGGCTATGCTCTGGCTTAAGCCTAAGCCAGTTCAAGTTTTACCGTCAGACGATAACGTTACTACTAGTTTAGATTTTATTAAAAGCGAAACAGTTTCTCCAGATGACAATTACGGATTTGGAGCATTTTGCCGCGTTAATTATGTTGAGCCTACCAGTGAATTTGTGGTGACTTTTGGCGGAGCGCAGCCCCGAGATGTCCAAGAAGAAGAAAACCGAGCTGGGGGATTAGAAGGTGCGGGTGGATATGCTTACAAGTTTTATAGCCAAGATTTTAAGTATCAAGATAAGCACGGTGTTTATATACAATCAGGGGGAGATACGGCTGTAGTTATGGCTAACGGAAGTCTTTATCATTTGACTGGAGGTGGCAGCAATGGGTGGAAATTGTATGAATATGATCCAACCACTTTTGAAGAAACTAAAGTTGTAGAAATAGATGTTGATTTAGAGCGTGGCGAGCTAAATGATCAAATGATTTCTTACGTTAATGGTCATTTTGTAGCTAGTAGTATTCATCAGGCTAACCCAGGCGGGGAACAAGGTCCAACTATTGGCGAATACACACATCACACAATTTTAAATAATGATTTAGAAATTTTGGAACAATTTATAATAAATGATAAGCCGCATAGTAATGGGACTTCGATGGTTTATGTGGATGACACATATTATTTTGTAACCTCAACTGCATTCTGGGGTGATTTAATGGTGATGATGTACGATAGTGAGTGGAATTATTTAGGGGAAAAGATGCTAGCCGAGAACGCCCAATGGCCTCAAGGAACGGTTTATGATGAGAAAAGGAAGCAGTTCTATGTTGCTTACATTGATTTAGGCGGACCACCAGAGGAAAAAGGCAAGGCCTCTAATATTAAGTTAGGGATTTTTGATGATGATTGGGAAACTATAAATACAATCAGCATTACTAGTCTTATCCCGGAAGACGGTATGGAGGCCGGTAGACCTTCAGTATTTATGAAGGACGATTACTTATATATTTCTTACGATATATCAACTCATAATAACTTTGACTGGCAGTGCATCGTTGATATTTATGAATTCAAAAAATCGTGACCCCCTCCTAGAGAGCCACGACTTTTAATGAAATTAGCCTCACTTATTTATTGACGACCATGTTGGCGTCCTCCTTTACCTTCTTGAGAGCCACGAGGGCCAGGGAATTCTAATCCAAGTTCTGCAAAGATGGCTTCGGCAGCATCGCGGTCACGATTTTCGCGAGCTTCTGCCAGTTCTCCAAGTAAGTAGAAATTGTCAGCGTTAAGCACGCCTAGCATTGGGCCAGCATGTTCGCCTTTACCTTCTGCTATTGCTGAGGCCCAGGCATCGTAGTTGCCATCCGCTATTGCTGTTTGAGCTGCTTGGTAGCGAGTTTCGTAATTTGCTGCTTGATTATCTTCTTTGTCATCACAAGCAGAGGCTACGGCTGTAACTGCTGTAGCTGAGACGATAAGTGCCAAAACAATTAAGGAGGCAAATTTTGGTTTTACTATCTTCATAATATAAAAGTTAAAAAGTAGTGATAGGAAAGCTCCATGGTGCCTTCATCATTTACTACGGTTTAGGTGCAAATTTTCTTTCAAAAGGACCACCAAAATGGCCTCCCTTAACCTCAATTTCTGTGGCTGCAAATTCTCCTTCGGCCGTCATTTCCCCCATAATAAAAGCGCGATTTCCCTCTTCTAGTTCTACGCTTTCATCATCAAAACTAATAATCCAAGCTTCACCATTTACATCTTGTAATTTAAAACTCGTTTCTGAAATTGGCTCCATAATTTCTCCCATTAAAACACCATTTTCTGGAGAAACCCACATAGCATCATGCTGTGATTGAAAATGCGAATAAGGGCCAAAAGAGGCTCGCATTGCCTCATCAAAGCCATGCGATAATTGCATTTGATAAACAAATATTCCAAGCAGCATTGATAGCAAAACACTAAGTCCAACCACGGAGGCTGGATGATAACGATAACCTTTTTTGGTCTTAGAAATAGTTTTGTAAGCCAGGGCTACCATTAATCCCAAAACACTAAACCAACAGATATACGGCAGGATTAACATTATTCCGTAAAACGGTGACATCATTCCTTTATGCATAAATCCCCATTCAGTACCGAATATTTGGTGG
>CAYWKJ010000008.1:0-39923 GCA_964459205.1 uncultured Candidatus Peribacteria bacterium | reverse complement strand
GTTCCGCACGATAATGATAAGAGCTAATCTCCCCTCCAGAAATATCAATAATTTCAGCTGTTCGAGCTAATCCAGTGCCCATACCAAATGCTCCCTCTTCACTTCGAATTCCTTCCTCAAAAAGCATGTCCAATCGATCATCTTCAAATTCCTTCAAATTATCCGAAACCTGAAAAACAATTTTGCCGCCATCTATGTAAACAAATAATTCAAGCTCAGCATCATTCTGCCTATTTAATCGACTTACTTTTGAAAAATTAGAATAAAAAGTTCTAAGAATACTCCGTAATGATCCCACCGGACAATCAACTAAAATATCATCTGGCACATCTATTATACTTACCAAAGTAAACTGATCTCGTGCCTGCTCTAAAACCTCATGTACATTTTTCTTCTCCCAAAAAGGACGCTCTAGCGTTGGAACCTTATGATACTTATCAAAAGGTTCCCATGCAGATTTTAATAATTTAAAAATCTCCCTCTGCACGGCTGGCCATTCTCCTTTATCAGGAACACGTTCACTAAATCTTCCCAAAATATTATTAATATCGTGCAAACAAATATCTAGTACATATTCAGCACCAGGCAGTGATCGTAAAATACCAAGAAAACAATTTCGCGGATTAAACTCATCTCGAGGGAAATGGGTCATCCATCTAGTTTCAAAATCACAATAAGAAGATGCTACTTCTTTAGCTAATTCACTAAACTCACGTGCTATATGTCCACATAAATCATAAGCCGCATCAGGATGTGTAACCTTTTCAGCACTACTTGGTAAAGCCCCTACCAAACCCATAAAACTTTCCACTCTTCTTAAGGCATGAGGAAAATCATGATCTCTAACAGTTACTTCTTCCTTGGCTTCCACCTCTGGTGGCTCCTCATCAACCCTTGCCAAACTCTCAATTCCTTCTAGGTGATCCAATAAAGGACCCACCATCCCTGCAAATTCTCTTCTTGAAAAAGGCTTTTGGCAAAATATTCTCTGTAAATTGCCAGGTGTCTCTTCCGCTACTAATGCAGAAAAAGAATCCATGGTAGAACGGATAGCCTTTATATTCCCAGACATCACTGCCCAAGCAGTTGTATGTTCTGATTGTCCCTTCAAATAAGGCTCTAAATCCATCCAAGGCAATTCCTTCTCTTCATCAAGAGTGAAATCCGTAACCCAAAATCTATGCTCCAATCCATCCCCTATTAATTCTCTAACCCCATTTGCCGTGGAAACAACCAAAACACGACCAATACGATCACCAAAGCTCTTGCGCAAATAAGATATTATATTTTTGCGAATCATTTCGTCATCCTCAGCCAAGACAAGCTCTAAATTTCCAGTAAAACCTTCTGTAATTTCTTGCACCTCCGGCGACATTCAATATTGATTTTAATAATTTAGTCTAAACCATACCAAAAACCAAACGAATGTCAACCATAATTAACCTGTTAACTCTAAAAAATTGTTTTAAGATCCTCAATCATCGAAAGAGAGGCTGCTTTAGCTGCCTCAGCATATGCTTTTTCATCATAATTTTTAGCATATTCTTCCTTTTGGTAGGCAAAAGTTATCCCTCGTGATGAATTTACAATTGCACCAAGTCCATCTTCATTAAAACAAGGACGAACATCTTCAGCTCCGCCGCCCTGTGCTCCATATCCAGGCACCAAGAAAATCGCTTGTGGTAAATATTTTCGGATTTCTGCAGCTTGTTTTGGATGTGTAGCTCCGACCACTGCTCCAACCGAGCTATAACCAGATTTCCCCACTAAATCTGAGCCCCAACTTTCCACCAAATGAGACATAAGTTCATAATTTGCCATTTTCCCATCTTTTACCATCTGATCCTGCAAATCACCAGAAGAAGGATTCGAAGTTTTCACTAATGCAAAAATCCCTTTTCCATATTCATCACAAGCTTTTACAAACGGTTTAATCCCGTCATAACCCAAGTATGGCGTTACAGTCAGCGCGTCAGCATCAAGGCCCGGCACATTATCTCCAAACAAATCTACTTCACCTAAAAAAGCTTTCGCATAACCCTCGGCTGTTGAGCCAATATCATTTCTTTTGGCATCAGCTATCACAATCAAGCCTTTTTCTTGTGCATATTTGCAGGTTTCCTCATAAGCCCAAATCCCAGCAAATCCATACTGCTCATAAAAAGCGATTTGCGGTTTAACCACTGGCACAATATCAGCCACAGCATCAATAATGCCTACATTAAAATCCAAAAAACAATGCGCTGCTGCTTCAAAAGTCTCACCATGCTCCTCAACTTGCTTCTTTTTAATAAACTCTGGAATTTGCTCTAACCGCGGGTCTAACCCCACACACACAGCATTTCCTTTTTCCTTAATCGCAGCAATTAAACGATCTGCAAAATGTCCTTTCTTTTTAGGGGTGGCAGTCAATGAGATATCTACTTCCTGATTCATAGTAATAATTTAATAATAATTAATTAGAAGTCACACTAACAATAATCCATTTATTAGCATCACGCGCATCTCCTTCTGGATCAGCATTAGGGTCTGAAATCATAGCCGCTACATAGACACGATAGCTGCCATTCTCAAAAAGCATAATTTTAGGATCATTCAATGAACGAACTTCCCATTCTTCAAAAGAATCCCACGCCACAATTTTAGACTCAAAATCAAACTCCCTTCCCCCATCATCACTAATAAAACTATAAAGCGTGCCCGTTCGCCCCAACGGAGGCATTGGACCATCTGGATCTTGATTCATCACAATTAAACGAATTCTTCCATCCGGGAGCATGATCGCATGCGGATCCGCAAAACTCATTTGACGACCCTGCTCATCCACAAATTCCAACACATTATCGTCTTCATAAACAAAATTCATACCTTCATCCCCAGGCTCTGAATAAGCACGTCTTACCAAAATAGTTTGTCTGCCATCTTCTCCTTCCAAATCATAATTATAAAGCAAAACTGTGCCACCCTCATCATCCAAAAAATAAGTCCGAACACCCATATAACCCTCATCATTCTCATTTAAATCATAACGAAATCCATCATCATTTACATAACTTTCGCCATCAGTTGAAGTTTCGCTATAGACATAACCATCCAGCTCTTCATGATAACGTCGATAAACTCCACTAGGCATCAACACGCCTTTACCAAAATGCTCACCAGCCGCAAATTGACGCTCATTCTCAAACAGCAAACCATCCTCCGAAAAAGCTACCCACCCTTTTTGTCCGGGTTCATTTTTTAAATCATTAGACTGATATTCATAAGCCAATTCTACAATTCCATCCTCATAATCCATAATCCTAGGATTAGACCCGTCATCAATTCGGTAACCTTCATCAATTTCAAATTCTATTCCAGGCATAAAAGATGAGCTTTCCAAAATATCAAAAAGAGCATTTGTATCTTCCAATATGATCTCTTCTACAGGTTCCTCTATCATTTCATCATCTAAATTAATCCACACAAAACATGCGGCTAAACCAAACACCACCAAACCTAGGATGATCCATAGTTTTTTCATAATAAAGAAGGTTTAAAATTTAAAGACCAACTCGCTCGGCCCAAGTGGGGGGATCTTTTTTGAATTCCAAAACAATTTCCTCTTCTTCTGGTTTAATTGAACCAATCTCCGCTGCCAGAGCAATCAAAGCCGTAAATCCAGTTAAATTAGTGAGCGTTAAACCAGCCTCATCAAACCGATCAGTAGATTTTTGCAGTTCCCAAGAAACAATTGCAAAAATATCAGTTACTTCACACTGACCTTCATCACGCACCGCCTCTGCTGCCGCCACACTACTCCCACCAGTTGAAATCAAATCCTCAACAATCAAAACTTTTTGCCCTGGTTTTAAATCACCTTCAATCTGTTTTCCAGCGCCGTGTTCTTTTTTCTGCGGACGAATATAAACCATGGGTAAATTCATTTCATAAGCCAAAAAAGCAGCCCAAGGAATCGCGGCTGTGGCTGTTCCTCCAAGCACATCTGGCATAGCCATTTCACCAGATTCTACTTTTTTTTCAATCAATTCTTTCCAAGCCATTACCACTGCCTTACGATGTTCTGGGTATGAGATAAGACGACGATTATCACAATAAACTGGCGACTGAATACCAGAAGTCCAGGAAAAAGGTGGATCCATTTTTACCTTAACCGCCTCAATATCTAAAAGCTTCTCAGCAATTGCTCGGGAAAAATCTGTCATGTTTTTTAGGTTAAATTTTACGCCGAGATAATAGCGAGTTTTACCTAAAAAAACAACTTAACTTACCATTCCTGCTTCCTCCCCACTCGATCCCGATGATATTTGCCAAACTCTACTTGTTCGCGGGCTAACTTATGATCCATAACCGGCCCTTTTAAACAAGTTGGCATCCCACTATCATCAATTACACATTGCCCACAAACACCAAATCCGCACTTCATATATCGCTCGACACTAACCTGACACTTAATATCGTGTTTTAAACCTAATTCCGACACCGCCATCATCATCATTTCCGGCCCCACTGTTAGCATGCGATCAATTTTTAAACCCTCATCCATCAATTTTTCAAGTAAGGGCACGTTATAACCCTTATATCCTTCGCTACCATCATCGGTAGCTACATGAACATTCGTATCGTCTAGGGCGCCTGCTCGATCCAAAAATAACAAATTTTCTGAGTTACGTGCGCCAACTACAAACTCCACCTTACACCCGCGAGCAACAGCCTCGTGTGCAAGGAAATAAAGCGGTGCTGCTCCATATCCGCCTCCAATTACAGCCAAATGCTCGCCATCCTCATATTCAAAAGGCTTTCCGTATGGTCCTCGAACTCCAACTTTGTCACCAGCTTTTAATTTATGCATAGCATTTGAAAACTCCCCCACGGCCGCAATCGCAATCTGCAATGTCCTGCCATCATCAAAGGCCACTGAAAAAGGTTTTTCATTCAAACGCGGAATCCAAATCATCACAAATTGGCCTGCTTTTGCTCCTACGGAAATATCTAGGGTAAATGTTTTTACAAACGGATTCTCTGACTCTACATCAAGAATTTTTACAATCTTTGGGATGTCGTTACGGGAGCAACTCATAAATTAAAAAGTTAAATTTTAAACTTGGTGGGCACGCCCCACAATCTCAGAAATATCTACTACACCATTTTCGTCGCACCATTCCTCCATCTCTTTAGCGATCTTTCCAAACACATCATCACCACGATAATAAACCGCGGTTCCAACGCCAATCAAAGTAGCGCCAGCCATCATTAACTCAAGCGCATCTCGACCAGTTAGCACACTTCCCGTTCCAATTATCGGAATTTTAACCGCCTTATAAAGATCAAAAATACCCTTCACCACTAATGGTTTAAGTCCAGGGCCTGATACCCCGCCAACCTTATTGGCAAGCACTGGTTGCGCCGTATCCACATCAATCACCATTCCCGGACCAAAAGTATTGAACGCAGTTAACCCGTCAGCTCCAGCATCCTCAACTGCCTTTGCAATCTCCGTTAAATTATTAACATTTGGCGAAAGCTTAACCACAATTGGATACTCGCCATTTGTTCGCTTTTTAACAATTTTCGTCACTTCTGCAGCTTGATCCATATCACAAGCAAAAGGCTTTCCAAGTTCATCCTCTACATTCGGACAAGAAATATTCACCTCAATCATATGCGGCTTAAGTTCAGCAATCTTCTCGGCAATCTCCCCAAAATCAGCAATCTTACCAGCTACAATACTAGCAATAAGCGGAGCTTTTTTATCCTGTGAATTATACCAATCTAAATATGTTCCAATTTCCTGATGAGCTTTATCAATTCCAGCATCAGGCAACCCCACCGCATTTACAAAAAAATGCTCATTACCCATCATCGTTGGATTTGGATGACCTAAATGCTCTTCGAGCCAAATCGACTTAGTAGTCACACCACCAGCACCATTATTAATAACGTGTTTTAGTGAATTTCCAGTTACACCCAAAATTCCAGACGCCAGTACAATCGGATTGGGGAAGTGGACGTTTGCGCAAATTATCGAGAGATCCATATTTTTTAACTTATTTAAAAGAAGCGCCGGCATTATAGCATGGCGCCTCTTTAGTCGTCTACAAGGACCTTTTTAAAGAGATCCTTACCCTTAAACAACATTTGATTATAACACAAAAACTCAAAAAAATCAACCTGCAAACATAGCCATTCTCCCTATAAATCCGCGCCCAAACGAGTCGCTCGCCGCACAGGTTTAATTCGAACCGAGCGAGTTTCCTCCAGTCTCATATAAAGCGACCAACTAGCATCTGCCTCTTGCAACCATTCGTGAATAGCCGCAATTAAATAGCTTTTCCAGGCCTCAAAACATGGCAAAAACCGCACAAAATCTCCACGATCAAACCACGAACTCACTTCATCAAAAACTCTGCCCATAGTTTGAGTAACTCTTTGATAATCAATACCTTCCGGAGTACGACAAGCCCCAAGTTGAGCAGCAACATCCAATATCCTCTGTATCATGCACTCTTGAAAAGAGCCATAATCATTAACTACATCCAAATCCATACCAGGACGTGAGATCTCTCGCAAATGATCACTTACCACAACTAAAGAAGGGCCTTCTACCATTTAAATGAATTATTGCTGGATCGTTTTATACCAGAAATTCCCCATTTACCAAAGTTTTTACTGGCCAACCCTTTAGTTTTTGTCCAACAAATGGGCTCCAACCACATTTAGTATATTTAGCGCCCGGGCCTCCATTCTTTACTACTTGCTCTAAATCCATGTCCACGATCACAAGATCGGCGTCTGCTCCAACTTCCAACCGCCCCTTCCCTTCTAAATCAAAAATCTTCGCTGGCTCGGTGCACATCACGCGCACCACATCTTCCAGTGTTAACTCTCCATTATTTACAGCATTTAACATAAGCGGAAGCGAAGTTTCGAGACCAGGGACGCCGGAGGGCGCCACCCAGTATGGCTGTTCTTTTTCGGATGTTAAATGCGGCGCGTGATCAGTCGCCACCATATTTACTAAACCGCTTCGGATCCCCTCTAATAATGCCTTACAATCTTTTTCTTTTCTAAGTGGTGGATTCATTTTGGCAAAATTCCCCTGTTTTGCTAATTCCACTTCTGTTAAAAACAAATGATGCGGAGCTACTTCACAGGTGATGTTTTTAGATTTAAAAGCCGCAAATTCATCTAATTCTAGCTTGGTACTTAAATGACAAATATTGACCCGGGCTCCATATTTTTTAGCCAAATGCAAAATCATTTTCGTAGATTCATACGCTACTTCTTCATTACGAATTCTTCCATGGATCATCGGATCATCCTGGCCTTTAAATTTTTTAATATTCTGTTGAATCAAATATTCATCCTCAGCATGCACACAAATCAGCCGATTCGTGGGCGCCACTTTTTCAAAAATCTCCTCTAAACCGTCTTTGTGCGCCACTAACAAATTCCCAGTCGAACTCCCCACATAAATCTTATAAGCAATTGCGTCTGACTCCAAAAACTCATCTACATTAGTTGTGCCGTCCTCATTAATCGCTGCTCCCATATACAAATCAAATCCAACTTTAGCTTTTGGCCCCACCAGCTCTCTTTTCTTTTCCAAACCCTCCCTACTAATCACCGCCGGCGAATTATTTGGCATATCTAAGACAAACGTCACGCCGCCGGCCCCTGCCGCCGCTGTCCCCGTTGCAAAATCCTCTTTTGCCTCTCCTCCTGGCTCTCGCAAGTGCACATGCACATCAATTACCCCAGGCATCACAAACTTCCCCGCACAATCCACAATTTCCACACCTTCCTCTGATAATGACTTCCCAATCTCCACAACTTTTCCATCACGCACCAAAAGATCCTCTCGCCGTTTTTCTCCCGGCGTTACAAGTGTTCCGTTTTTTAAAAGAAGGGAGTTCATACATTTATTGTATAGCAACTCCCTTCTCGAATCTACTTTTCAATTACTCTTACTCAATCACCAAAGCATCAAATCTAAACCCTGTCTGATCAGTATAAGCTGCGTCATAAGAAAAGATAATCCCAAACCTTTGCATATCAGCGGCATCAGGCGATCCTACAGAGCTAAAAGTTGAAAAATCTACTTCCATTAAATTCCAACCATCCTGGAAAACACCATCATTATTGATTGGCGCCGTCATCGTTCCCTCGTAGCGGTTAGAATAACCGGATGAATCACTAGCTAGCATTAAAGTAATTTCTGTAAAATTAGTAGCATCTGGAATGTAAACCCAAAACTTAGCTGTCCCACCATAGGCAACATAATCACTAAAATCTAAAATTGAATCATAAGAGCAATCAACTAACCCCGAATCATTGGAACTTCGACTCACATCAACATCAAAAGAAACTGAACCTGCTCCTTCAACAAAAGTAGAGGTGTCAGTAGCAATATTTGTACCATCTCGGTAGGGGGCACAGCTTGTTACATCATCAGCATCATGCAAAATCAAAGCTTCTAAAGTTGGATCATACATTAACTCATATTCCTCTAAATTCGTTAGCCCATCACCATCTTCATCATCACCAGATTCATCCGTGGCCACTGGGTCAAAACCATATTCAACTTCCCACGCATCATCCATGTCATCGCCATCAGTATCTTCGTCCATTGGGTCAGTACCATGAGTATAAACCTCCTCATAATCGTCTAAACCATCATCATCGGAATCAGTATCTGAGTCACTAGAACCATAAGTGTCTTCTTCATCAGCATACAATCCGTCACCATCCGTATCATCAATACAACCATCTGAATCAGTATCATAACCCGTCGCATCTTCAGTCGGACAAGCATCATCCTCATCTTCAATTCCATCACCATCATAATCTTCAAAAGGAATATCACTACTGTTAGCAGCATCTGTATTACCTAAGTACTCTTCATAATTAGAGTAACCATCACCATCAAGATCTGAGTCCGAATCATCAGCTGTTGTGTCTAATCCCATCCATTCCTCCCATTCATCAGGCATTAAATCATTATCTGCATCCTCAACTTCATAAGCGCCAATATCACAATAAATACTTCTATCAACTCCGCGCTGATCAGTTATTAAAACCGCCCCATCAAAATCCATACAAAAAGCAGCCGGGATTTTATCAATAGCTGAAGAATCTGGATGAATCTCTAATGAATGAGTTGTCCCAAAGCCACCATCATCTCCTAAATCATCCAACATTGGGTCCTCTCCTATTTGATCGTTAGACGCCGTTGCAAAAGAACAGGAAGATAATTCCCCGATAATATTGTAATCGTCAGAATCAATTGTTCCGTAACAATCCGGTTCCTCAGTATTCTCATTACCATAAACAATCGTATTTTTAAGCGCCACAGTGCCAGAATAAGAAGTATCATGATAAATCCCTCCACCAACTTCGCTTGTTGAATCATCATCCACATCCGCCACATTATTTGTAATCGTAGAACTCACAACTTCTAAATTACTAGAAACTCCAATAACATTAATTCCTCCCCCATACTTATCTGCGGAATTACCAGAAATCGTGCTATTCACAATCGTTACCTCACTATGGTCAACCCGCACGCCACCACCTCCCTCATAATAGGGAAAAGTACAACTAGCAGCATCATAAGCAGCGTAATTATTACTAATTGTAGTACTCGCGATTTTTACAGTTGTACCATCAATAGCTCTAACTCCAGCCCCACCACTAGTAGGAGTTTCATTGCTATCTATCCAGGAATTAATCACATAAGTCTCTGAAATTCCTTTACTAACAATCCCTGATCTACCATTTTCTGATATTACAGTTTCATACACACTCATTTCTGGCACATACGCCGAAGTTCCTCCATTTTGATTAGTTAATCCTGCACCATTATTACCTTCCACCACAGAGTAACCAATTCTCACACTTCCTTTGTCTGTATTTTGTACACCACTAGAGTTACCTCTAATTGTACTTTCTGAAATATACACTTCTCCCCTCCCATGATTTGTAATTCCTGAAGCTTCAACATGATTTTCTACAACAGAGCCTTCTACTGACAAATAACCTTCATTATAAATTCCAAACCACCCGTTTGAATCAATCGAGCTATTACCATAAATATCCACATAGCTATCAACTGCATTATAAATTCCTTTACTACCATTTGAGGATATAGTTGTGTTATCAGCTGTCACTCTAGCCTCAGTGCCTGCTTCGCCAATACTATCTAAAGCATTTCGTATACCATCTAACTCATTATGCGTAATAGTTGAATTCTTAATATTTAAAATTGACCCTGAATTAACGATTCCATCATCATTCGCACGCACTCGGCTATCAGTTAATTCAAAATCTGAATTATAGTAATTCATTATTCCATAATATTCATGGCCCTCAATTGTGACATTTTCTAAAACTGCTGTTGCTCCCTCACTGTTGGCAACCCCTCCAAAACAATTTTCAACAGATGAATCTAAAATAGATAAAAACCCTTCCTTATTAGATATACACGGATAATTACCAGTAGCAATTCCATTATCATAAATTGCACTATTAACTATCTCTACCGAATTACTTGCTCCAGTACTTTCAATTCCGCGATAACCATTAAATTTAATCTCTACTGAATCCAAGTAAACATTACCATTTTCATTTACAATCCCTGCTCCACCATTAGCAGAAAGCCATGTCCCAGAATTTAAAGAAAGATCTCCAGAATTATAAATAGCAGTACTCAAGTTTCCAAAAACGCGAATATCACCACTCGTGGTTAAAGTCCCATTATTTGTGATTGCAGTTCCTCGGTTCCCCCACACTAAAACATCCGTAAACTCTAAAGTCCCATTATTTTCAATAGCCTTATTATGCGCATTAACAATTGATAAATCTCTAATCTCCACATCAGCTCCAACTTCAATCTCAATCATAGGATCAAAATGAGAATCATTATTCCCATTAATAGCGGTGCCTAAACCATTGCCATAAATTGTCAACTTCCCCCCGGCGGCCTCAATATATAAACTTCCTCCTCCAGAAGCAGTGTAAGAAGGCAGTGTTAGCATATGCGGTCCAGACAAACTCGCATCAAAACGAATAATATCATCATAAGTAGTAGAATTCGCCTGCAAAATAGCGCCTCTTAGAGAACATGAAGTACTAGAACAAGTTGTAGTGTCACTTAAATCATTCACTAAATAACTTGCCGCTTTAGCAGTAGGCGAAAAAGACATTGCAGCCACAACTACTAAACTTAATGCGAACAAATACTTAAATATTTTCATAATAATTGGTTTTAATAATAAAAAGGTTTCGCATACGAAACCTCTAGGAGAGAACGGGCAAGCCCGTTTGTGGAATCTTCTTTTGTATGGGTGTCCCACTGCCCCGCGGATTGGTGAAAATCCTGAAATTAATTCAGGATATAATTTTACCCAAACAGCCTATCTTGTCAAGGTGAAACCCCCTGAAATCTAGTCATTAACTTATTTTATGCTACCCTAATACTATAATTTTATTCTTTACCCCCTTTCTATATGAAAAAAATTATATTTCCCGTGCTTCTCAGCCTGCTAGTGTTTGCGGGTTGTACTTCTCAAACTTCTTACGAATACGATTTCGAAGACTTTGATTTTGAAGATTTTGAGGATTTTGATTTCGGAGATTTTGAAGTTTCTGATATCAGTCTTGATATTGACTATCCAACCACTGCCACTCTTGATGAAGGATATGATATCACCATTGAAATCACTAATGACGCCGCCGAAGAGCAGCTTATTACTAGCCTAGACATTGGCGAAACTTATTTAGAAGGTATTATTTTTGAAGGCTCAACTCCTGAATACCAAGAAAGCTGGGATTTAACTGACTTTCTAGGAATTTTCAGTTACGACTACTACATTGACTTAGGGCCAGGAGAAACTCAAACAATTATTTTCCATTTCACACCTTTCCTAACTGGTGATTACCAAGGAGATCTTGATGTTTGTATCAATACCGAAGATGCTTGCTTATATAACACCATCCGAACCGTTGTTTCTGAGTAATTTCTGTTAATCAAAAAAGGCCCTCTTAATTTAAAGGGGGTCTTTTTATTTTACACCCAAAACTAATGCCAGCAGGGCCATGCGCACGGCCACACCATTTTGCACCTGCTCAAAATACTTAGCCCGCGGATCATTATCCACAGCCACGGCCAACTGATTATCTACCCGCGGCAAAGGATCTAAAATAATCATTTCCTCCTTAGCTCCCTCTAATAATTTTGGTGTAATTGAATAAACACCACTGTATTTTTTAAACTCCTCTGCTGACTCAAACCGTTCTTCTTGAATACGAGTATTAGAAAGCACATCAAATGCCCCAATAGCTTCTTCTAAATCTGTTGTCTCGCGTACGAAACAACCAGCTTCTATAAGTTCCTCTTTTAAATTATCAGGCAATTCCAAACCGCGTGGAGCCACACAAACAAATTTCGGTTTAGCCTCAGTTGGGCCAAAATTTTTCAATAATCGACACTCCGAATGTACTACGCGACTATTTTTTAAATCACCCACTAATCCATAAGTAAGGCCACCAAAATGTCCAAATTTCTTATGAATAGTAAAAACATCCAGCAAACCCTGAGTCGGGTGACTAGCTGCCCCATCTCCGGCATTCAAAACCGGCACCTCCGCTCCATCTGCCAATTCCTTAACCGAACCAGGCACTGGGTGTCGCATGGCAATTACATCAGCAAACTGACTCACAGTTTTGCCAGTATCATACAAAGTCTCTCTTTTTTTAATCGATGAACTCTCATTCATCGTATAATTAGAAATCACACTGCCCCCTAGACGCAACATGGCAGTCTCAAAACTAAATCGCGTCCTAGTAGAAGGCTCAAAAAAAAGTGTAGCCAATACTTTTCCGCGCAACAAATCTGACGCTTCCTCTTTGCCAGCAAAAGGTTCCATCTCATATGCTACCTCCAAAATTCGCTCAATCGCCTCTTTAGAAAGCGTTTGTGCCGAGATAAGATGTTGTCCTTTGAAGTCCATTGCGCCTATTGTAGCAAAAACCTTACAAATTCGTGAGGTTTTTATGGTATTAATAAAATATATTTTTTAAAAAACCCCTCCTATGTTAAAAGATCACAAAAAACTCCATTCCGAAAAAAACTGGTTTAAAGCTTTGTTTTCATCCATGTCATCTGAAATCACTGACCCAGATTCCAAACAGCCAATTCTTTTCTTTAAAATGACCTTTAAAAGTCAGCTTCAAGTCTATACCGACAAAAATAAAACCCAATTACTTCTTGAATCACGCCTTAAGCGCGAGCCTGGCAAATTATGGAATTGGAACATTTTCGATATGGAAAAAGGCGAAGAACAGATTGGGAATATTAGCCTAAACATGCTAAAAACCGCCATGAAATTTGGAGCGGAAAACTGGAGCATTTGCGACGCTGGAGGCACACAAATCATGACCATGGCTGCCCCCGACGATTCAGCTACTAAAAGAATCCTTGATAACATGAGTGGCCTTTATAACCCCACTCATCATTACGTCCTAACCAATTCAGGCGGTAAGCATGTCGGCGATATCACTTCTAAACACGGCCTATTCGGAGGAACTTATGACCTGATGCTAAGTGGCGAAGGCACAGAAAAAGAGGAGAAAATTTGCGTGGGCCTATTTTCCGCTCTAGTCCTAATGCTTAGGAAGTAAAGTAATCAACTCCATTCCTAAACATGGCCATCCCCTGGCCTTCTTCTGGAACCGCAATTCCTTCACGTTCTGCTTTTTCACGAATCTTAGTCCAGTTATCTTGATTATAAAAAGTCCAGTTACGTTCCGGGTGCGGCATAACTGCCAAAATACGACCACTTGGGTCACAAACAGCGGCCATATCCTCTACTGCGCCATTTGGATTATGTGGGAATTCACCGCCAGCCAATGATCCATCTGGTTTCACATAACGAAACACCACTTGATCGCCTTCATTCAATTTAGCTATCACCTCAGGTTTTGCATAAAAATTGCCTTCCCCGTGTGAAACAGGGCATCGCAAAACATCAATTCCCTTAGTCCAAACACACTTTTCACTAGTAACTTTCATATCAATCCAACGACACTCATAACGAGCGGTTTTATTATGCATCAAAGCAATTTCTCTGTTCCCATACTCATAACCTGGGACCAATCCCAAGTTCGCCAAAATTTGGCACCCATTACAAATCCCAATTACCAACTTATCTTGCGTCACAAAATCACGCACTTGCTCCCATAAATGATTACGAGCTTTATTAGCATAAGCATTTCCAGACCCTGTATCATCCCCGTAAGAAAACCCTCCTGGGAAAGCCATAATTTGAAAATCTTTCATGCTTTTATGACCATCAATTAGATCATTAACGTGGATGATTTCTGTCTCGGCTCCAGCTTTTTCAAACACAAACGAAGTTTCTTCTTCGCAGTTAATTCCATAGCCGGCCATGACAATTACTTTAGGTTTAGTCATTTAAAATCCTTTAAAAGTTAAACGATAGTTTTTATCGAGGGTGGAAACATCAGTATCAATAACAGTTTGGCCTTCCAAATCTGTTAATACAAATTTTTGATCTTCACGAACTGTCCCGATCTGCGCCAAAGGAAGCCCTTCAAACATGGCTTCAAACTCTTCTTTTTTGGCTGGGTTCACACTCATTACAAGTCGACCTTGGCTTTCAGAGAACAGTAAATAATCTGGTCGTGTCACATCTCCCTTCACTGGCAGATTCTCAAGAGATACATCCATTCCAAGTTGCCCGGCCACCGCCTTACGAGCCAAAGCCACACCAAGACCACCAAGCAGCACACTTTCACAAGAGGTTACCAACCCGGCCTGTATTGCTTTTTCTACTCCTCGATAAACTTTCATGTTTTTCTCAGCATCAACTTTTGGAATGTTGTTACCAATGAATCCTAATTCTTCGAAATACTCACTCGCCCCAAGTTCATCACTTGTTTCTCCGACCACATAAACCAAATCTCCCGGGAATTTAACATCCAAAGTTACTGATTTTCGGTAATCATCCATCACAGCTAATGAAGACACAAGCAACGTTGGCGGAACAGAAATCTTCACGGGATTTCCGTCTTCGTCAAAGCCTTTAAAGTCATTGAACATACTGTCTTTTCCAGATATAAACGGTGTTCCATAAGCCGTAGAATAATCATAACAACCACGGGCGGCTTCTTTTAATTGACCAAGGCGTTCTTCTTCATTCGAACTACACCAACAGAAATTATCCATCAGAGCCAAATGATCAAGCGGCCCACCAATCGAAACAATATTTCGGATTGCCGAATCAATCGCACAAGCCGCCATATGATAAGTATCTATATCACTATATTTAGCATTAATTGCTTGTGAAACCACGACACCCTTCGTTGAGTTCAAAACCGGGGCCATCACTGAAGCATGTCCATTTACGCGACCTTTGCCATGCAGCGGCCCAACAATAGTTTCACCCTGCACAACATGATCATACTGATGTGAAATAAAATCAAAACTAGCTAAATTAAGGCGCGCCATCATAGCATTTAACGTATCTGTTAAATCAGCTGGGCATTCCATATTCGGCTCATCATGAGTCTCTTTTGTATAAGTTGTAGTAAGTGTTTTGTGAGGAAGGCCGTCATGAAGAAAATCTAATGCCAAATCCATGATTTTTTCGTCTTTATAAACAACTTCACATTTTCCAGAATCATTAAATTCTCCAATTACCCACGCATCTACACCACGTCTTTCCATTAATTCTAAAAACTGATCAACTTTGTCTGGTGGGATCGACATGGTCATTCTTTCTTGTGATTCACTAATCCAAGTTTGCCATGGATCAAGCCCAGGATATTTAAGTGGGACCTTATCAAGCTCCACATAACATCCACCACATTCCTTAGCCATTTCTGCGACCGAGCAAGATATTCCGCCCGCGCCACAATCTGTAATACTATTATAAAGACCCAGGTCGCGGGCTTCTTTTACAATCGCATCACTCATTTTTTTCTGCGTAATTGGGTCACCAATCTGCACCGCCGTAGAAGGGCTGCCTGAATCCATAGCCTCCGAAGAAAAAGTCGCACCATGAATTCCGTCTTGACCAACTTTTCCACCAGCAACCACAACTTTATCACCTGGCATCGCACTCTTTTCCCAACTTGGCTTGCCGTTTAAGTCCCGTGGCATCAAACCAACAGTTCCTACAAACACAAGTGGCTTACCTTTATAACGATCATCAAAATACAAAAACCCTTGCGGGGTCGGGATGCCAGAGCAGTTCCCGCCGACGTTAACTCCATCAATTACCCCATCCATTATTCGGCGGGGGGACAACATCTTTTGTGTATTGTTCTTTCCTTTATATAAAGGACTTTTATCATCTGGATTAGCCAAACAGAAACCATACCGATTAATAACTGGTTTAGCCGCTTTACCAAACCCAATTGTATCGCGATTCACTCCCACAATCCCGGTAATTGATCCACCAAATGGATCCAAAGCTGACGGGCTGTTATGGGTCTCTGCCTTATCTGTCACAATCCATTTATCATCAAAAACTACTCCTCCGGAATTATCTTCAAACACAGACACACAGAAGTCTTTATCTCCTTTTGCCGCCCGAATTTCATTCGTAGCTCTCTTAATATAGTGTTTATAAATTCCTTCTTTAATATCATCCATGGTCGCCGCAAAAATCGTGTGCTTACAGTGCTCAGACCAAGTTTGCGCTAAAGATTCAAGCTCAACATCAGTTGGCTTACGACCAAGGCCACGGAAATGTTCCTGAATTGCTCGAAGGTAATCCATATCAAGCGCCAATGGGCCGCGACGAGTGCCATCATCGTTTTCAATCCCCTGTTTCCCAAGTTTTTGTAACTCCTCATCGGAAATTTCTAAATCCACCTCCTTAACTTGCGGTTCATGATGAAGATCAACTTTTGGCACTTTCACATCCATGCCGCCATCTTCTTTATATTTTTCGTATGGTTTTACTAAAATTCTTTGAATAAGTTCATTAGCCATAGAATTTCCTAATTCTTTAGCCTCTTCTTCTGTTATCTCGCCTTTTACAAAACTAATCTGTGACGTATAAACCGCATCTTCACCTTCAAACTTAATCCCCAGTAAATCTTCTACAATTTCCCGGGCAGTATTCCCCACATTATCCGTAACTCCTGGCTGAAAACCAACTTCAATCGCATAATCAAACTCCGAAACTTCATACGATTTATCTACGGCGTAAGCCTGCGTTACTGGATTTGTTAAAGAATTCGCAATTTCTTCCAATTCCTCATCAGAAAAATTACGGTCAGTTGTATAAACATCCACAACTTCTACGGAATTTATACGATTCCCAAAGTCGCTTTGTTTAAAATTGTTTAAGCGAACCAGGGCACGGGTGTCTGGGACCAAAGAGCCAACTTCTATACGATGAGCCATTTGAATTTTTTATAAGTTAACAAGAAGCCCCCACAATAAACCACAGGCCCTTGCTAAAAACAAGCCACAATCTGTTCACCTTGCCCTCCCCCCCAATAACCCCTAAAATACCTTTCGATGACTAATGACCAACTCACTCTCACCCTCGAGGACGGTACTAAGCTCAAAGGAAAATCTTTTGGAGCCCATACAGAGTCCGCCGGTGAAGTGGTTTTTAATACAGGGATGGTTGGCTACCCCGAAACTTTTACTGATCCTTCTTATAAAGGACAAATTATTATTGTCACCTACCCACTGGTTGGGAACTATGGTGTTCCAAATTCAGCCCAATCCAACTATAAAATTGAAGAAAATTTCGAAAGCATGGGGCTACATATAAAAGGAGTAATTGTTACTGAATATTCCGAAACCCACAGCCATTGGCAAGCAATGCAATCACTTGGGCAATGGCTCAAAAAACACAACATCCCGGCCATAACAGATATAGACACGCGCGCCCTCACTCAAAAAATCAGAACCAAAGGCGCCATGCTTGGGACTTTAACTCGCGATGGCCATAAAATAGATTTTCATGATCCCAACAAAGAAAATCTCGTATCTCAAGTTTCTATAAAAAAACCCGAAACCTATAAAGCTGGTCGCAAACACATGGCTATTGTGGACTGCGGCATGAAACTTAATATTATTCGCAGCTTTTTAGATCGCGACATTTCTGTAACTCGTGTGCCATGGAATTATGACCTTTGGGAAATGGATCAAAAATTTGACGGAGTTTTCTTTTCCAACGGTCCTGGTGACCCAGCTCTGATGGGAGAAACTCTGGCCATCATGCAAAAAGGATTTGAACGTAAAATCCCAACTTTTGGGATTTGTTTAGGCTCCCAAATTATGGGCATTGCTGGCGGCGGGAAAACTTACAAGCTTAAATTTGGGCACCGCTCCCAAAATCAACCCTGCACTGATTTAGAAACTGGTCGCTGTTACATTACTTCGCAAAATCATGGTTACGCTGTCGAACACAAATCCTTAAATAAAGACTGGAAAGTTTGGTTTGAAAACGCTAATGACAAAACCGTTGAAGGCATCAAACACAAAACTCTTCCCTTTTACTCAGTTCAATTTCATCCCGAGGCCACTCCTGGCCCCACTGACACTAATTATCTTTTCGACGAATTTGTCGATCTTTTATAACACTCCCTAACCTCCCTTAAAATGCGTATTTTTTCCAAAATCGCTCTCATTCTTCTTTGCTTAGGAATTTTTATTCCCGCAGCCTTAGCTGTCGACGCTCCTGATTTAGACGAAATTGTCTCTCCAGTTGACGCTACTAAAGCTGTTATTTCCGGAACCACTGGTGCTGGCTACAAAGTTATTGTCACTGGCGGGTCTTACGACATTTCCCCTACTTACGCGGATTCCAGTGGCTATTTTGAAATCACTGTGGCTCTTATTCAAGAATCTACCAACAACTTTTCTATTAAAGTAGAAGACGGAGATGGTAACTCTAGCGATACAACTAGTATCGTAATTGTTGAAAGCGAAACCGAAGCTGCCGAAGCTGAATCCTCAGGCGGCGGTGATCACTCTGCTCCTGGCGCCCCAGACCTGGATGATGTCCCGGAAGAGGTTAACGCTGACTCCTATACATTTACTGGTTACGGTGAAGCCGGCACTACAGTTATTGAAACTTACTCTGACGAAAGCGCCACCGTAGATTCCAGTGGTTATTTTGAAATCACGCTCGATTTAGAACAAAACGCTGACAACACATTTAAATTCATTTTAAAAGATGCCGCTGGCAACATCAGCGCTTCCACCAAGGTAGAAATCGAAGAAGCAAATGACGCTGAAGAAGTCGTTGCAAACGAAAGCGAAAATGACGAATCCTCAGACTCAAATACAGTTATTGTTCTGTCTGACATTTCTGGGCACTGGGCCGAAGACTATATTATTCAATTAGTTACTGATGGTGTGGTTGAAGGTTACGATGACAACACTTTCCTTCCAGATAACCCTGTTAATCGCGCTGAATTCTTAAAAATGGTGCTCGGCGCTTTGAGCTTTGAAATTCCTGATTCAATTTCCAGCAGTGCTTTCTCCGATGTCCCAACTGATGCTTGGTATGCCCCTTACACCCAAACTGCTTACGAAGAAAGAATTGCTGAAGGTTATGATGATGGCACTTTTGGGTCTAGTAGTTACATTAATCGCGCTGAGGCCGTCAAAATTTTACTCGAGGCAGCGGGTACTGATGTCACATCTGATCTCCTTGATTTCCCAGATATAGACAGTGATGCTTGGTACTATGATTATGTTTCCACTGCCTATAATTTAGGAATTATCAGTGGTTACAATGATGGCACTTTTGGTCCTGGCGACAATATGACTAGAGCTCAAGTTTGTAAGGTACTAGTGGAACTACTGGCTCTGATGTAGAAAGTTCGCTATGCTAAGCCCCCATGTTTGTTGCCCTAGATCTAGAAACCACCGGACTCACTCCTGAAAAAGACCAAATTATTGAGGTCGCAGCTGTTCGTTTAAGCGAGGATGGAACAATCCAAGAAGAATTCCAAACTTTAGTAAATCCAGGGGTAGCTCTTCCCGAAATCATCCGCCATTTAACTGGCCTCACGGATGAAGACTTAAAAGATGCGCCCCCCATTGATGAGGTTCGCGATCAAATTATAGATTTTATTGGTGATTCCCCTATTTTAGGTCATTCAGTCCAGTTTGATGTTGATTTTCTGGCCGCCAACGAAATCCCTGTAAAAGGAACCATACTCGATACTTTTCATCTTTCCCAAACCTTATTAGAGCGGGAACCTTCTTATAGTCTCGAAATCCTAAGTGAAAAATTTAATCTCACTCACGAAAGCAAGCATCGCGCCTTAGACGATACTAAAGTTGCCATTGAGCTTTATAAATTATTGCTCAAAAAAATCAAAGAAATCCCTTCTGAGGCGGCCGAGCAAATCCGAGACGTCCTTAATAAAAGTGACTTTGGCTGGGAAGAAACCTTCTTAAAAAATCTCCCTCAAAAAAATAATGCCGCCAAAAACACTCCTGCAAAAAAAGACCCCCAACCTCAAGCCGGAGCTCAGCCAGAGCTTCAAGAGGCAATTATTGCGGCCCTATCTAAAGGAGAAAGTACCATTTTCGAAACCCCATTAGGCGAAACTAGTGATTTAGCTATTGCAGCTACCAATTTTACAGAAAACTCTGGCGAAAAATGTCTATTAGTAACTCCCGAACCCCAAAACATTGAGCGGGATGCTCGCATTGCGCAACTTCAACACCCCGCGCGCTATCTTTGCCAAGCACGCTTAAAACAATTTTTAAAATCAGATCATTTTGATACCGGCGAAACCCGCCTTTTAATTAAAATCTTCCTATGGCTTGCCCGCGGCGGAAGTGGTGAAAAAAACGAAATTATTATTGGCGATGACGAACAATCTGCTTGGGATCAAATCTCGGCCCTGCCTCATCTTTATGAATCTTGCGATGATCCAGACTGTTTTTATAATGCCGCTCTTAAAAACGCTAAACTTGCTCATCTCCTGGTTGTTTCCCAACGACTATATATTGATAACCTAACTCGCCAAGGGACTCTAATCCCTCAAAAACCACACCACTTAATTGAATCCATTGAGATTTTCGAAGAAACCGCTTTAAGATCTCTAACCAAATATTACGCCTTAAATAATCTCCAAAATTTTGCCAAAACCGTTGATGAATCTTTAACCAGTCGTTTTGAAATTTTCTTTGGACTACTAGGTATGTTTTTAGACAAGCATGCCCCTAAAGATGCTTTTCAAAAACAAACCATCATTGGGCCAGAACATTTTCAGACCCCGGAATTTAAAAAAGTTAAAGACACCCTACTGAGTTTAGAAGAAGAAATCGAAACTCTGCCAGCCTCGCCTAATCAAAGACTTCTAAAAAAAGACCTCTCTATTATCCAAAAAGCTTTTGCCGGCAATCCGCACGTTCTTACCTGGATTATGCTCAATTATGAAGGAACTCCCGCTATTCGTACTTGCCCTGCGCAAATGGGGCCCCTCCTTAAACAAGAACTCTGGGACAAAATTGAAGGCAGCAAGATATTTTTAAGTAACTATGGCAGTTTAGAAGGAAATTTTTCTTTTATAAAAAACCAACTTCAACTACCAGTCGATATTCCCGAAATTTTTCTTAAATCTGAAAACAACCGCACCCTAGACCTAGTAACTCACCCGGAATTTCCAAACACTCGTGCTCCAAAAAACCTATTTGATACCTTTGAGTTCTTAAAAAAAGAATCCCCTAAACAAACGGCCTTTTTACTATGCAATTCAATCTCCGCTGTTTCTAGTTTGCACGAAAAACTAGCTGATCCCCTTAAAAAAGCTGAAGTTTTACTCCTATCCCAATCCATTTCTGGCGGAATGGGAAAAATTAGCCAAAGATTCTTAAAAGCTGAAGATACCACTCTGATTATTGGAACTGAAAGATTATATACACATCTCCTTAAAAACAACCCCGAAGCAGCGCAAAAAATTCAAACTTTATTTATTCATCGGTTACCTTTTATTCCGCCATCACATCCTGTTCATCAAAAGGTTTGCGAAGGGCTTCAAAACAGTTGGTACGAATATAGTCTTCCTCAGGCAGTATTAAGAATGAAAAGATTCTTATACTGGGCCATAACCAAAACTCAAGCAAGCACTGTTCACGTCTTAGACCCTCGCTTTGAAGACTATGATGGAAAATTCACCAAATCTGTAAAAAATGTATGGCAAACCTCTTAACCCCGAATCGTCAAGCTTTTTCGCTTAAATATAAGCAAAAACGGCTCTAAGACCCTTGATTTTTTTGCAAACCCTCTCTAAACTTACGCGCGTTCTAAAAATAATCTAAAACTATGACTACGCACCCAATTACAGATATTCACGACACCGAAAAAGAGGCCAAAAAAATGATCGAAGAGGCCAAAAAACGAAACGATAAAATGGTAATTGACGCAAAGGAAAAATCTCAAAAAGAATTTGAAGACTTTGTAGACACTGAAAAAAAGGCCGGCAAAGAAAAAAATCACTGCCGCCAAAACAGAAGCTAGTCAAATTTGTAAAGATGCCTTATCAGGAGGCGAACGTGACATCCAAACCCTAGAACGGGAAGCTGACATGCGTAAAGAGCAGGCTGTTCGCCAAGCAGTCAAAGCTTTCCAAGAATTTGTTGGCGTTTCTTAAATAATTTGTTCCTAACCCAAAACTATGGCTGTTCTCGCCATGGAAAAGGTCCAGATTCTAGGCATGAAGACGGACCTTGAAAAAGTTTTAGCTCTCCTCCAAAAACGAGGTGTCATGCAGGTCGAAGAGATCTCCGAAGGCACTGAATTAGAGTTAGAAAATATTGAAAAGGAGGATCACGATATTGATTTTATTGTCGCCAACACTGATTTTGCCATTAAATTATTAACTCCTTATGCGGCCAAACGTCCAATTTGGGCTGGTAAGCCTACTTTAACTTCCGAAAGCGCTATTGGAACTGTAAAAGGTGGTTTTGATTACCGCGCTATTATTAAAGAATGCCAAACCGCCGAAGAAAAGCACAACGCTGACCAAAACACTCAAACCGCTTTAGAAGCTGAAGAAGCGCTTCTTCTTAACTGGAAAAAACTACGCTTTAAACTAGATGTCCCACGCGAAACCTCACACGTTAATATCCATTTAGGAGAAGTCCCAACCCTTGAATACGATGCCCTAAAAAAAGCCTTAAAAGGACTTGGTGAACTAACTAATATTGAAAAAATCCATGAAGAAACCTCTACTTCTTATGTTGTAGTGGCCATTGCTAAGGAGTATGAAAGTGAAAGCAAGCAACTTCTATCAAAAATGAAATTCCAGGAGATCGAACTTCCTGAGTTGCCAATGACAGTTTCTGATCGACTTAAAGAAATCACTACTGAAAAAGAAGCTATTGCCAAAGCCATTGCTAAAAACATCGAAGAATTCGCAAATCTTGGCAAACATCTAGAAAACCTACAAATTGTGCATGATGTTTTTGCCTGGCAACAAGAAGATCAACGCGTCCGTGAAAAGCTTAAAGGAACCACCTATAGTTTTGTTGTAACAGGTTGGATCGCCAAGCTTGATCTTGAAAAGATCCAAAAAGAATTAGATGAGAAATTTCCTTCAACCGCTATCGAAAAAATCAAGCCAGCCAAAGGTGAAGACCCGCCAATTTTGCTGCACAACAAACGAACATCTTGGCCTTTTGAATCAGTAACCAAGCTTTATGGATTCCCCTTAGCTAACGAAGTGGATCCTACTCCATTCTTGGCTACTTTCTTTATTGTGTTTTTTGCCCTTTGTTTAACAGATGCTGGCTACGGACTGATGCTATTTGTAATTATGTTCCTAATGCTTAGATTCTTTAACCTTCCAAAAGAAAGCACTGGACTGATTCGCCTATTAATGTGGGGTGGAGTTCTTACTATGGTCGCTGGATATTTCTTTGGTGGATATTTTGGGCTTACAGTCGAACAAGCACCTTCATTTATGATTGAAAATGGCGCCTTTAAAGGCCAAATCTTAAATCCTGCTGCTGGATCTGGGCCACTTATCTTCCTAGTATTAGCTCTTGTGCTTGGAATCGTTCAAGTTCTAATTGGTAAAGGAATTGATGGTTGGTGGAAAATCAAACAGAAACAATATTTAGATGCTGTGTTGGATAGTTTCCTTTGGATTTATTTCTTACTCGCAATCATTGGATTTGGGCTAGCCTCTAGCGGGGCCTTAATCCCAACTGAATACGCTGGAATCTTAAAATGGTGTGTCCTAGGTGGTGTTGCCGCTATGATTCTCACCCAAGGACGCAAACAAAAAAGCATCCCTGCTAAATTTGGCATTGGAGTTCTCTCCTTATACGGACTAGTTGGCTACCTCGGAGATATTTTGTCTTACTCTCGTATTATGGCGCTTGGTCTTGGTACCGGGATTATTGCTTTTGCCATGAATATTATTGCTGCTCTTGCTTATGATCTTATCCCTTACGTTGGAATTGTTGTCGCGATTATTGTTTTGATTCTGGGTCACACGATGAACCTAGTGTTATCTGCTCTTGGGGCCTTTATTCACTCTGCACGTCTTCAGTTTGTAGAGTTCTTTAGTAAATTTATGGAAGGTGGTGGAATTGGTTTCAAACCATTCAAACGCACCTGCAAATACATTATTATTACTTAAAAAATCTTTAACCCTTATATTATGTCTGCTGTTGCTATTGCTATCGCTGGAGCGACCCTATCTGTTTTCCTCGGAGGAGCTGGATCCGCCGTTGGAGTTGGACTTGCTGGTCTTTCTGGTGCTGGAGTAATTAGTGAAAAACCTGAACTTTTTGGTAAAGTTCTTCTTATCCAAGCGCTACCTGGCACTCAAGGTATTTACGGCTTCCTAGGAGGTCTTCTTGTTATCTTTAAGCTTGGTTTATTTGGTGGCGAAGTAGCTTCTATTTCTATGGAAACTGGTTGGCTACTTTTCTTTGCCTGTTTGCCAGTTGCTATTACTGGTCTTATTTCTGGTATTTACCAAGGTAAAGTTGCTGCCGCTGGTCTTCACTCTGTTGCTAAAGACCAAGCCAATGTTGGTAAAGCGGTTATCATGGCTGCTATGGTAGAAACTTACGCGGTTATCGGTCTTTTGATCACCCTACTTCTCTGGGCTTTCATCGAAGTTTAAATTTGGAATTTGACGGGAGATGAGCTTCTCATCTCTCGAATTGATCTCAAATTACTAACAATTAAAAATGGCTTTAAAAGATATCCTCGATCAAATCAAAAAAAACTGCGGAAGCAGAAATCGCCAAGCTCGATAAAGAGCGTGATGCAGCTATTGCTAAGATCACGGCGGAATATGAAGAAAAACGCAAACAACGCAAAATCGAAATAAGTACCAAAATCGAAGACAATTGCGTCAAAGCAAAAGACCGGGCTAAAGTTTTCGCTAAAATGGAAACTCGTAACAACATGCTTCGCAAAAAACGTGAAATCCTCGCAACAGTTGCTGATGAAACTATCAAAGCAATTGTTAATTCAGATCAATACGTTGATATCGTGGCTATTCTTCTTAAAAAAGCGACTAAAGAATTCAAAGAAGGAACCATTATTCCAGCCAAAGGCAAAGAATCTGAAACCAAAAAAGCTCTTGATGCTTCTGGGGCCTCATTTAATTTAGGAACCAACGCCGCCTCAATTGCCGGTGGCTTTATTCTTACTTCCGGAAAAGTCGAAGTCGACTTCTCTATCGACTCTTTGCTTCAAAAAGAACTCTGGGGTGAACTTGAAATGCAACTTAATCAACTTCTTTTTCCATAAACTATGAGCCAATTCTCTTACGCCACCGCTCGCGTTCGCTCGCTCGAACCAATGTTACTCGACATGACAGATGTCGAACGAATGCTTGGTGCCAAAGAAGCCAAAGAGGCTTACAAAATTTTAAATGACACGGCCTATGCTAATCACGTGGGCGATATTAAAAAAACCGAAGATTTCCAGGAGGTAATTGATGCCGGACTTCAAGATGCCAAAGAGCTTTTAGACCGCATTGTGCCAGACCCACTACTTCTCGACATCCTTTTCTTACCTTTTGACTTTCACAATTTCAAAACTGTTTTAAAAGGTCTGGCCAGCGACAAGGGCCAAGAAGAAATTCGCGGACAATTAATGACAATCGGCCGCATTCCCGTAGAAGCGGTTGAGGCCTTTTTCTTTGAAAAAGATCACGAATACTTCCCATTAGACGAGGCTTTAACTAACAAAATCAAAGAAGGCATCAAAAAAACACGTTTAACTTACGAAAAAACCTCTGACCCTCGTTTTATTGATCTGCTTTTAGACCGCGTTTTATTTGAAATACTAGCTGAAATTGCCAAAAAGACTGGAAACTCATTTGTTATGAAATTCGTCCAAAAATGGATCGACTTAATGAATATCAAAGGATTCCTTAGAATCAAACTACTTGGCCAAGAAGATTTCTTTATAACCAACAACTTACTTGATGATGTGTTCTTAAAGGGTGGCACTTTGCCAACTTACAAGTTCAAAGACGGCATGGAGACCGACAAAAACTCACTTACTGGAATTTTTAAAGGAACAGACTACGAATCAGTGGTAAATCGTGGGCTCGAAGCTTATGAAAAACACAAATCTTTCCTTTATTTAGAAAAATACGCTGAGGAACTTTTAATCGATTTTGCGCGCGGTTCGCGCTATGTCGATTCTGGTCCTGAGGCTGTTCTCGCTTATTTCTTTGCGAAACAAAACAACGCCCGCATTATTCGCATGATTATGGTGGGCAAACTTCGTGGCATTCCAGAAGAAATGCTACGTGATCGAATTCATAAACTTTATGTTTAATTATGAGTAAAACTACTAAACACGATATCGCCATTGTTGGCCCCAGAGATGTTGTTCTCGGATTTAAAGCCATCGGCGTAAACACTCATTTTACAGAAAATGCCGAGCAAACTTTGGAGACTCTACAAAAACTAAAAATGGAAACGCTCGAAGGCAAAGACCTATGTCGTTACGCCATTATTTTTATTCTTGAAAACGATGCCAAAGCAATTCCAACTGACGAATATAAAAAAGTTACAGCTGATGCTTTGCCTGCGATTATTGCCCTACCCGGACCAGAAGGATCCACCGGATTTGGCTTAGATCGCCTTGGAGAAATTGTGGAAAAAGCCATTGGATCCAATATTTTAAAAGCTTAATTTTTTATTAAAAAAACTCTAATAACCTTAACTCATGAATACTCAAACGGCTGAAGAAGCCCCGAAAACTAAGACTAAAGCTGCGAGCGGTGTAATCCTCCGTGTAGCTGGTCCTCTAGTGATTGCGAACGGTATGAAAGATGCCAAAATGTTCGAAGTTACCCGTGTGGGTGACGAACGTTTAATGGGAGAAGTCATTCGTCTTAATGGCGATGAAGCAGCAATCCAGGTTTACGAAGAAACTGCTGGAATTGGCCCTGGCGAACCTGTTGAGCTCACCGGTGAAACTATGACTGTGGAGCTTGGACCTGGTCTTCTCACCTCAATTTACGATGGAATTCAACGGCCACTTTCTGGAATCGAATCCAAAGTTGGTCCTTTTATTACCCGTGGTGTTGAAGTTCCAGGACTTGATTACGACAAAAAATGGGACTTAAAAGCGGTAGTAAGTAATGGTGACAAAGTGATTGGCGGTGATGTTCTCGGAACAATTCAAGAAACAACTCTGATTGAGCACAAAGTTATGGTCCCCCCGCACATTGAAGGAACTATTAAATCAATTAAGAGTGGGAATCTAACTATTAAAGAGACTGTTGCTGAAATCGAAGACGCTGACGGTAAGGTTCACGAAGTTAACATGGTCCAAGAGTGGCCAATTCGTATTCCTCGCCCAGCTAAGGCTAAAAAAGTGCCTTACATGCCACTTAAAACTGGTGGCCGTTCGGTAGATACTTTCTTTACTCTTGCGAAAGGTGGTGCCGCTTGTATTCCAGGACCATTTGGAGCTGGCAAGACTGTTACTCAACAAGCGCTCGCTAAGTTCTGTGATGCGCAAATTATTGTTTATATTGGATGCGGAGAACGTGGAAACGAAATGACTGAGGTGCTAGTAGAGTTCCCTCACCTCGAAGATCCAAACTCTGGTGAACCACTTATGAAACGAACTATTTTGATTGCCAATACTTCTAATATGCCGGTGGCGGCTCGTGAGGCGTCAGTATACGTTGGAATCACGATTGCGGAGTACTACCGTGACATGGGATACGACGTAGCTTTGATGGCTGACTCTACTTCTCGTTGGGCTGAGGCCATGCGTGAAATGGGTGGTCGTCTAGAAGAAATGCCTGGTGAGGAAGGTTATCCTGCTTACCTTGCTTCTCGTATTGCTGCTTTCTATGAAAGAGCTGGTTACGTTGCTTGTCTTGGTAACGAAGATCGTGACGGTTCTCTATCTGTTATTGGAGCAGTATCGCCTCCTGGTGGTGACTTTTCCGAGCCGGTTACCCAGAACACTCTTCGTGTTACCAAAACCTTCTGGGGTCTAGATTCTAAGCTTGCTTACGCTCGTCACTATCCGGCGATTAACTGGCTTACTTCTTACACTCTTTATACCGATAACATTGAAAGTTACTTAAAGACTGAAGTAGCCGAAGATTATCCAACCATTCGTAACGAAGCCATGGATATCCTTCAACAAGAAGCCAAACTTGAGGAGCTTGTTCGTTTAGTTGGAGCTGACTCTCTTTCTGCACGTGAACAGCTTCTACTATTAGTCGCTAAATCTATCCGTGAAGACTTCTTGTTCCAAAATGCTTTTGACCCTGACGATGCTCGCACTCCACTCAAAAAGCAATACTGGATGCTCAAATGTATTATGACGCTTTATTACGCTGCTCGTGAACTAGTTGGAAACGAAAGCTTTGATATCGACAGCCTTAAGAGCCACTCTTTAATTCAAGAAGTAGCCCGCGTCAAAGATATCCCTGAGGGCGAAGAAGACAAATTCCAGGCTCTAATCGACAAAATTACGACCGAAGTCCAGAAACTTGCTTAATTAATCTCGCTAATAACCTTATTATTCCATGCAAAAAGAATTTAAAACCGTTCGCGACATCGTCGGGCCTCTGGCTTTCATTGAATTGCCAGAAGGGGAAAAGGTAACCTATGAGGAGTTGGTTATCCTTACTCTGGCCGATGGTAAAGAACGTCTTGGTAAAGTCCTCGACGCTCAAAAAGGAATGGCTGTTGTCCAGCTTTTTGAGTCTCCACAAGGTATTTCTACCGAAGGGTCAAAAGCCCGTTTTCTCGGAGAAACCTTCCGTTTAGATGTGTCTGAAGACATGCTTGGCCGCACCTTTGATGGTCGCGGACAACCAATTGATGGTGGACCAAAAATTATTGCGGACAAGCGTATTGATATTAACGGTGCGCCAATCAATCCAGCTTCTCGCGAAATGCCAAATGACTACTTTCAAACTGGTGTTTCTACTATCGATGCCCTGAACACACTTGTGCGTGGCCAAAAACTGCCGATTTTCTCGGGTTCTGGTCTTCCACACAACAAACTTGCCGCGCAAATTGCTCGCCAGGCTAAAGTTCGTTCTGGTGACGGTGGTGGAGGTGAATTCTCCATTGTTTTTGCGGCTATGGGTGTGCCATTTGAAGAAGCTCAGTACTTTATTAACGAGTTTAAAAAGACCGGTGCGATCGAACGATCTGTACTATTTATTAACACCGCTGACAATCCCGTGATTGAGCGTATTGCCACTCCTCGTCTTGCGCTTACAACCGCTGAATATTTAGCTTTTGAAAAAGGTAAACACGTTTTGGTTGTTTACACTGATGTTACTAACTACTGTGAAGCCTTGCGTGAAGTTTCTGCGGCTCGAAAAGAGGTGCCAGGTCGTGGTGGTTTCCCAGGTTATATGTACACCGATCTTTCTACTCTATACGAAAGAGCTGGTCGTATCAAAGGCAAGGGAGGATCTGTTACTCAGCTCCCAATTATGACCATGCCGAATGATGATATTACGCACCCGATTATTGACCTTACTGGTTATATTACCGAGGGTCAGATCGTACTTGGACGTGATCTTCACAAAAAAGGTCTATACCCAGCCGTTTCTGTTCTTCCTTCTCTTTCTCGTTTGATGGGTAAAGGACAAGGTGAAGGCAAAACTCGTGACGACCACGCTAACGTTATTGGTCAATTATTTGCTTCTTACGCTTACGGTGTAGAAATGCGTGAACTCGCGGTTATTCTTGGTGAAAGTTCACTCTCTGACTCTGACCGCGCTCACCTTAAATTTGCTGATAAATTCGAAGACCAATTCATTTCTCAAGGAGAAACAAACCGTGAAATTGAAGATTCTCTAAACCTTGGCTGGAATCTATTAAAAGACATTCCAGAGACTGAGCTCAAACGTGTGAAGAAGGAATACATGGAGAAATATATGAAAGGTGGCAAAAAAGCAGCTGAAGCCGCTGCGGAGTAATTTATAACTATTTGATGCTATGGCCATTCTAACTGGCTACAAACCGACGAAAATGGCGCTCCTCGAGCTTAAAAACAAGCTCAAGCGTGCCAAAAAGGGTCACAAACTGCTCAAAGATAAGCAGGAAGGTCTGATGAAAGCTTTTATGGACGTCATTCGTGAGGTTCAGAAACTTCGTAAAGAGGTCGAAAAGGAGCTTGGACTAGTTTTCCAAAACTTACTCTTAGCCTCTGCGGTTATCCCCCATCCAGAGTACCTAGAAACCGCACTTTTAGCCCCTACAACCAAGGTTGAGCTTGATATCGAAACTAAGAACGTTATGAGTGTAAAACTGGCTGATATCAAAGCTGACGTGGTTGGAGACGTGCTAAGTTACGGCTTTACTGAGACTTCGGGTGAATTAGACACCGCTCTTACCTCATTGCGCGAAATTCTTCCTCTGTTAATCCAATTAGCTGAAACCGAGAAAAAAGCTGAGCGCATGGCTGACGAACTTGAAAAAACCCGTCGCCGTGTTAACGCGCTTGAACATGTAATGATACCGAATGTCGAAGATACGATCAAATTTATCAGCCAAAACCTCGAGGAAAGAGCGCGTGCTGAGCGTATTGTGGCTATGATTGTGAAGGCTAAGACCGAGGCCTAAAATTAGTTTTTTCATTTACGCTTTAGCCGCTTAAATAAGCCTTATTTAGCGTTTTAGGGTTGCCTTATCCTTGAAAAGATGTTATTATTTACTGAAGTAATCTTTAACGCCACCCTATTCATGGCCAAAAAACAAAAACTTCATCCAGTCATTGTGTTTCTACTTGGAGCGCTTGCTGGAGCAATCCTGATCACTGCCGTCGGCAGAGTCAGCGTGCCAGCAGAGAATCTCGAAGACAACTTGCTTCGCAACTTTGCCCCAAACAGCACGCCAGAAGTTAGTATTATCATCCCAAGTGCTATCAAGGCTGATAATAAATAAAACGATTTAATCGCAATGTAAAAACCTCCACTTAAACTATTCAAGAGGGGGTTTTTCTGCAAGTATTCTTTGACATCGCCTATATTCATTAGCCCAATCACTGGCTATCCCTACTAATAATATAGACTCCGGCGCTCCAATTGCTAAATCCTCCATATAAGCCCAAATTTCATGAACAGTCCAAATCCATTGGTCTGTAATTTGCATTAAGCCACTAACAGCTCCAATAAGAGCTTCATGCATTCCCCTTAATCTTGCTTCACAATCACGATAATACTCTTCAAAAGCCTCCATATCATCTCCTAACTTATCTCTAACCTGAGGGTGTCCATGTATAACACCAGCCCCAAATCTACTTTTTAAAGCTACTAAACTTGCTAATCCCTGCATAAAAGAAATTTCATACTCACTTTTGTGTTGCACAGAAAACTGAGGCTTAGGTTCATCTAGTTCTAAAAAATCTATTTGTTCAGCTCTACTTTCAGCGGCTGTTTCTTCTTGAGCTAACCGATCCTCCATAACTAGCGAATGACCTAAGCAGTGCAAAGCTTCGCCAATTTGCTTTTCAGAAACATCTTCAACATCTCGTTCTTCCCAAGGTCGAGCCCAAAAAATCTCATCTACTCTTTGACGCGAAAGCTCTGCTAATAAATGCAAAGCTCGACGAGCATTCATTTCTCTCCCTGGCACATAAGTCCCATCCTCTTCCAAAACCAACTCCGCCGCCTTTCCAAAATAATGTCTAGCCAAATTAAAATTACGATCAATCTCTAAGGCCACATTGCCTTGATTAGATTCCGCATTAAATTGCCTAAAAGGGGAGAGCTCCGCCGGCAACTCCTTAGACAACAATTTATAATGATGAAGCACATACTTATTATCTGCTTCTGCTTTAGCAAAAGCTTCTCGCTCTGGGCCATCATCGCGACCTTCACGCAACGCTTTCTGTTGTTCTTTAAATCTCTGACGCAATACCCAGTAAGAAGCCTGCAATCCTAGCCTAACAATTTCTAAATAAAACCGATCTCCAAAGCGATTAACCGGACAAAAACTTGGAACACCCAAAATATCACCACTCAAACATCTAGGATTATGCGTTGTCACAGTATCAACAAAATACCTGCCATAGGAGACATTACCTTCACCGTAATGAACTTTTTTTGCGATATCTATTACTATTTCATAATTTGGCACGCCTCCCTGACAATAAAATTTCTCGGCCAAAGCATATAACATGGCTGGTGTTTCAGCTAATGGAGAAATTGAGGACAATTGATCTAAGCGTCCTTGCCCCTCAAACATAGAAATAGCCTTTTCTAACCTGCTAGCTGGGATTCCAGGGGCTTTTTCTGTCCAAATATCACCCACCAAAGTGCTGCCATGATGATCAGTAGCAGTTTGTCCGCCTATGGCTAATGACTCCGACGCTGACGGAGGCGAAATCTCTACAGTCACTACTGGTGGCTCCGGAGGTGCTACATTTTCACTTCTAGGCAATCTAGCCACCATATGCGCTCCTACTAGTTTTAAATAATCACGCATCGCTTCATAAATGGATTTAAGTGGCTCCCCTCCTTCTGTTCGGGATTGCCCTATAAAATAATCAGAAAACAAAAGAAGCGCATCATCATTAAAACTCCTTAAAAACTCTGCCACCACATCATCATTAGGCAGCCCCCTTTCACCTAGAGCCGCTAATAAATAATCCACTACAAATCTAACTAATTGGTATGAATAATTTGCTGCTTCCATATCAAAATCCGAGGCAGCGCGGCGTCCTTGCTCAATAAATCCAGGTAACAAAGATACTAACATCAAACTGGCAGCATTTAATTCAGCCATTTGTCCTGCCTTACGATCCTCCGCCATAAAATAAGCATCTGCCAAAAAATGTTCTTGATCTACACCAGTATCTTTATATTGCATTACCAAATCCGCAGTAGCCTTCAAAACCGCTAAAGACTCTCGGTAATCAGCATGCCGACCCACCATGGCTGACCATTTGTGGACCTCTACCATATCAGCAACAGACATTTCAAAAGGAGCCACTCTTCCTTCTGCTACGGCCAAACGAATTTCATCTAATTTATCCTGAAAAATTTTGGTCAATCTTGCGGCCAAGACATCTAGTCCCACTCCTTCTCCTGGGAAAGGCATGGCTGTTACCAAAAGTGGCTGCGTCGAACTTTTAGGCGTCTCTACAATTGACTGCAAAAAATCTACGTCCTCATCACTCATATCCGCATCACGATGCAAATCAACCACCACCACCGCTGTATGACCAGTAATTTCCTCATAACGAGCATAAAGATCACTTAAAACTCTTTTTAAACGATGCGGATCAAGCCCGGCATTATAACAATTCAACCATAAATAAATTACCTGAATATCATCTGATGATAAACTCCAAGGCTCAGCCTCTAAAGACGTTAACTCTTTCCGTGAAACAACATCAAAATTCGCCAATAAACTACTATTTAAAGCTCCGGCCTGCTCTAATTGTGGCCAAATTTCTTTATCCTCATCATCTAAACGCTCTTTTAAAGTTCTGGTATCTATCCCCGCCTTAGCAAACATATCTCGGAAAATAGGGAAAACCCCATCAAAACAACGCGCGTTGCTTCTTTCCGCAAGATTATAAATTGGAATATCATGACTAGGGACTCCCTCTCTCCGATAAAAAGTTGTTTTTTTGTCAGGCTCCGGGAAATCTTCAAAAAATGATTCCGCCGCCTCATTTCGCCTTTCTTCAATTACATCAACAATCTTAGCCATTAAAGGACGAATCACGGCCTCGTCTTCTTCCTCTCCATTCACTACTTTAGTTAATAATTCAACTTCATCATCTATTAACCCCCAAACACGCTTTAATCTTTTAAGCTGAGTGGAATCAATTTGTCTTTCCTGAGAAAGGGCCCCTGCATTTAACGTCCTAGTGTCCTGCAATCTCTCATAAAGAACTGGATCCCAATTTTTTAATCTATCTAGCAAAGGCTGAATATTCACCTCCTTACTAACTAAAGTCCGCGCAATCTGTGTCCAGGCTACCGGAATTTCTTGAACCTCTCTTACATCGCTTAACAAATGCGGCTCCAAAAATGGCTCCGCCTCTGGCTGCCCTTGTCCAAATTCATCATTATAGGAAAGTTCAAAAACTTCATCCGTATAAAACATATGGGCACGCCGGAGTAAAGAATCTCTATCTAACGCCCTATTCCTGTCCCAATGAGGGTCATCAAAAGGCCTAACCGCATCTAGTAATCTTAAATAATAAAGATCTTCCATGCCTGGACGCAAAGGACGAGGGTCTGTACCATCCCCAATAATTTCGCGATGGAAACGCGCGCGCTCAGACAAGCGGCCAAAATCCAGCAACAAATCCCGAGCCTGCTCTACTAATTCATCGCCAGTTCCCACCATAGAAACAGCGGCTGCATCGCCAACAAATTCAAATAATTGATTATCTAAATCTCTTTGCTCATCTAGCACATCAGAAAAAACCACCATATCAGACAAATCCGAACTTTCACCTAACAGGTAATTAACAAATAATCGTAAACCCGCCTGACCCTGGCCAGAGCAAGCCTGCACATCCGTGTGCTCACCAACAGTAGACTCCTTTAGCTGGACTCTTGTCTTAGAACTGCCTTGCTCAATATCTACACCTGACATCAGCATCCCCTGCAAAGGCTTCATTCTATCCGGAAGCAAATCTCTAAGAGCCGTCAAAGGATGCTCATCTGAAACCGGCTGTATATCTGACCTTAAAACAGCAGGCCTTCTTAAGGATGAGACTAAGGGGGGATGATCCGGGGGGCGGTCCAAAATGATACACTTAAATAATTGGGTTAAATTATAAAACAATTAAAAATTTTAAGCAACAGCCCGACACTTAATCACTCAATCTATTGACAAGCCAAGCAACTTACCTATAAATTAAAAATCCTCCCCATACATCTAACCCCATTTAAAATGTCAAATAACGAACCAGAGCCATTTGTAAGGCCGGAACGCAAATATCAAGCCGTTGACGTGACCTTAGCACAAGGAGCCAGGGCCGCCGCGGTGGCCGCTCTTAGCGGAAGCGCGACTCTTAGAACAAGCCTGGAGCAAAGATTTGGCACCCAAGCCGATGCTGTCAGAACTGCTTTTATCGAAGCTGCCCAAGGAGGAATGTTTGATTTACAAACCTTCGCCAGAAACATTGGGAAAACTCCTAACGAAGCTCAAGCCATGTATGAATTTATTTTACGAGACGGAAAAGAAGAGCTCGCGGATGATGCCGGCGATGTACCAGAACGCGTTGCAGAAGCTGGAGCAGATGTTATTGAAACTGGAGAAAAATAAAACTACATCTCATCTTTCATGCGGTCGATCTCATCTCTGAGTTCGGCCGCTTTTTCAAACTCCATATTTTGCGCCGCAATATCCATATCCATTTCCAGTGACTTAATAAGGCGCTCGATTTCTTCTTTTGGAACTTTTTTAACATCATAATGACGAACTTGTTTCTTGGCCTCTTCTTTCTTGTGCATGCCAAGATCTTTAACCGCCTTAATAATAGTTTCTGGTGTAATGCCGTGTTTTTTGTTATGAGCTTTTTGAATTTTACGCCGCCGATTAGTCTCGGATATAGCCGCTTTCATAGCCGGCGTCTCATTATCCCCATACATAATAACCAAACCATTTACATTTCGAGCCGCGCGCCCAATTGTTTGAATCAGCGCTGTCTCAGACCGCAAAAATCCAGGCTTATCAGCATCCAAAATTGCAATCAATGATACCTCCGGAAGATCCAATCCTTCCCTTAGCAAGTTAATTCCAATCAGCACATCAAATTCTCCCATCCTTAAATCACGCAAAATTTCAATACGTTCCATGGTATCCACATCCGAATGCAAATACTGCACACGCATTCCCTTTTCACGCATAAACTCAGTTAAATCCTCAGCTGACCGCTTAGTTAGTGTTGTCACCAAAATCCGTTCTTTATTTTTAACTCGTTCATCAATTTCCCCCACCAAATCCATAACCTGCCCCTCAGTCGGGCGCACAGAAATTTCTGGATCAAGCAAACCAGTTGGGCGAATGATTTGCTCTACAATATCGGCTTTTTTAGTATGTTCAAATTCATATTTTCCAGGAGTGGCCGACACAAAAATCGCCTGCTTCATATATTTTTCAAATTCCTCAAATTTAAGCGGCCGGTTGTCATGCGACGAAGGCAATCTAAACCCATGTTCCACCAACGTTGTCTTACGACTTAAGTTCCCAGCATGCATAGCCCCAATTTGCGGCACTGTCATGTGTGATTCATCAATTACCAGCAAGAAATCATCTGGGAAAAAATCCAACAAAACCGCGGATGGTTTTCCGGGCTTCACATCATTTAAATAACGTGTGTAATTTTCAATTCCTTGTACATAACCAGTCTCCCGAAGTAACTCAATATCATATTCCGTACGGGTTTTAATACGCTCCGCCTCCAAATTTTTACCCATTTTTTTAAGCTCATGATGTCGCTGACCAAGTTCTTCTTTAATTCCCTCAATTGCCGCCTCAATCTTCTCGCTAGTAGTCACTGAATGCTTAGCTGGAAACACAAAAACCTGCTCCATTTCTGACATTAACTCTCCTGTAAAAGGGTCGACTTCAGTAATCCGTTCAATTTCATCACCAAAAAACTCCAGCCGGTAAACTGAATCCATACTTGGCGGATAAATCTCTACCATGTCGCCCAAAACATGGAACATTCCCTGCTTAAAATCATTTTGTGAACGTGTGTATTGCAAGTCTACTAATTTTCTAAGCAACCCATCGCGTGAAATCTCCTCTCCAACTTTCACTTCCACACTCATATCTAAATATTCCTGCGGCGAACCAAGTCCGTAAATACACGAAACTGACGCCACAATAATCACATCACTGCGCGTTAACAAATTCGTGGTAGCCGCGTGCCGGAACTTATTAATTTCATCATTAATCGAGGCATCTTTTTCTATAAAAGTATCCGTCGCGGCATTATAAGCCTCGGGCTGATAATAATCGTAATAAGAAACAAAATAATGAACTGCATTATTTGGAAAAAACTCCCGAAATTCAGTACAAAGTTGCGCCGCTAATGTCTTGTTATGCGCAATCACCAGAGTAGGCTTTTGAACCTGTTGGATTAAATTAGAAATCACAAAAGTTTTCCCAGTTCCAGTAGCCCCGAGTAAAGTTTGGAACTTTTTCCCACTTTTAACACCTTTTACCAAAGCCTTAATAGCTTCTGGCTGATCACCTTGTGGTTTAAAATCCGATTGTAGTTGAAAATCTTGTGGCATAACATATCGATTCTACCAGATTAGATCTCGTGATCAACCCGCTAACTTGTCCAGGCATATAATTTTTGGCCTCGATCCTCTAAATCAACTCCACAGGCAAAAACCTGAGCGTCCCGTCTAAACCTCCCCCATCGTCCCGGGCGTTGCATAGACAACCTTGTTAAATTTGGCTCCCCGCTTGGATCTATATTTGGCACAGCCTCTCCTACTAAGTGCGAAAACTCAATTTTTGGCATTCCAAAATAAACACGATTTCTGCTGCTAGAATGAATTCCAGATCCTAATAAATACGGCTCTCTATCCGAGTCTAATTCAATTCTTCCCCCCGAAATCCCTTGTGCTCTTTTTTCCCCAATTAATCTCTTAATTCGGGTCTGAATCCTAGCCTCAAAATGAGCTAAAGTTCTCCGCCACATTGCTTCTTCTAATGGCGTTAACTTATCTTCACGCACTCCATCGGCGCGATAAGGTAAGGCATCTTCTTGCTCTAACCCCCTAATATGCAACGCTGAGCCACCGGCATCAACCGCTTTACGCGCCCAGCCACTCATCCAAGACTGATGTCTATCAATTACATCTATTTCACTAGGAGGCTCTATCTCAAAATAAAAATAAAACAAATCTCCAATACGAGCTATTGTTATCGTAAGCTTCCCTGTTATCGTATACGGAACGGGGTCGCCACTTCCAACGGGATAATTAAAACTCGTGTCATAAACCCCGCCATAAACTGTGCTAGTAAGATCCGAAATTTCTTTTTGCCAGTCTTTTACTTTACCAAGGGGGTCAAGGTGCTTTAAAAATTCCCGCATACGAATATCCGGATGTTGCCTTAAATGAGCTAAATCTTCGTAGCCCATAATTACACTCGGCTCACGATTCGCATCTCTTCCTTCCATTCTAGCTACACCAAATGGCACTATCTCCACCATAATTAAGATCTAACAAATAAAAACAAACTATCCCCATGTGCCTCACTAGGCACTCCAATTACCTGTATCTTAAAATCTGATCGTGGCGCCGGCATATTAAGAGCCGCCATAATTTGCGAAAACGTGAATATCTTTGTCATTAAATCTCCTTGTTCAGTTATCTTTGGAAAACTATGATTAGCCAACGAAGCAAAAGGGATCTCTGGGACCTGAAATCCGCTACACATAAAACTGCCAGTTCCAACTCCCTGCAATCGGAGTGGAATTGGGTCAGCTGATAATCCCCATGAGCTAACAGACCCACGCTCATCTCCTTGCTGCTCAACCCCAAAAAGCCCTCCACTAAATTTATTTCTAGTCATAGTTATAATTCTATCTGCAATTCCCCCTTCAACCTGCTCTCTTAAAAGAGTGCAAATTCCATGTATTAATATAGGCTCTATTGCTTGTGGCTTATCTGTGTGCTCCGTCGCCAAAAAATACTCATAATCTTCCTCAGAAAGTTCAAAACAAAAACCTCCAGCCCTCTCATAATCACCCTGCAAATCACGAGCCCATTGTAAACGATGTTCTTCGATATCCGCCTGTTTAACATCCAAATCAGTCACCTGAAAATTAAAGTGCCCTTGATTTTCTGTAATAATAATCCTGTAACGTCTCTTTAGATTAAAACCACTCCCCTCACAATCCTCCACAGTAGCTTCATAGCGACGCTGGCCTTTATTAAACCCTCCCCTTTCTACTAAATCATACAAATAACTCAAAACATCACCCTGCCCTTGCATATGCCAATATTCATAACATTTACGCAAACGTTCATCCTCCTCAGGATGAGCCAATTCATCAACCTGTGAACCAGGCAAGTAAACCGACACTTCTGCCGGCAAATCAACAGATGTTCTAGGTGAAAGTGATGTGCTCATATTATTTTATTCTGTTCTTGTGAATCAAAGTATCTACGATCTCATTAAAAAGAGAAAGCCTTAAATAGCGAGATTTTTCAAGGTGTTTTTGCGGAGCATCAGGAGAACAGACCAAACTCAAAGCATTCATAGTCATCTCCGCGCGCAGACGCAGGTCAATCAGGGCCATATAACGGTAATGTGCTGGAGACATCATGAAAAATTAAGACAGGTTAAAACTTTAACAGATTTTATAAATAAGTCAAGGTATTTGCCACTCTCTATTGGGTGAATATCTCAAGAGTCTCAGGGGCGGCGCGCTGGGGGCGCGCCG
>CAYWKJ010000007.1:0-41715 GCA_964459205.1 uncultured Candidatus Peribacteria bacterium | reverse complement strand
CTTTCTGAGGCTGAGGTTTTAAAGTCTTTTTTAAAGCAGAAATTGCCACCGGCTCACCAAAACCAAGCTCATAAAAATTAAAGGTCTTTTCTTCTAAGCTCGAGACATGATCACACTTGTTAGCTACCATAACACAAGCCTTCCCAGACTTACGCAACAGGTTAGCCGCATGAAAATCAGAGGCTGTTAAATCAGTGCGCACATCAACTACAAAAACCACTAAATCAGCCCCTTCAATGGCAGTCCGGGCTTGGCTTTGCACATCCGCCTCAATATCCCCATCAGAATCAATTTCAAGACCACCAGTATCGACCAGCAAAACTTCTTGATCAAAAAACTTAACTCGCCGCGAAACAATATCACGAGTGGTTCCCGAAATTACAGATTCGATGGCGTGTCTTTTGCCAACCAACCGATTAAACAGGGAGGATTTTCCAACATTAGGACGTCCGACAATGGCTACCACTGGCAGCATCTTGGGTTCTTGTGCTAAAAATAAGCGTAAGGATATTAACAAATTTACGCATGATTTCCAAGAACATCCAGGCAATCCGCACAAAAATTAGTCCAAACGTAAAGCTTATCGTGGTCACCAAAAATCGCACAGTGGCCCAAATTGAAGAGGCAATTAGCGCTGGCGTCACTATCATTGGTGAAAATCGTATTCAAGAAGCACAAGAAAAATTCCCAAAGCTGTCATCCCCTATCCAAAAACATTTCATCGGCCATCTTCAAACCAACAAGGTCAAACTTGCAGTTGAGCTTTTTGATTTAATTGAATCTGTAGATAGCCTTCGCCTGGCCCACAAAATTAACAACGAAGCTACTAAACAAAGCAAAAAAATGCCAATTTTATTACAGGTAAATATTGCGGATGACCCTAATAAATTCGGCCTCACCGAAACTGAGCTCCGCGACAATCTTGCCGAATTACAAGCACTGCCCAACCTCGAAATCCGCGGTCTTATGACCATTGTTCCTTATTTCGAAAACCCAGAAAATGCCCGACCTCATTTCAAAAAAATAAAAACTCTCCAAGCAGATCTTAATCTTCCAGAACTATCCATGGGCATGAGCAATGATTATGAAATTGCTGCCCAAGAAGGCGCTACTATGATCCGCATTGGCAGCGCTATTTTCGAATAAGTTGTATTAGAAGCCCAAAACAGCTTATACTTACATGGTAAATCTAACCTCCCAATCATGATAAAACGAAAAATTATCGCTTTAAGCCTTATTGCAGCGTTGCTTTTGCCGAACACCGCTTTTGCGCAAGGAACGCTTTTGCCAGAGGGCGACGCAACGGCCGACTGCGCCACATTAGTTGCAGATGAAGTTAAGCTAAGATCAAACATTACAAATGCCACAAGCGCAGAAGAAAGGCAAAAATATCTTGCCTGCGCCCTAAAAACAGGCAAACTACGCGTCTGGATGCTCCCCTATTTTGTTTCTTACATTGCTAACTTCTTTATCGCCTTATCAGGAACAATTAGTCTACTTTTTGTAATCCTAGGTGGATTCTGGTACATGACTGGAGGGCTTACAGACGACAAAGAAAAAGGCAAAAAAACAATTTTCTACGCTCTAATTGGTATGGTTATTACCCTCCTCGCCTGGATTATTGTTAATGTTATTCAAGTTCAAGTAACCGGCTAAACCATGACTAAACTCAAACAACTGCTCAAAAAAACTAAGCACAAAGCAAAAAAACTACGCGACAAAGTTGAAAAGCTTAAAAAAGATCAAAAGAATTATAAAAAGCCTAAAACAGTTAAACCCCCCACAAAAAAACAACCAGATCGTGTTGTTGTGGAATTTTCCCTAGTTAGCGTAGCCAAGGCAACATTGGTGGTTATTGGCCTTTATTTGCTTTTTAAATTTTTAGGAGAAGTAAAAGATGTTATTATTATTGTTTTTGTATCCATGTTTTTAGCAGCGGCTTTTGATTCTATAGTAGACAGCCTGCAAAAAAGAAAAATCCCACGAAGCCTGAGCATGGTTGGAATTTACCTAGTCACATTTACGATTCTTGGAATTTTCATATCAACTCTGATACCGCTTATTGCTAGCCAAACCATTGAACTTGCAAAAACTATTACTGATCTAGTAGCCAATCTAACCAAAGAAGGATTTATTTGGGATTTACCATATGCCGAAAATATTCAAATCGAACTCCAAAAATTCTTAGACAATGCTGATCAACAAACAATTCTAAACAACCTACAAGCTGGATTAGAACAAATAGGAGCTCAACTCCAAAACCTTGCAGGTAACACTTTAGGCGCTGTTAAAGTACTATTTAACGGCATTTTTAACGCTATTTTAGTCCTTGTTCTTACTTTCTTTATTATTGTTGACGAAAATGGGATTAATCGCTTTTTCACCTCATTATTCCCCTCCAAACACACTGAATATATTATTGCCAAAACCGACGCTATCAAGGAAAAAATTGGTTATTGGTTACGCGGACAGCTCAAACTAATGGTAGCCATGACCTTACTTACCTATGTTGGTCTACGAATATTGGGTATTGAATATGCTTTAACTTTAGCAATTTTAGCCGGATTCACTGAATTATTGCCTGTTGTAGGGCCAATTATCGCAGCTATCCCCGCCTTGTTAGTTGGTCTTAACGAATCCCCCATGGTCGCACTCTGGGTATTAATCCTCTATGTAATTATTCAACAATTAGAGGGCAACATTCTGGTGCCACTAATAATGAAAAAATCCGTTGGTTTAAGTCCTATTATCATTATTATTGCAATGTTAATAGGATTCCAATTTCTTGGGATTCTCGGCGTAATTATTGCGGTGCCAGTAGCAACAGCTGTTTCAATTTTTATCAAAGACTACGCAGACAAAGCCAAATAATTACTCCAACACTTTTAAAGTCTGACGGGCAGCCTTTTTCCAACTAAACTTCTTAACCTGTTTAAGACCTTTTTGACGATATTCGTCAGCTATAGTCTCACGAGTCAATCTTTCCATAGCATCGGCAATCTTTACGGAATCATACGAGTCTACTAAAATTGCCGCTTCACCAGCAACTTCCGGCATTGAAGCAGAGGTTGAAGTAACTACCGGGGTCCCACAAGCCATCCCCTCTAAAACGGGGAAACCAAACCCCTCATAAGTAGAAATAAACAAAAGCCCACGCGCCGCGGAATACACGGCCGCTTTATCCTCTTCATCAACAAAACCAATCATCCTAATATCGGGATGTTCATCCAAAAACACCTTTCCAAACATTTTAGGATCACTTCTTCCAGCCAAAACCAGCCGATAAGTCTCTAAGGGATGCAATCTTTGAAAAATAGAAAAACCTTTCACCACATTTTCCAAATTCTTACGGGGTTCTAAAGTGGAAAACGTCAAAAAATAGTCTTTTGGAAGATTGTATTTTTTACGAATTTTTTTGAGTTCGGCCTCTTTTTTAACTGGCGCCAATGTGCCAGGCACATCCTCCAAAATCACCTTAATCTTAGCAGGATCAACTTTGTAAACATCCTCCAATTCCCGTTTAGTAAATTCTGAAACTGCAATTATTTTTTCACTAGTTTTGGCCTCATAACAGGGATTAACAACCTTAAACCACAACCGACTACGCCGAGAAAAATGCTGAGGAAACCGCTCAAAAGACAAATCATGCACTGTCGTAATCTTACGGACACCAGCTGACACCGGCGTCGGACGTGGGTCTGGCACCCACATAACATCAATTTTCTGCCCAATCTTTTTCTCAATTAATCGATCAATTTTAGGCCATTTCAAAAATCGCCACATTAAATGCAATAATTTATTAGGATAATTAGTACGAACCACTTTTACCCGACGCCCATCAAAATCTGGCAAAAACTTGGTGCAATTCTCGCGGCAATTATAAAAAAGAACATAAGTATGCTCATCATCTACCTCAAACATGGCCGCAAGCAGGTTGCGGATGTAATTCTCCACACCGCTAGTTCGCCCGTGCATCAAAGCCCGTACATCAACACCAATACGCATAAACTAAAACTTAAGAGTATAGTCAAATGGCCCACCTTGCTCACGAATTGCCTTTTTTAAATCATGCTCAGTTGTGCGACCTAAATGCACCACCATAACTCCATCCTCATCTGTAATAAGCGGTGCCGCCCCCACTAAACGCTCTACTTGAAACGGAAAACTGAGTCTTCTTTGAAAATATTCAAACGAAAGAAAAAACAAATTAATAAAAACAAAAGCAAGTAAAGCCCCAACAATTCCATTCAAAGCATATTTTGGCGTTATCACAGACTCCGTTACCGAAGAAAGGGCCAACACAAAAACACCATTCGTAGCCGCATTATAAGCCGCAATATCATCCTCCAAAACTGTTAAAACTGCCTGTGTTGCTTGGCCTACATCTCCGTCCATAGCAACATATGCCTCTATCAATAAATTCTGTTTTTCCTGCTTGCGAACTGCAAGTTGCACATCAGTGCCAGCCAATTCATCAATTTCCGCATCCATAGCCGGATTCAAAAACCAACCCTGAACTGTTTCTGTAAAATGATCCACCACATTATGCCCATCACTAGTAACTACATAAGCAGCGGAAATCCCATCTGGAATTTCCATCCCAAACGTTAAAAAAATTAAACCACTCTGTTTGCCTTGATCAAACTGCAAGGTATATCCCAAGCCAAGCAAAGCACCCAAAATAGTTATCATTAAAACTACAAGCAATCGCCGATAAAGAAAAATTAAAAAATCTCGAGGGTCCATATTTTTTAAGTTAAATAGATTTAAAAGATTCCCACTCCTTCATAATAAAACTTTCTAGCTTATCTTTAAACACTTCTTCTCGAAATTTAAAGGCTTGCGCCTGCACATTCTCGGGTTTAAACACCTTTTTCTCAAAACTTCGTACTGCCTTTTTAAGCCCATCCACGGTTTGTTCATGGAAAAACATACCTGATTCATTATCAGCTACTGTTTCGAGTGCCCCCCCTTTAGCATAAGCAATAACCGGGCACCCGTAAGTCATAGCTTCTAAAGGAGTAATTCCAAAATCTTCCACCTGTGGGAATAAAAATCCTTTAGCATAACGATAATAACTTTTAAGCTCTTCCTCGGGAACCTTACCTAAAAATTCAATGTTTTTATCCCCAACTCGTCGTAATTTCTTCAATTGATTCCCTACTCCGACAATTTTGAGTGGTAATTTAAGTTCATTAAATGTCTTCACAATCAAATCAAATCGCTTATAAGGAATAAGTCGCCCTACTGCCAAATAATAATCCTCACGCTCCTTAACTGGCTCAACCTCCTCCATACTAACAGGAGGATGAATTACTTCAGATTCACGGCGATAATATTTTTCGATCCGAGATGAAACATACGCCGAATTAGCAATAAAACGATCCACTCGATCGGCAGCTGCTCGATCCCAAATTCTCATCTTATGGATTAACCCTGGAATTACCCATTTTTTAAGCCAATTAGGCCAAGGGTATTCCTTTACGTATTGATGCGAATTATCCCATAAATAACGTGGCGGCGAATGACAATAAGAAACATGCAAAGTTTCTGGTTTAGTAATCACTCCCTTAGCACAAGAATGACTACTAGAAAGCACCACATCGTATTCACTTAAATCAAATGACTCAAAAGCAGACGGCATTAACGACAAAAACCGCTGATGGTGTCGCTTAGCTCCAGGAATTCCTTGCAAAAACGAAGGACGAATATCAGCGCTAGAAAAGGGCTCCATATTCGCCTTATTATAAAGACTAGTAAAAATCGGGGCCTCAGGGAAAACCTCATGCATAGCCAGAATAACTCTTTCGGCACCACCCCAGTCGGTAAGCCAGTCACACACAATCGCAACGCGTGGTTTTTTCATATAAAAAGGGAGAGATTTCTCCCCTATGATATAAGAGCTCTGACCTCTTTAGCAAGTCGCTTCTTACGCAGTCATCGCTGTTTTAGCTTCATCAAGTGTTGCGTGACAAGTAATTAGCTGTGTTAGCCCGACCACATTTAAGATATCCACAATGTTTTCCTGCGCCCCAGCAATTGCAATTTGACCACCTTCAGCTGACACCTTCCCGTACCAGTCTGTTAAGTAACCAATTGCCTTACTATTTAAATATTCCAATTCTGTAAAATCAAAAATTAGGAATAGATTTTTGGGAGTTGCTTCGAGAAGCTGATAAATCACTTTGGACTGTTCATCGACATTACTTTCGTCGAGTTGTCCGCTGATTTTAACGATTTTGACCACGCGATCAGCTTGGCTGGAGGCCAAATCTTCGGTGGTAATATTAGCGAAGGTCATTTTGGGAAGGTTTAAATAATTAGGCAGGAGAAGCGACCGCGACCGGTGGTGCTTCCGGAGTTTTTTTATCTTGATCCTGAAGGTATTTTTTCACACGGACAATTAATCCGCCACCCTCACGATCTTCAAAAGCAATTTCATCGGTCCATTCAGCCACAATTTTGGCTAGGCCACGACCGCGTAAGCCTAAAAACTGACTCTGTACTTTCTGTGATTGTTCCTTAAAAATCTCTCTCATTTCAGCGGCAGTATATTTATTTGGACCAGTTCCACTATCTTCTACAATGATTTCTAAGCTTTCGCTAGGTTGCCCCGCAAAAGTAATTATAATTTCCTCTCCAGGTGCTGAACCATGCTCAATTGCATTATTGCAAAGCTCATCAACCACAGATTGAAATCGGAAAGCCCACTGATCTGAAAACCCCGTCATGTTTTTAGTCATAGTCAGAGTAAAATCACGAATACCAGACAAAAAATAGGCATTTGTCGGCAAAGTAATACTGATTTTAACTGGAGCATCAGTTTTGGGTGGGGCCGAATCTGTATTGGGAGTAGTTTGTTCCAAGATTTTTGTTTTTATAAAAACTCATATCATTATAACAAATTATCACTCCTAAGTCAAACCTGTCTAATCCTTGTCTAGTTGAGCACGCTTTGAAACAGCAAAAATCTGTAAAAACAAAGCATGTAAAAGCAAAGAATTTAAACCCATTTTTTCTCCTCGCGCCTCCACCCTATCAAGAATTTCTTGCTCCCGGCCCGGATGATAAGTACTTATTTCCCCTTTCTTTTTTACCTCTTTTACTCTGTTAACTACTTCAAATCGCTCCCCTAAAAGGTCAACGATTTGATTATCAATACGATCAATTTCATCACGTAATTTTTCAAGTTCTGACTGATTCATTGTATTTAGATTAAATTCAGTCCTAGCCTACCAGAGAAGAAAGGGCTTGTAAAAACCTTGAAAAAACGGTACTCTCCAAACGATTTTTATTTCTAGTCAGCTTTCTGATTACACTATCCTGTCCTTCTCAAAGGGATCTAAGGTGTGAAACGAAGAAATCTGGCGTTAACCCCAAGGATATGACAACCAGTTCTTCCTCGGAAAAAGTTCTTAAGGACATGCTAAAAAATGCTGTCCACTTTGGGCATCGTCCCGCCAAATGGAACCCCAAAATGTCCCGTTTTATTCACGGCAAACATTCTGGTGTCCACGTGTTTGATTTAAATCAAACCGTCAAAAAATTAGAAGAAGCATGTGCGTTTCTTCAAAAATGCTCTAAAGAGGGTAAAACTATTCTTTTTGTGAGCACCAAACAACAAGCGATTGAAATCGTCCGCGACACGGCTGAAGGCTGTGGAATGCCTTATATCACCCACAAATGGGTGCCAGGTCTTCTCACAAACTTCAATACCATTAAACAACGGATCAAATACCTAAAGGATCTGAAAAGCCAAGAATCTTCTGGTGAATTTGAAAAATACACCAAAAAAGAAGCTCTTGAGCGTCACAAAACTATTGTTAAATTACAAACAGCCTTAGGCGGTGTTCAAGAAATGAACAAAAAGCCTGATGCCTTGTTTGTTATTGATGTAGTTCGTGATCAAATCGCTGTCAAAGAGGCTGCCAAACTTGGCATTCCAATTATAGCGATTACTGATTCTAACGCTGATCCAGCTAATATTACTTATCCAATTCCAGGAAATGATGATGCGATTCGCTCCATTACATTTTTCATGGAACACGTTGGTGCAGCCATTGGTAAAAAGAAAACTGCTCCAGCCAAGGACACCCCAATCCCAAAAGCCGCCCAAAAAGGTGACAAATAACCCTCCTCTCTATGTTTACCGAAGAAACCCCTCAAAACCCGGCTCCCGAAGCTCCAGCTACTCCAGAAACTCCAGCCGCACCTCAGGAACAAGCAGCCCCAGCTGAAACTCCAGCTGCTCCTGCTGAGCCAGCTACCACCGAAAAACCAGCTGACGCTCCAGCTAAAGAAGAGCCAAAAAAACCAACTTCCAAAGTGCCTTCTGATGAACGAATGTTGGCGGCGGCTGGGTATTTCCCCATGCTTTTTGTTGGTTCCTTAATTGTTAAGCCAAAAAGCACATTCTGCCAAATGCATGCTAAGCAAGGAGTTTTATTAACAGGATTATCAGTGCTGGTTATGTTTGTCCTGCTTGCTATCCCAGCCATTGGATCTTTGTTTTTCTTAGCCATACTTGTGGTAATGGCAATTGGTGCTTTCCAAGCATACTCGGGAATAGAATGGAAGATCCCTATTTTATGGGATTTTGCTTCGAAAATTAATGTGGCTCAATTTTTTGCAGTAGCTCCAGCTAAACCAACAGACGCAAAAAAAGAGGCACCTGCTGACAAGCCAGCAGAAAAGGAAGCCCCAACCGAGGAAGCAACCCCAACCCCAGCAGCAGAGGCTCCGGCCGCTCCTGAAAAGCCTGAAGAGCCAACTCCACCCGCAACCCCAGAATCTTAATTTCTAATAAATTTCTTAAAAAATGACATCTCTCGAAGACATTAAAACGCTCCGCGAAAAGACTGGAGCATCTCTACAAGCCTGTAAAAAAGCCCTTGAAGAAAATAATGGCGACCAAACTGCTGCTATTGAACATCTTCGTAAAATTGGTGAAGCAAAAGCCGCCAAACGTAGCGATCGTGACACTAGCAATGGTGTAATTGCCACAGCTATTGGTGAAAGTTTGGCCGTTATCCTCAAACTTGGATGCGAAACAGATTTTGTAGCTAAAAACCCTGACTTCATTGAAGCAGCCGAAAAACTTGCCAACGAATATCTTGAAAATGGCAAAGAACATAATGGATCAACCACTGCCAACGAGATTGGCCTAAAAATGGGAGAAAAAATCGACCTAAGTGAAGTCGTGTTTCTAGAAAACGCTACTTTTGGAACCTATGTTCACTCCAATCGAAAAGTTGGTACTCTTGTTGCCTTAGAAGGAGGCACTGCAGACATGGCTAAAGATATTGCCATGCACGCAACGGCTATGAATCCTCTAGTTGTTTCTCCAGATGAAGTAGACACCTCGGCCGTTGATAAAGAGCGCGAAATTTGGACCGAACAACTTAAAAACGAAGGCAAGCCAGAAGAAATCATCGGAAAAATCCTCATGGGTAAAGAAAAAAAATTCCGTGAAGAAAATGCTCTTCTTTCGCAAGATTTTGTAAAAAATTCAGAGCAAACAATCGAACAATTTTTGGGCGACGCAAAAGTTAAACAATTTGTTCGTCTCGGATCTTAATCCCCTATTAGTGAACGCTACGACGTTTAACTCCATTCCTGAGGCTTTAAAAGCCATTAAGCAGGGACAATTTGTCATCGTTGTTGATGATGAAGATCGTGAAAACGAGGGTGATTTAATCATGGCTGCAGAAAAAGTAACACCCGAAGCCATTAATTTCTTTGCCAAAGAGGGCCGTGGCCTAATTTGCATGCCCATTGAAGGGAAAATTGCAGACCAGCTAGAGCTGCCACCAATGAGCATGAATAATACCGAAAAAACACGTTGTAATTTTACGGTCTCCATTGATTCTAAAAAAGGAACTTCAACCGGTATTTCCGCTCAAGACAGAGCAACCACCATTCTCACGGCAATTAATGAAAAATGTAAACCAACCGATTTATATCGTCCAGGGCATATTTTCCCAGTTCGCGCCGCCAGCGGCGGAGTTTTAGTACGAGCAGGACACACCGAAGCCGCTGTAGATTTAGCCAAACTAGCAGGGTTACGACCAGGCGGTGTAATCTGCGAAATAATCAAGGACAACGGTGAAATGGCACGTCTTCCCGATCTACTTAAATTTGCAAAAAAACATGACTTAAAAATAATCTCCATCGAAGATTTAATTCAGCATCGCCGCAAAAACGAAATCCTAGTTGAAAAAATGGTTGAAACAGAACTAGAAACAACGCATGGGGACTTTAAAGTCATGGTTTACAAAGAAAAAATTCACAACACAGAACATGTCGCTTTAGTACGCGGCCAAGTTAAAGGCAAAAAAAACGTTTTAGTACGTGCTCATTCCGAATGCATGACCGGTGATATTTTTGACTCTCTGCACTGTGATTGTAATTCACAACTTAATAAAGCCATGGATCTTATCAACAAAAAAGGAACCGGCGTTGTTTTATACATGCGCCAAGAAGGACGAGGAATTGGCCTAATAAATAAATTAAAAGCCTATGAACTACAAAAAAACGGCATGGACACCGTAGAGGCCAACGAAGAGTTAGGATTCCCGGCCGACCTCAGACATTATGGTATTGGTGCCCAAATATTAACTGATTTAGGGCTCACAACCATTCATCTCCTCACCAATAATCCTAAAAAACTCATCGGATTAGAAGGATATGGACTTCAAATAACCAAGCGCATTCCCATTGAATCTAAATCACAAAATAGAAATAAGCGCTATTTAAAAACAAAAAAAGAAAAAATGGGACACATCCTCAAAAATGTCTAACATGGAGGAACACCACACAATTTGGATGAATAACGCTGCTAAATTAGCTTACAAAGCAGCTCGCAAAGTTTTCCCAAATCCAATGGTCGGCGCAATTTTAGTCAAAGACAAAAAAATGATTGGTAAAGGGTACCACCAAGCCTATGGAACGCCACACGCCGAAATACAAGCCTTAAACAACGCTAACAACCCTGAAAACTCAACTCTTTACGTCACACTTGAACCCTGTTGTCATCATGGCAAAACCCCACCATGCACTAACGCAATTTTACAAAACAAAATTTCACATGTTTTTTATGCTTTAAAAGATCCAAACCCAAAAGTAAGCGGTAAAGGGATTAAATTTCTTAGAGAAAACAATGTCACGGTCACCCATTTGCCAACCAAAATAACCGAAGAACTTAACGCAATTTACTTAACTCAAACAACTCAAAAACGCCCATTTATTCATCTAAAAAACGCCTCAACATTAGATGGTTTTTTAGCAACAACCCCCCTAACAAATTCCGCCAGCAATCAAAAAGTCCATAGGTTACGAGCACAATACGATGCAGTTTTAGTAGGCATACAAACAATTCTTAATGACAATCCATCTTTAACAGTCCGCCACACAACAGGAGAAAATCCTTTAAGAATCGTTTTAGACAGCCAGTTACGTACACCACAAAATGCCGCCCTTCTCACGCAGCCAGGACAGACCATCTTAGCCACCACCAAACAAAAATCTAATCAAAAATACCCGCCAAATGTAAAATTACTCACTTGCCAAGCAAATAACAAAGGGCAAATTGATTTATCAGATTTACTTAAGCAGCTTTTCGCTCAAAATATTGGCAGCATTTTAGTGGAAGGCGGCGAAAAAATAAGCGCTAGCTTCCTTAAAAATAACCTCGTCGACCAACTAACTACTATCTATACTCCCCAACTCGCCAATCATCAAAAATTCCCAACAATAACAGCCTCAAATTACATAAAAAAAACCTCCCAACTTATAAAAAACGACTTATGGGTTGATATTAAGATCACCTAACCCTTTACTTAACCTGTTAGATCTGGTATAATAGGCTGATATAAGTGCATCTAAAACCAAAATAAAAAAACAATGAAGTCTGTATCGTTTCTAAATCGCATTCTAAACGTCGGTAAAAACGAATGGCCACGCATCATTATCGCGTGGAGTCTAAACCTGTTTTTACGAGCCGGTTTTGTAATGGGTTGGACTGTAACGATCGCCATGTTTATTAATCGAATTGGAGTCGAGTATTTGCCTTATTTGTTTGTATTAAATGCCCTGATGATAATGATGGGCACAATCATATTCAGCCACCTCCTGCGCAAGATTTCGCACGGAGTTCTGATCTTTTTCACGACCCTGGCGGCCATTGGATTACTCCTGTTATCAACCTTATTTGCCTATACCAGTGATTTGGCCTTCTTTGGGATACTTTTAATGGCACAATCCATCTTAATTTCACAATTACATATCTTAATCACACTCTTCACAGAGGATTTATTTTCGCCGTTAGAAAGCCAAAGAACCTTTCCGCTCGTGGCAACTTCAGAAACTATTGGCGGTATTATCGGTGGTTTACTAATCGGTATTTTATCTGGGTTCCTGCCAGCATATAAATTTATTTACCTCTGGATTATTGCAATCTTCTTGATTGTTCCGACCCTAATGGGGGCTCATTCTTTTAGCAAAAAAGTTCCCAGCATTCGAGTTCAAAAACAAGAAAACAAGAAAAAAACACGCCGCCAATTAGCAATCCCTAATCTACTAAAAGGCTGTAAAAAAATACGCAAAATACCATTTTTACAGGGGGTACTAATCATCGTAATGCTCCAATTTATGATGATGTACTTGTTTGAATACCAATACACAAAAGCAATTCAAGAAGAGGTTGTGTCACAACATAATCCAATTGCTTTTGAAGTCACGGGATATCAACCCGAAACAAGTCTTCAGGTTTCCCTCATAGATGTAAAAGCGGTCGGGACTGAAGCCGCAGCCGTGCCAGCAGTAGCAGCAGGCCATGAAATGACGCTAGAAAACGAATTAACTCAAAAATTAGGGATGCTCCAAGTAATCTTTTCGGCTGGGAGCTTATTAGTCCAAATTTTTGTTACCTCTCGCATTTTAAATAGCTTAGGAATCGTCAGTACATTACTTCTTCATCCTCTCCTAACCCTAATCAATTTGGTCGGAATGACTGTTAATTTCAACTTCTTGTCAGCCTCGATTGGACGAAGTGGATTCGAAATCACCACTGGCATATTCCGCAATGCTTATCATTCATCTTATTACGCTATTGCCGAATCCATGCGCGATCAAATAAAAGAACTCATGGAAGGCTTTATAAAACCTTTTGGAGCGATTCTAGCATTTGGCCTTTTATACGTCTTACAAACTTTTCATAAAGCAGGCACTGAAACCATTGCTATCAACCTATGCATGATCCTTATTGCAGCCCTGATGTCGCTTCGTATCTATAGGCTACACAAACAATACACAGCAATCTCTTACCGTAATCTTGGCAGCGATCAAGAGATCCATACCCGCATTAATGCTATTGAAATTCTTGGTCAAAAAGGGCACCAAATTGAAAGCGCTCTCCTGGTAAAGTTCTTGAATAACGCTAAAGAAAAAACCGAAATTAAGCGACGTATTTTAGAAACTCTTAGCCTTCGCCAAGAACCACAAACCATCCCAGATATTTTAAATGTCTTAGAAGATAAACACCCAACTGTACGACTAGCAGCCATTGAAGCTTTAAACAATTTTAAGAATCTTAAACAATCCCTACGAAAACAAACTTTTACCAAACATCACGCTAAGCAAACTATTAAAAATCTTTTCTTAAACGAAACCTCTTCCAGTGTGCGTACTGGGTGCATACAACTTTTAGCTAAATTCGATGATCACGAACTTATACCATTTCTAATCAGCGTATTACAAGAAGGCGATGAAACCGTCCAACGGGCAGCTATCCGAGCTTGTGGATCATTCAAAGATCGAAGTATCACTCACTACATCACAGAATATCTTGATCATAAAAATCATACTCTACGCGGCGAAGCCATTGTGACACTCTGGCAATTTAAAAAACTACGAAAAACTCTTAAACATTATCTAGATCAAATAAAAGCAAGTAAGAAAAAAAACTCCATCCTGGCCGCTATTTACACTATTGGAAAAATCAAAATCAAAAAAGACCTCCCCTATTTAATCAAACATCTAGCGTCTAGCGACCAAGAAGTCCGCAAAAAAGCAGCTTATTCTATTGGTCAGCTAAATCACCCCGCTGCCATTCCACATTTAGTTGAATTCATGATCAAAGAAGAACATGAATCAGCGCATAGAACGCGCAAATTCATCCGCACTCTCTCCTCGGGGTTAGTAGAAAGCGTGGAGCATTTAGCTCATATACGCATCTCTGAATACATCAATGACATCCTAGAAGAAGCAAAAGCCGAAAGCTTATTTGATCTCGACATTCCAACCTTAGAAAAACTTAAACAAGCTTATTCTATGGTGGATGAACACCATGAAGTCTACAAAATTGAACAACTAATAAAAACCAAGCAAAAAGGGCAACCAAATAAAGAACCCGCTTATGAAAACTGTTCGTAAAAAATTAGTAATAAAGTTCTTCCTATTAGAAATCCTCGTAGCAGGAAACGCGGTAACTAGCGTGCTGCTATGGCCAAATTATAGCTGGGCTATTTTAATTACCGTAGGAATTTTAAATTTGCTAATTTTCTTTCTACTAGTTAGTCGTCCACTAAATAAAATCCTACGCGAATTCAAAGCACTTTTAACAGGGAAAAAATATAATCGCATTTATACTAAAAAAGTTGACGAAATTGGGGTGATTGCACATTCATTTAACGCCATTACTAGTAGCCTTGAACGAGTTTCAACGGATATCAAAGACCATCGTCGAATTTCCTCAGAACTTAATATTGCCCAAAAAATTCAACAAGATCTATTGCCAGAATCAGCTCCTAGCATTCCCGGCCTAGATATTATTGCCAAAACTCGTCCGGCTGCTGAAATTGGAGGTGATAGTTTTGATTTCATCACTAAGGGTGAGCAAACTTTTATGTACATTGGGGACGTAACAGGGCATGGAGTCCCATCAGGTCTAGTTATGATGATTGTAGACACTCTACTTCACACTTTCGCTGATATGGTTGAAAATTCTCATCAACTACTAACTCAAGTTAATAAATATCTAAAACCGCGTATTCAAAGCACCATGTTCATGACCATGATTATGATGCGCTGGATACATCAAACTAAAGAAATGAAGTTCACAGGCGCTGGGCATGAAACAATTATTCACTACAAAGCGCTTGATAAAACCGTAGAAAATAGCAAAGCAGGAGGAATAGCCCTCGGAATGGTGCCGGATAATGAAAAATTACTCAAAGAACAAAATATTAACTTTAATGAGGGTGACTTTATTGTTCTTTACACTGATGGGATTACTGAGTCGCGCAATCTTGAAGGAGAAATGTTTGAAGAACAAAAACTAGTAAAAATAATCGAAAAAAACGCTCCAAATGCAACCTCAGCGGCTGAGCTCTTTCAACGCATTTCTACTGAGGTTACTCACTTTATCGGCGACACAATTCAGCAAGATGATATGACCTTAATTGTAATCCGACATGGTGAAAAACCAACCACTGAAGCCGAGAAAACTCAGTGGGCTGAAGAAGAGCAAGAAAGCCTAGTAAACTATGAAGGTGAAGAAGCCAAAGAATCCGGATTGAGTACAGAATAGAGCTCCGATAGAATAGGAGCATGAAAACCGCAGATTTTGATTACCATCTTCCGGAAGAACTAATTGCGCAAGATCCTCTCCCCAATCGAGACAAGGCGCGCTTAATGGTTCTTAAAAATGATTTAATTGAGCATCGCCATATTTATGATTTACCAAAAATACTAAGTCCAGATGATGTATTAGTTTTTAATGAAACAAAAGTATTCCCAGCCAGATTACATGGAACAATTGACGGAAAAACAGTTGAAATCTTACTTCATCAAGAGGCGACTAAAGGAGTTTGGGAATGCTTAGTTAAACCTGGAAAAAGATTTAAAAAAGGGGCAAAAATTCGATTTAGAGAACTTAAGGCCACAGTCGAGCAAATAAATGAAGACGGAACAAGGATGATTAAATTTGAACATACTGGCAACAAACTAAACCGCATTATTGATCAAATCGGTGAAACGCCTTTGCCGCCGTACATCAAACACAGTCAATCTTCCCCCACTCAATACCAAACCACATATGCTAAAAATCGCGGCAGTGTGGCCGCCCCAACCGCTGGATTGCACTTTACCGCTGAATTACTGGAAAAGCTGCGCCAGCAAGGCATCGAGCAACATTTTGTGACCTTGCATGTGGGCCGCGGCACCTTTGAACCAGTTAAGGCCGATAATATTGCGGATCACAAAATGCACGCTGAATGGTTTACGCTTTCTCCCGAAACCGCCGCGGCCCTTAATGCCGCCAAAAAAGCCAATAAAAGAATCATTAGCGTTGGGACTACCACGAACCGTGTCCTTGAATCTTGCGCCAAAAATGGCCATCTCATTGCCGATTCAGGTGAGACAGAACTTTTCATCACACCAGGCTACAAATTTCAATTTGTAGATGCCCTTCTCACTAATTTCCACCTACCCAAAAGCACACTTTTGATGCTAGTCTCCGCACTCGCCAATAAAAACCATATCGATCGCGCCTACCAAGAAGCAATTGCCAAAAAATACCGCTTTTTTAGCTTTGGTGATGCAATGTTGATTCTTTAGTAAAAATTTGGCACAAACTTTGGCTGTTGTAAAAATGGCAACTCCTCGATCTCTTCCAAAGATGGTAGATCGATTTTCCCAATATAAAGCCGCCGTAAATCACCACCATTTTGAACAAACTGCTCAACCATTTGCTTGCCTCGAAAATAAAGCAAATCTTTAGTAAAAGCTCCTGGATTTTTAGTGTCCTCAATCCCCCTCTTTAATTTCATAGCAAAACGGAAAGAGCGCTCTTTGTCATAACCCATTTCCAAGGCTTTTTCATAAACATCTCTAAAACTCTTCTTCTGGGCCACTGCCGTCAAAATAACCAAAGCCGCATTCCAAAAATGCTTATCTGTTACTGTGTCAATCACCTGCTCTTGATTATAAATAGCCAATCCTTCTTGAGTTGTTAAATAACCGCCAGTCCCCCGTTGAAATATTTGATAAGGCTGTGATTTGCCATTTTCTGCTGTATAAATGTGAGTCTGAATTTCATGAGCAATTAGCATCTTAAAACGAATTTCAGAAAACTTTGCCCCCTTTCGCACAAAAAAGGCTGATTTTTTCCCAGCCAGACAATCAGAAACCATTTCCTCCTTAATTTTAACCTTCCAATCTGTAAGGTTGTTCTTTTTAAAGAACTTTTCAAACTTTTTAACAGCTTTCTCCGTACTAATAGTGTTTATCTCACGCGGGAGCTTAGAAGGTTTAGTTTCCCAATATTCCTGGGCATCCTCCAACAAAGCCTCCGTAGCCTCACCAAACAAAATCACCGATTTATTCATAAAGTGCTCTGTCCCACGATGTTCCAATAAATCAATTTTTTGTAAGACCTCATCACGCTTACGGCCGAACAAACGCCCAAGTGGAGTTTCATCTAATTCCACAGATTCTAAACGCTCACGCAAAGCATAGGGATCAAATCGCAAATCCGGATAAACAAACTGCGGATTCTTAACCTCGTCATCCAAAAACTTTTTACGTTCTGACGCCAAATTAATTGGACGCAAATGGTGTAACAGCTTAACCTGTTTATCGACATCACAAATTAAATCATCCATTACACGATAATTCTTTTTTGCAGTCACAGGTGGTCTCTCAATGCGCTTTTCCCCTCCTCTTTTTTCAACATTTTCCAAAGCCTGCACCCCAGCTTCATCATTCTTTTTCTTAGATGGATCAAGTAAAAACCCTTGCAAATCACGTCGCCCAATAACCATATTATAATCCTTAGTAGACAAATCTACGATTCTCGCGGCGGTCTGAACTCTTTTTCCAGCCAAAATAAACTTAATTTTATAAGAATCCTCAATTTTCTTTCCCTTTTTCGTCAAAAGCCCAATCTTATGAGCAAAATCCTCATCAATCTGGGTACGTTCAATATTAGGATTTATACGAGCATTTACTCTATAAGGCTTGGTATCCATTAAAATCTTAACTGGCTCATACGTTCCTACCACCTCAATACCAGTTAAATGCTTAATTTCTTTTTCAATAACATTACCAAACATATCCTTAGCAATACGAACTGCTTTTTCCGTATTTGTGACTTTAATTCCCTCCACCCGCTCCAGACGCTGACGAAGTGGAGCAAGATTCGCCACCTGCACTCCTAAACCAGCTCGCGCATTAACCTCCAACAAAACTGGACCTGTGCTCTGATCAATCGAAATATCAGCGGCCATATATCCCAAATTAGTCGCCAGTTGCGCCTTAGAAGCAATTAGCAAAATATCTTCCCAATATGGAATTTTAAAACCCCGGATCCCCCCGGCTTCCGGCACTTCATCAATAATCTGATTACCCTGCACAATATGCGTCGCCACACCCTTTGCAATATCAATACCCACCCCAATTGCCCCCTGGTGAAGATTTCCCTTCCCCTTAGAAGCTTTAGTTGGCAAACGAAGCATGGCCATTACCGGAATCAACTTATAAAGAACCACCCTAATATCAGGTAATCCTTTATAAGCAAACTTTCTAAGCCGCTCATCACAAATCAAAAGTTGTTCAAAAAAAGCAATATCCTGAACCCCTGAAATCGAAAATCTACCCTCCAAAATATCTGCAATATGCTCTTCCATTTCTTCTTGCCTCATCTCATTGCCACCCGGCAATGTGTACCTCCCATCTTTTCGATCCCAAACCGGCAAAATCCCCTCTCCGCCAAACCCACGATTAGGTTTTACTACAAAATTACTAGGCAAAGACGAAAAATCATACTTATCTAAATCCTCTGTATTCCGGATAGTTCCATACAAACGAGGCACGGGAATTCCACGAGCACTTAAAAAACTCTTAGTCTTAAGCTTACTATCCGCCATTTTTACATCTTTACGAGCATTATACGGCCCAATATAAAGTAAGTTACGCGCATTAATTCCAAGTACCCCATGATTTTTAAAAAGAGCCATAAAAAGTGTTTATTCCTCCTCTGAATAACGGAAAATCTCACGGAACCGCACATACTCAAGTAAACGCAATCCACTCCAACGAGCTAAAATCACATTAAGCACCAAAAACAAGAAAATAATTTCCGGATGACCAAAAATTAGAGTCTTTAATAAAGCCCATTCAGCCACGTAATAACAGATTACGGACACAAAAGTAGTCGACCCAATCATAAACAGAGCAGACTTAAAGCCACGATCCCCTTGCACACTAACAAATTTCTCTACCATGGTACTCATAATTAACATCGGAAAAATCGAAATCGAAACAATTTGCGAAATATCAAAATAAGCTCCCAAAAACATCAGTACTAAGATCGTTAAACTCACCATCGTAAGCAAAATCGCGGTACGTGGGATATAAAGCAGTCGATATCTCCGCAGAAACAACCGAGTCAAAGTCCCAGACATCAGCAGTATCACAAAAATCATCAATCCAAACCGAATATCAAGCGCTATAAACGACAAAGCAATAATCGACGGTGTATAAACTCCCATCGTAGTAAGTCCTATCACCTGCTTAAGAAACGCCACAATCGTCACAATCACGGGCAACATCAAAATAAGAAGTAACGAATTACTAGGAACACCCTTTTCCACCATATAACTGATTAAATAAGAAAGAAAATTAAACGGAGTTAAGGTAAGAGCTTCGGTAATTTCCACATACTCTACTCCTCGTGTTTCCAAATCATCTACAAAGTCCACTACTTCATCTTCCTCAAACAACATCCACATAGCCTCGGGACGCGTTAGCACCATACTACTTGGATGAATTACTCTAAAAGTACCCTGTGCAATATTTCGAATCGTAGTTAAATTCTGATCAGTAATCACTACAAAATCTTTATTATTAAAGATCGTAGCTCCAGTAGAACTCTGGGCAAAACGAGAAAGTACTGTCAAACCACTACTCCCCCGCGTCCAGATTAAAATCGTATCATTTTGGGACAAATCCGAAGAACTTTCATTTAATTTTTTAAGCAAATCCTCCTCCACAATAAACTCCGAGGCTGAATCAAAGCTAGAAATCACTTGAACATAAACTCCCAAATCACGCGCAAATGCCACTTTACTCTCAATCCCCTCCTGTTCGTCCGCTTGATCAGTAATTAATAAATACCGCTTAGTATAAACAAATACAGTTTTTTGCTCACTAGCGTACACATCTGAATCAATCAAAATCTCCAAAGTAATATCATGCTCCCCTGGTTCTATGTAAGAATGAACAACTTCAACGCCTTGATCCTTATTCCCATCTCCAAAATCCCAATTATAAACCACACTATGATAAGTATCATCCTCGGGCAAAACTGACTCTGAAGCATCAAAAATCGCCGCTCTACTGACCTCTAACTGCTCATCTACAGTAATCACGGCTAGAGATTCTTCCTCCTCCACAATAATCTCCTCAAAACCATCATCTGACACCTCTTGAGCCTGTGCCACAAATGGGCACATAAGGACTAAAAACATCAAAAAAACTAAAAAACGTCGCATAAAAAATATTGTCATGATTTGCAGGCGATATACTAGCATTTTAGTAACTAATTCACCAGGCTTTACTTAGAAGGTCAAATAAGGTATAATAAGAAGAATTGAAAACAAACACAAAAGCTATGAAAAAACTAATCATTTCAACAGTACTAGGAATTTTCCTTTCAGCCCTACTAATCCCTGGGATAGGAGTGGCTAATTCTGACATTCAAATTGATGCCACTGACACAGTAGCCGGATACGGAACACTAGTACGCACTTCTAATGGGCCAGCCAACACTGATCTTGAGTTACTCCTAGAAAAACCTGATGGCAGCCAAGTGCTTTTTGAAACTAAAACAAACTCTCAGGGCACTTCTAAGATTGATATTGCTGGCTTTTACACTAAAAAAGCTGGTGATTATGCACTCTATATAGGAGATTCCACTGATACTTTTCAGGTTTACGCTGATAGTGTTTCTGTTTCTAGATCCTTAATGGAAATTAGTGAACAAACTGCTACTGCTAATGGAAATGATTATGTGAATTTAAAAGTACATTTATACGATCGCTATAACAATCCCATTGAAGGACATACTGTTGATATTTTATCCAGTCGTTTAACAGATGAGGTTGTTCGCGTTTCAAGCCGCCCATATACTAATGAACTCGGCACAATTCAGTTTAATGTTTACTCCAAGGAAGCCGGCGTTTCGACCTTTTTAGCACATGATTCAACTGAGGGTATGACCCTAAACGATCGCGCTAAAATTGCTTTTTATGAGCCAGGCTCCACTCTAAACGAAATTGGAGGATCAATCTTTTTAGCCTCAGCCGATGATCCAGGTCCAGTTAGTTACCTGAAAATCGAAGGCTTAGAGGAGACTGTAGCCCTAAATAGTTCGCTTAATTTTACTGTTACTGCTTATGATGATGATGGCAATACTGCCACTGATTACACTGGCGATGTTCGCTTTTCTTCTAGTGATAACAACTCCACACTACCTGATGATTATACATTTGAAGCCGAAGACCAAGGAAGTCATACTTTTAGCTTGAGTTTATCTTTTAAAACAGAAGGAACTCAAACCTTAACTGTTACGGATATTGATCAAACTAGCGTGTATGGAGAAATGGATGTTGCGGTCAGCTCTTCAGGGTCTGGCAGCAGTGTCTCAAGTAGTGACAGCTCTTCAAGCTCTAGCAGTGGTGAATTTAGCATATCAACCCCTCTTGCTGGTACTTACAGCAGCAGCTCAGTAATGTTTACTGGAGAAGCTGACTATGGATTAAATATTCAAATTTATGACAATGATGAATTACTTGGAGAAACAGCAGTAACAGCGGACGGAGAATATTCCAAGCAAATTTCCGGCTTAGAAGATGGAAATCACCGCTTCCGACTCATCACCACTGATTCTTCTGGGAACCAGCAAGATACTTCTGAAGAAATAGTAATTTCTATCGACACAACCGCTCCAGAACTAGACCAAGCCACAACTGACCCCGAAGGTGAAATACCAGCCAGCAGCCCTTTTACCATTACTGTTTACACTGAACCAGATCTCCCAGAAGTAGGAATCATATTTAGTAACGCCCTTTACGAGCTTACTGAAGATGTAAGCATTAGCGGCATGTATGAAGGATCTTTCCGTTCTCCATCAGAGTTAGGAGAATATGAAATTGATATTCTATTAGTAGATGAAGTAGGCAATGAAATCTCTTATAATAGTGAAATTCTCGTAACTATTATAGAAGCTACTGAAGAAACAGAAACTGAAGACGAGGAAGAAGCTACCGAGGAGGAGACTTCAGATGAAGAAACCGAAGACGAAGAACTACATGAAGCCGCGGATGAGGAGGAAGCTGAAGAAGAAATCATTTATTACCCAGGACAAGTTTCTGGCGTAGAAGCTGTTGCTGGTGACACAGTGGTAACACTCAGCTGGCAAGCTCCCGAAACTCTAATTACAGAAACAGAATACGAAGAATGGCTTGCTGAACAAGAAGAGGAGGAGGAAGAGGAAACAACTGAAGACGAAGAAGAAGCTACCGAAGAGGAGGAAGAAACCACCGAAGAGGAAACTGAAGAAATAGAACTTAATATCAATCACTACAAAATTTACTACGGCCCAACCCCCCAAATGATGATTAGTTATGTTGAAACTTGGGACGCCAGCACAACCTGGTATGTACCTAGTCTCAACAATGACACAACCTACTATTTTAGTGTAGTGGCCGTTGATGAGGAAAACCTTGAGAGTTTACAAAAAAGTGATGCTGTAAGCGGCACACCAGAATCTGACGAAGAAGCCGCCTTAGCAGCCGCGGCATTGCTCAAGGCAGAAGAAGAAGCTGCTGCTGCTGCCGAAGCCGCTGCTCTTGAAGCTGCTATTGAGGAAGAAGAAATCCCAACTGAAACTGGGCCCGAAGTTGCCTGGCTCCTACTATTTAGTATTGGATTTACCCAAGCCTATAGTTACGCCAGAAAGCGCAAAGGTAAGATCATCGTACCAATTCAGGACATTCGAGCTTAACAAGGCGATAAGAACCTGTTAAAGTCATTACCGTATGGATTTTGCAATACAATTTATCGGGACTTTTTTTGACCTCCTAACCATCGCGATAGTTGCGCGTATTTTGATGTCTTGGTTTAGAGCCAGCCGCACTGGCCGCTTAAGTCAGTTTCTTTATGATGTTACCGAACCAGTTTTAAGAATCGCACGTAAAGTGACTCCTAGAATTGGGATGTTTGATTTTTCACCTATTGTTGCCTTAATAGCACTCGATATTATTCAAGGTCTACTTATCCGCCTTCTCCTCCAGATTTAAATGGACATTAAACTTCACAATACCCTTACCAACAAAAAAGAACCTTTTACTCCAATAAAAAAAGGTCACGTTTCCATGTATTTATGTGGGCCGACTGTTTATGATCACGGCCATTTAGGACATGGAAGATCAGCCGTTGCTTTTGATGTGATTCGACGTACTTTTGATTACTTTTACGGAGAAAAAAACGTAAAATTTGTGACTAATTATACGGATGTGGACGATAAAATGATTAACCGCGCTAACGAAGAAGGAATTACCGTGGCCGAATTGGCGGAACGCATTATTCCAGAATATGAGGCTGATTATGCTGCCCTGGGAATTAAAGCACCTACAATCCTGACGCGCGCCACTGAATATATCCCGCAAATGATTGAATTAGTGGAAAAACTAATAAAAAAGGGATTCGCCTATGAGGTTGATGGTGATGTTTATTATGAGATTGAAAAATTCACTGAGTACGGAAAACTTTCCAATCAAAAACGCGAAGATTTACAAGAAGGTACCCGCGTGGCTGTGGATGAAAAGAAAAAACACCCCCATGATTTTGCCTTATGGAAGGCGGAAAAGCCTGGTGAGCCCTCCTGGGATAGTCCTTGGGGCAAGGGCCGCCCTGGCTGGCATTTAGAATGTAGTGCTATGTCTCACGCCAACTTAGGCCAACCTTTTGATATTCACGGTGGTGGGATGGATTTAACCTTTCCTCATCACGAATGTGAAATCGCCCAATCCGAGGCTGCTTACGACATCCAATTTTGTAATTACTGGCTCCACAACGGATTTATCACCATCAATAAAGAAAAAATGAGTAAATCCTTAGGCAACTTCTTCACACTCAAAGAAATCTTTAAAAAATATAAACCCCAAGCGGTTCGTTATCTATTTTTAACCGCCCACTATCGCAGCCCCATTGAATTTAGTGATGATCAGCTAACTCAAGCCGAAAATTCACTTAAGCGTGTACATGATTTTGTTCGAAACCTTAAAAATACCAATGGACCAGACTCAATTGACCCACAAAAATTTCTAGACGAATTCGAAACAGCTATTAGCGACGACTTTGATACTGTCAAAGCACTCGCTAGCCTCTTCACATTCATCAAAGAAACCAACAAGCTAAAAATTTCCGAGGCAGACGCGACCAAAGTATTAGCAACACTAGAAAAAGCAGACTCGGTGCTTGGAATCCTCCCGCAAACAGAAGAAGCTATTGATTCAGACATTGAATCACTCATTCAAGAACGCGAACAAGCTCGCGCTGACAAAGACTGGGGAAAATCCGACGAAATACGCGACGAATTACTCAAAAAAGGCATCGAATTAGAAGACACGCCGCAAGGGACAGTTTGGAAAAACATTTAATATTCTTCAGGAGGCACTTCTGAACCACTAAAATCAAAACTAGGATCAACAAACGCCCCTAAAGCAGTCCGAACTAATCCAGTTGGGACTTCATGCGGTACAGCACCCTCACCCCACACTAAAGGACAAGGAGGTGCCGCTCCTGTGACTCTTAGCGCCGTTCCTTGATAAGCACCATCCAAAACTGGCTTTGGAGCATGCGGGAATAACTCTCCCAAAATCACCTCTGTCTCGGCTGGGCTAGCTTGCATATCACCTAACACCGTTGCGACCGAATCAACTCCTCGAAGGGCTAAACCCTCAAAAGTCTCTCCTGCTGGTAATAAATGAGCATATGTTTGATTTAAACCATCCACCGCTTCCATAAGTACAAATTAAAGACTAGAGCCTAAACTAACACACTTTTCCGCAACTTGCCAAACCGGACCAGCTCCCATCACTAAAATTAAATCATTCTCCCCCACTGACTCGCGCAAATACTGCGCTGTTTTTTCAAACCCATCCCCAAATCGTACGTTTTGATGATATTTAGAAAGTTCCTCCACTAGCTTCTCTGGAGAAACTGCTTCCAAATCCTCTTTACTATCCCGAACTTGATAAATACTTGGGATAATTACCTCATCCGCATCTTTAAATGACTTGGCAAACTCCTCTAAAAAATGACGAGTTCGATTGTATTGATGCGGCTCAAAAACCGCCACTACTCGCCGCTCAGGGTACTTTTCACGCGTGCCAGCAATTGCGGCCTGAACCTCTGTTGGGTGGTGCGCATAATCATCATAAACTAAGGCTCCATTTAGTTTTCCTTTAAACTCAAACCGTCGCCAAGAACCTTCAAAAGAATTCACAGCCTTAATCATTTCGTCCTCAGGAGCCCCAACAATAGAAGCCACTGCAAAAGCGGCCGCAGCATTCATTAAATTATGGTGTCCAGGCACCTGCAATTCAAATTTTTCAGGGTCAGCCTCAAAATAAATCACTTCACAATTTGCACCCTCTGCTACATTACGCACATTCGCATCATCACCATTGGCGACCAGCACACCATCCGCCGGCAATTTCGCCACCAATTCTCTAAAAGCATCCAAATAATCATCCAAATCACGGTAATAATCCGGGTGATCCAACTCCAAATTAGTCAAAACTACAATTTGGGGCTGCAAATGCAAAAAAGAGCGTCGATATTCACAGGCCTCTACTGCCATCCATCCCCCTTTTCCTAACCTAAAATTTCGTCCTTCTAACTCCTTCATATTCGTCCCAATTACTATTGTGGGGTCTTGATCAGATTCTAATAAAATCCGCGCTAAAATCGCCGTAGTCGTGGTTTTACCATGTGTCCCCGCCACGGCAATTGTTTTAAAATCCTTAGAAATCTCACCAAGCGCCTCAAAATAAGTGTGTATTGGGATTTTTTGCTCCCGTGCCGCCTGCAATTCCAAGTTATCAACTGGGATTGCCTCTGTATAAACAACCATTTCGGCATCACCAACATAAGCACTTGAATGCCCCACAAAAACATTCATTCCCTCAGCTCGAAGAGCCTCCAAAATAGTTGAATCTTCGGCATCCGAACCACTCACGTTATGGCCACGCTCTAAGTAAAAACGTGCCAAAGCGCTCATTCCAATTCCGCCAATACCAATAAAATGAATATTCATCGTGCATTACTGTAGCCCAAACTAGTCCGTTGTAAAAGCTAAAGCCCGATGATAAACTGTCCCTGCTATGGCCTACAGACCTTATTCACATTCTGAGTTCAATGTTTCCCGACTAATAATTATCGTGGGGCTAGTCTTAGTGGCTTACATGCTTTACAACCTGACAGTAACTGTTTACGAAAACCACCAAATCGATGTTCACGTCGCTAACTTCGAAGAAAAAAATGAAGAACTCCTTAATGAAAATCTTCAAAAACTAGAAGATTACAAATACTACACATCCGAGGCCTACATCGATAAAATCGCCAAACAAAATTTAGGACTAGTGAACCCTGGTGAAGAAGTAATTATTTTAACCGAAGGAGATACCCTCGCCTTCTTAGAAACCGAAGAAAACGAGCTGGTCCGCGAAAGGTCTATGGCTAACTGGAGCAATGGCAAAAAATGGTGGTATTTTATATTTGACGAAAACCCATTTAAATATTAGAGTAACTGCGCTTTGAAAATATTAACGCGGAGTGGAGCAGAGGCAGCTCGCCAGGCTCATAACCTGGAGGTCGGCGGTTCGAATCCGCCCTCCGCAACCAGATTTTCTTTTCACAAAAATGGACATTACTTGCGCAAAATGTAGCAACGGTTTTGACATCACTAAAAAAGACCAAGCTTTTTATGCAAAAATAGATGTTCCTCGCCCCACTTTTTGTCCTGGGTGCCGCATGCAACGTCGCATGAGCTTTCGCAATGAACGAAGCATGTACCAACGCCAATGCGACCTCTGCCAAACAGACATCATCGCGGCCTACAAACCAGATGCAACTCATCCTGTTTACTGCCCTGAATGCTGGTGGAGTGATAAATGGGACGCTACTTCATTTGGACGCGATTTAGATTTAAATCAACCATTTTTCCCTCAATTTCATGAACTACTAAAAATCGTGCCACGCCTTAGCCTAGCCGTCGTGGCTTCCCGAACTCAAAATTGCGACTTTTGCAATTATGTAGATTACGCCAAAAACTGTTACTTATGTGCTGGCAGTGTCCAAGTTGAAGACTGTCTTTATGGAAATCCCTATGAATCCCGCGATTGTGTTGATTCTTTTTTGATCCGCGAAAGTGAACTTTGCTACGAATGCATTGACTCTGAAAAAATGTATAACTCTAACTTTTGCCAATCCTGTGCCGGCTGTAGTGATTGTTGGTTTTGCTATGAGTGCACAGGTTGCTCAGACTGTCTTGGCTGTACAGGATTGACTCGTAAGCAGTATTACATTGCCAATAAGCCTTACTCGCGCGAGGAATACAAAAAAGTAAAAAAATCCCTAAAATTAAATACTAAAAAAGGACTTCAAAAAGCAGCCACCTACCTTGCTAATGAAAAACTCAAATTCCCCCACCGCTCTGCCCGAATCCTGAATTCTGAAAACTGTACCGGCAACTTTATTGTGAATAGCAATAACTCTCATCACTGCTTTGACGTTAAAAAATGTTGGGATTGTAGCTATTGCGCCCAAGTAATCGATGGAAAAGACTCTTATGACGTGAATTATTGTGAATATTTTGAGCTTTGCTACGAACACATTGGTTTTGATAACAATTATGAGGTTAAATTTTCTTTAATTAGCGGCAACTCCAAACACTGCCAGTACACAGACTTTTGCATGAATAGCGATAACCTATTTGGCTGCATTTCCATGAAAAAAGCCCACCACTGCATCTTAAATAAACAATATTCACCAAAAGAATACGGATCCCTTATGTCCCAGCTAAAAGCCAAAATGACGGAACGCGGTGAATACGGCGAATACTTTCCCGCTGAAATTAGCCCCTTTGATTACGAAGAAACGGTTGCAAACGATTACTTTCCCTGTTAAAAATTAGACGATACTTCGGCAGGGTAGCTCAGCTGGTTAGAGCGCAGGACTCATAAGCCTGAGGTCGTGGGTTCGAGTCCCACCCCTGCTACCAGATTCCATCAAATTATTATGAAAATTTCAATTGTTTCCAATTTAGTTCGCCGCCGCAGTCTACTTATCTAGTGGAGGCCTCCGGCTATGAAACAAATTCTCAGAACTCCACTAAAAGAAAAGTGGAGTTTTTTAATATCTAAACCTTAAAAATGTTCATCTCACACTCTCGTCGCCGCCGCATACTTAAACGCCAGAAGCTCCGTCGCTAAAACGGATTCCTACTCTTATGCAACTTCTGGCTCACCGGCCAGGAGTTTTTTTAAATCTTTACTTAACTACCATGAAAAACTATCAAAAAATTGCCTCATTTGAGGCCCATCCCAAAAAAGGCGACCACGTTTTACTTCTTTATTCTGGAGGATTAGATACCTCGGTCATGCTCAAATGGATTCAAGACCACTATCAAGTTGAAGTTAGCACTCTTACCATCGATATCGGCCAAAAAGCCAACTTCAGCAAAATTAAGGAAAAAGCCTTAAAACTTGGGGCCAAAGAAGCCATCATCATTGATGCTAAGGAAAAATACGCCAAGGAAGTGTTAGCCAAAGCCATCAAAGCTAACGCAACTCATCTCGGTGGATATCACCTTTTTTGTCCGCTAGGCAGGGTTACAATTAGTGAGGTCGCCGTCCAAATAGCGCAACAAAAAGGAGTCCAAATTATCGCGCATGGCTGCACTGGAAAAGGCAATGATCAGGTTAGATTCGACGGATACATCCATACTCTAGATCCAAGCCTTAAAATCTTGGCTCCAGTTAGAGAATGGGCGCTTGGCAGGGACGAAGAAATTGCTTACGCCAAAAAGCACAACATCGAGATTCCTAGAACCATTGAGAAACCCTATGCCCATGATGACAATCTATTTGGTTGCTCCTCGGAATGTGCAGAAATTGAGGAAATTGATGTCTCCCCGCCTCTCGAAAAATTCCTCCAACTATGTAATACCCCGGAAAACGCACCCGACTCACCCGAAGCTGTTACCGTAACGTTCGAAAAAGGTGTGCCCGTCAAACTAAATGATAAAGCGCTCCCCCTCACTCAACTCCTTACAACGCTTAATCAAATTGGGGCCAAGCATGCCATTGGTATTAGTTATGTCATTGAGGACAGAATTATTGGGATTAAGGCCAGAAACGTTTTTGAAGAACCAGGGGCACATATTTTAATAAAAGCCCATCAATCCCTCGAACAACTTGTATGTAGCAAAGAGGAAAACGCCTTCAAATCCCCTATTGATGCCAAATGGGCTGATCTTTGTTTTAGTGCCAAATGGTTTGACCCTTTAATGGACAATTTAAACGCCTATATAGACCAAGTTAACGACAAAATCACTGGCGAAGTTACGGTTCACTTATACAAGGGAGTAGCCTCAACTACAGCTCTCAAATCACCCAATTCCTTGGTAGACGAAAATCTAGCTACATTTATGAAAAACGACGCCCTTAATCAAAACGCCTCAGCCGGATTTATTGAGCATTATTGTTTGGCTACTAAAACAGCCCATCAGGTCCAAAAAGGGGCCAACACCTGCAAACCAGACCTAAGGTTCTAATTCTTAACCACCCCGCCCACATATTCCCAAATCTCGGAATAATCACCAGCGTTTGGCAGCAAAATATAGGCACCAGACACATTATACGTCGAATACAAATAATTAGACGTACTCAAGACATGCCCCTGCTCAATTTCAAACTCACGATATTGGCTTAAATAAGACAAGAAAGAGAGTAAATCAATATCTGTATCTACCGAAGAATTCACAGTATTAAAAATACCAATTAATTCATCCGAATTCTCAAGTAAATTAAGCTCCTCTATACGAGTACGAACAGCCTCAATAATCTGTTGTTGACGCGCGGCCCGATCAAAATCATTAGTAGACTTACGGCTGCGGGCGTACTTAAGAGCTGTACGGCCATCAAAATGATGATGCCCAGCCTCAACATAAAAAGTTTCATATCCAAAATTCGGCCCTGGATACATAGTGTCATACAAATCTTCTTCCACATACACATCTATCCCTCCTAAAACATCTACAATTTGCTCAAATGCCTCTAGATCAATAACTGCATATTGCTCTGGATATAAACCGGTTATATCGTAAATTTGATCCCGCAAAGCCTCCACACCATAGCGATAATAAAATTCATTAATACGACGACCATTCACTGCCAAATCTCGTGGAATACTCAGCAAACTAACCGTCTCTAACTCCGGATTCACCGACGCCAGCATAATCGTATCAGTCAGCCGTCCGTGCGTACCTAAAATCAAAATATCTAAGGTTTCATCCTCAGCTATAACTCCCGTATGTGAAGCCCCCGCATCCACTAAACTATCCATAGCTTCACTCTGCAATAAAATCTTATCCTGCGCTTCATTTAGCTGTGCCTGCAAAGCAAAAACCCCATCTCCTTGATCAACTTCGCGAACACGTTCTTCCAACTCCAAAACACTTTCTGCAACCACATCCAAAGCCTCTTCTCCTCCAGTAAATTTCTGATAAAGCAGCAAATTTTCAGATCGCAACTCCCCTACTTCTTCAATCAATGAATTAACCTGAAAATCCTTTGTTTTCATCTCGTTAATCATTTTTTTACTCATAAAAGTTAAAGCCCCAGTCATTACAAACAAGGCCAAGGTAAGAGTAGTCATGGCGACTCTCATATCTGTATTCAAAATTTTCATTCGGGCCATTTTTTTAAGCTTCTTGGCAGATCTATTTTCTGGATTTCTCTCTAGGATATCCTTACATCCACGAACCACACCAGAATAATCATGATGCTCATAAAGATCATGCAATATCTGGAGACGCCCCTCGGTAGTAAGGGTGTCCCAATTTTCTGTTCCTGGTAGTGCAGTCCACTGCATTTTTGTTTTTGTTTTACTTTAAGTTTAAATTTTTATTCAGGCTTAGCAACCTTAGCTATCTCCTCCTTTGGGATCGGCCCCTTTGCTTTTGGGGACTTTTCTGCCGGAGCAGCCTTATCAGCCGTCCCCATTGGTGGAGGTGGCGGAATTTTAGCACCTTTAGCCTTAAACCCAGCCGGCTTAGCTGCCGCAGCTGGAGGTTTAGCACCCGGAGGTATCATGCCCGGAGGCAAACCTTTTTTAGCACCAGCCCCTTTCTTCCCACCTAAATTAAGTTTCTTTTTAGGTGCATCCAAATCAATACCAATACGTGCGGTAATTTCTTGATCCACAAAAATCTTCTTACGACCATATTTCATCCTGGAATACTGACGCACAATTTCACGAATCTTCTCACTCTTACCCTCCTCACTAAAAATTGTTTCTAATGAAAACGGCCGGGAAGTAGAGTTTTTAATATTCAATTTAATGTAAGCCTTATAATTAGAAATCCCAATAATATCTTGTTCAGACAAAACTGGAGCATATTCCTTAGCTAAATACTCACCATCTTCCGCACCAACCTTAAATGACTGCAAAGTACCAACGTTACCAAATACAGCATCTCTAATCTGCGTGCTTGTTGAACCAGATTTAGACACTACTAACTGATTAATATACTGGTGAGCCATAACTAAGGCCAAACGGTATTTACGAGCCTCAGACAAAATCGAACAAAATGTGTCCGTGGCAAAGTTCTGGAACTCATCCACATACAAGTAAAAATCTTTACGTTCATCTTCCGGCGTATCAACACGACTCATTGCCGCCATCTGAATTTGCGCCACCATCACCAAACCAAGCAGCTGTGTATTCAATTCACCAATTTTACCTTTCGACAAGTTCATGAGCAGAATTTTTTGCTCATCCATACACTTTCTAAAATTAAACGCTGACTTAGATTGACCAATGGTATTACGAATAATTGTATTGGTAATAAACGGGCCAAATTTCGAACTAAAATACGGGATCATCTCTTGCCGTTCACGATCACCAGTATTGGCATACTCATGCTCCCAAAACGATCGCACCACCGGATTCTCTACTTTTGTAACTTTATATTTCATAAACTCATCATCCGTAAACATTCGCGGCACATCGATCAAAGTGGCTCCCTCTTCCTTATCCGCCATCAAAGTCAAACAAGCATTACGGAAATAATGCTGAATACGAGGACCAAAAATCTCATCACCAAAAATCTTAATAAAAATCTCCGTCGCCTGACTAGAAGCCATATCCTGTTGCTCTGGGGTCTCAGCTTCTAAAATATTAAGACCTAGTGGGCGTTCAGCATCAGAGGGATTAAAAACAATCACGTCTTTCACCCGTTCTTTGGGAACATATTGCATAATATCTTCAATCAAATCCCCATGTGGATCAATCACACAAACACCATCGCCATTCAAAATATCTTGCCGTACTAGTGCTCCTAAATACACAGATTTACCAGTACCAGTTTGTCCAATACAGTAGTGATGACGTCGCCGATCCTTCCGCGCAAACCGAATTTCTCGTTTTTCGCCACGATAAAGATTATTCCCAAGCAAAATCCCCTCTTCCGAAAGAACTTGAGGCGCTGGCAAAACTTTGTAGGAAAGCCACGAAATAACCGGAGTGTAGTTATAACGACTATTTGGAAAGTGATAAACTGAAGCTAATTCCTCAGATACCATTAAAGACTTCTTTTCTCCATAAGCAGGATAACGATTTCTAAAGTTATGCCACATTATTGGCGTATTTAAGGCATCAACAAAAGGAATAACTCGTCGGCTCTGAAAATAATTCATGGCCGGATCCTTAAAAACGGTAAATCCTAAAAGAACATTATTCAAAATTTCATCTAACCGTTTATTGGTTTTAGCCGAAGCCATCACTCTAATAACAGTATTAAATCCATCCTGAATCGCTTTTTCACCAATATGCTTAGCTGTTTCTTCTTTAGTCTGGAGCATACGCACATAAGAATCTCCACTCGAAGCTCCAGGGGCATCACTCTTCACAGCCTTATCATAGCCAAATATCAAAGACACAAAAACTGTGTTCAGCTGCCCAATAATCGGAATCTTAGACAAAAATCCACCTTTTTTCTCCCCTTTAAACATAGACTCACCAAAAGCCTCGGCTTTCTTTTGCCATTTATCCGCAATCGGACGTATAATTATTTGAATTGTAGAGTGCTCTCCCTCTGCTAATTTAGAAAAAACATTAGTTAAATCATTAAGAGGATCATTTTCTATAATTTTATAAGATCTAATCGGAAACCACTTAGTCATCTGCTCGTACATATAGTAGAGCCTCATCTTGTTACCAGGAATGTGACACTCTGGTGGTTCCTTTGAAAGTTGGATATCAGCATCCGGGTAAAAAGAAGTGATTTGTTTTTCTACCATTCCGATATAGTACTCATAAGTCACTACCCAAAAATCAATCTTTTTAAATCCTGCTGCCAACTCAAAAGAAACAATATCGTGTTGGAATAGGAGTACCTTAATCCGATTCATTACTCCAAGCTCTTTCATTTCTGAAAGCGCCCGATAAAGCTGTTCCATAATTCCAATCTTTTCCCGGAAATCTTTTTCCGTGGCTTTTTCCTTATCTTTCTGAGATTCCTCACGCGGCATCGTGATCTTCATATAGACCAAATCCTTTTTGTGACGCCAACGATACAAGTAACGCAAAACAAGCCAGAACACTTTCCAGCCTATATATAGGCCGATAAAGATCAGGATTGTCTGCCACCAGTTATTTAGCATCCACTCAAACATTTAAAACGTTTTAAAATTCTATATATTTTAGCATAAAATAACAGATTGGACAACCTGTTAGGAATAGCTGCAGCAAAAGAGCCCTTGCCGCAAAAAAAAGTTGTTTTTTGCCTAAATTGCTAGTTTTTCGCTTACTATAGCCAAAAGTTCGCTTATTTTAACTCTTTCCTGCTCCATAGAATCACGATCACGGATTGTTACACTCGCATCTTCCAAGGAATCAAAGTCAAAAGTCACGCAATAAGGCGTCCCAATTTCGTCCTGACGTCGATAACGTTTACCAATTGAGCCAGTAGTATCAAAATCAACGGCCATATGTGGAGATAATAGCTCCCAAACTTTCTTGGCATCATCAATTAACTTATTGGAAAGCGGCAAAACAGCAACCTTGTATGGCGCCAAATGCTTGGCAAATCGCATTACAACACGAGTTTCACCCTCAACTTCTTCCTCATCGTAAGCACTAAGCAGGGTCATTAAAACGGTTCGACTCAAACCAAAGGTTGGTTCAACCACATGTGGGATATACTTTTCATTGGTATATGGATCCAAATACTCCATGCTTTGACCACTCTTCTCCATGTGGTTTTTAAGATCAAAATCAGTGCGGTAAGCCAATCCATACATCTCTTTCCAGCCAAACGGCGTTTCGTATTCAATATCTACAGTTCGCTTAGAATAGTGTGAGAGTTCATCTGCGGTATGTTCGCGCACCCGAGTTTTCTCCTTGTCTAAACCAATAAACTCAACCCAGCGATGCATTTCATCAAGCCAATATTCAAACTGCTTTTTCCATTCACTTTCATGAATAAAGTATTCAAATTCCATCAAATCAAACTCTAATGTCCGAAAAATAAAATTCCCGGGCGTAATTTCGTTACGGAAACAACGACCAGTTTGCGCAATCCCAAAAGGTATTTTTTTGCGCATTGATTCTTGAATTGTCTTAAAATTAACAAACATTCCTTGGGCAAGCTCGCCACGCAAATAAACCGTACTACTTTCATCCTGCACCGAACCAATCGAAGTCTCAAATAACAGGTTAAAAACTCGGGCGTCAGTGAATTTTTTATTCCCGCATTTAGGACATTTGATGCCATTGTCTTTGATAATTTTTGTAAGCTCTTTTGTAGTCAAGCCCTCAACTTTTGTGTCGGGCATAGCATCTTCAATCAAATGATCCGCGCGGTGACGAGCCTTACACTCCTTACAATCAACCTGCGCATCATTAAAATTCTCCACGTGTCCACTCGCCTGCCAAACTTTAGGATTCATCAAAATCGCCGCATCTAATCCCACCATATCCAATCGATCACTTACAAAAAACTTCCACCAAGCATCAGCAATATTTTTTTTGAGTTCTGTGCCAAGCGGCGCATAATCCCAAGTATTGGCCAATCCCCCATAAATATCAGACCCGGGGAAAACAAATCCACGGCGCTTACATAGAGAAACAATTTTTTGCATTAAATCATCAGACATAATATTTGGTTAATTCTCTAACATTAAAGTGACTGGGCCATCATTAATCAAGGAAATTTTCATCATGGCCTGGAATTGGCCGGTCTCGACCTTAACGCCAAGAGATTTTAAATGATCAACAAATTTTAAATACAACTCATTAGCTCTATCAGGAGGAGCAGCTTCTGTAAAAGCTGGCCGCCGACCTTTTCGACAGTCACCATAAAGTGTGAACTGCGAGACCACTAAAGCCTCACCCTCAACATCTAATAAAGAAAGGTTCATTTTTTCTTCATCATCGGAAAAAATCCGCAAATTAGCTGCTTTTTCCGCCAAAGCAATGGCTTGCTTCTCGGTATCCTCATGCGTCACCCCAACTAACAGCAAAAGTCCTGGGCCCACTTGGCCCACAACCTTATCATCAACCGAAACACTGGCTGATTCAACGCGCTGAAGGAGGACTCGCATAAATCAAGTTTTTAAGCTTCGGCATCTTCAATCTCCTTTTGCTTGTTGCGCCAGTCCAAAACCGCGTTTTGAAGAACCTTCAAAAACGATTCAGCAGTCCGGTGAGTCATATTTACACGACTTACAACCTTAATCGAAGTTGGTTTAACATTAGGCATAATGTAACCAAAGTCCACAATAACCTCATTCTGATTTAAATTTACAGAAACCGCATTTGCATAAACGCCCTGTTGTTGATCTTCAGGAACTTTTAATTGGACCTGTGGATTTTTGGCCTTAGCCGCATCGTCACCTTTCTGATCTGCCATAATAAAATATATTAAGAATAATTTCAGGCGCATTATACCTTCTCCTCTGGGAAGAAGTCCATCTTGAAAAGTAACAAAAACATTACCCGCAGCATTTCTGAAATCGGTGCATACTCAATCTCTACCGCTGAAAACTGCGGCTCATCCTCCAAAACAAACATAACTCTTTTTCCAATAATCATGACATGAACATCACCAGAAAGACGACTGTCTGGAACATATCTAACCTTCATCCCCGCTGTCTGTCGGGCCAAATGTCGCTGTTCGGAAAGTGGCAAAATCACACGTGGCGTCACCTGTGCCTGCTTAAAAAGCCCCCTAAAAATATGAAAATGCTTGGCATCTTGTATCACCAACCAATCATTTGATTTTTTTAAAGACTCAGCGCAGCGACGCTCAAACAAATGATGATCTTTAATAAAACGAATATGACCACCCCCGGCCAAGTCTCCATTCTTTGATAAATAAGTCTTAAGTTCTGGTAAAAAATTCTCCAATCGGTCTCTTTTGGCTTTAATTGTCAAAATTTGTTCATCACAGTGCTTTAAGAATGAATCCGGTGATGCTACCCGATAAATACGCACTCTTTTCTTTTGATAACAGGTTACAAACCGCCTCTTTTGCAAACGATTTAATACTGAATAAGTCGAAAGGCGTGGCTCACCACTATGTGTGGCTATTTGACTGGCCGACGCTTCTCCGAGCTCCAGGGCTGAAATATAAACTTTCGCTTCCTTGGGGCTCAAGCCGAAAGCAATTAACTCTGCTTCTAGCATGAGGGGAGGTTGAGAGGATAAAGGTTCTAAGTATAGTAACTTTTTAAAAAAAGTCAAGTCTTTTGGGCAGCTTAAGGATTTGAAATGGTTTGACGTCGAATTCACATCAACAGAAGAAAACTCACATCCTCTCCTGAAAAATAACCATCTCCAAATTCGAAAGCACCCAAACTCGCAAGATTTTTTGACAGCCACATACTTTGACTCTCATACTCAAAAGCCCACTTTAACCCTCCATCCCATGCATGTGTTAATTGTTAATTTCCATACACTTCAAGCTCGATTTATTCAACGAAATCTTCGCTACGAAAACATTTCCGCTGACACTTGCCAACCCGAAAATCTCACTAAAATTTGGTACAACCAATACGACTCTCTAGTTATTCCCATAAAAACTTGGTCTTTCCCCCCTTTTCCCAAATTGCTCGAAATCTTACATCCTCTTGGGCAAGTCCCCATTATTATTGCTCACCAAACTCCCCCACCACCAGCTATCCGCCTTCAACTTATTAAGTATCCTCTAATTCGCCTAACTAATAACCGCCATTCCCTTACAGAACTCACCAAAACAATCAAAACCATTCAAGCCAACGAATCCCCAAAAACTACCAACGCTCATCTAAAAGTAGGTGATCTAAAAATGGATCTAGAAACCAAAGAAGTCTGCCGCGCTAATAAACAACACAATCTCCGTAATAAAGAATTTTCTCTATTGGAGTGCTTAATGCGTAATGTGAATCGCCCTTTAACGCGCACTTTTTTATTGGATACGGTCTGGGACCGGAACACAACCATACTTAGCAACACCGTAGACGTACACATCAATCGGTTGCGTAAAAAAATCGACCATCACCAAAAACAAAAAATGATCAAAACCGTGCCAATGGTCGGCTACAAGCTAATATCTAAGGATGGGCAAGCCCAAGCCATAAAATAATTTCTCCATTCGAAAATCTTTACTCAATATAATTTATGTGCTAGTTTAGCAATACTTTTAGCATATAACACCTCCCAAACATGTCCAGCGAACCTCCCATTACATTCGCTACTAGTGGAGCTGCTACCACTAATCTTAATCTGAAAGAGATCGTCGAGAAACTACTTCTTGTTCTTTCTGAAAAAGAAAAATTCATTATAAAACATCGCTTCTCCATTAGCACTGATTCAAAAAGAACTCTCGAGGCTATTGGAAAGCACTATGGCGTAACTCGTGAACGTATTCGCCAAATCGAAAAAAACGCGCTCAAAAAACTTAAGAGAAACGCTTTTAATACCAATCTTAAAATCGTTAATGAGCTTGGCAAAAGCATTATCAAAAAGCATGGAGGCCTACTTATCGAGAAAAAGCTCGTTAGTATTATCCTGAGCACCTTAAAAAATGTCTCCCCAACCGAAGCTAACGAAATTAAGCTTTCATTAGCACTCGATCCAGACCTTATTAAGGCCAGCAACACTCTAGATTTTGAACCACACTGGCGCTTTAACACTGTAAGCCTACCAATGGTTCGCAAAGTTAGTGCTCTTGGATACAGCGTTCTCGAAAAAAAGACCAATGTTATTCCAGTTGAGACTATCACCAAAATGGTCCTTAAAGATCTCGGAGAAGACATCCCTGAAAGCTTAGTAATTTCTGTATTAGAAATTGGAAAGCGCACTAAATTTGTTAAAGAAGGTATTGGACTCAAAGAATGGCGTCACATTAACCCACGCACGCTCCGTGATAAGATTAATTTCATCTTAGAACGCGAACACAAGCCACTTCATTTTGTAGATATTGCCAATAAAATCCGTGAATCCAAATTCGATCATAAAACAATCAATGTTCAAGCTGTGCACAACGAACTTATTCGCAACGAACACTTTGTTTTGATTGGCCGTGGTATTTACGCCCTCGACAAATGGGGTTATGAGCCAGGCACAGTGAGTGATGTTATTGCCGCGATTCTAAAAGACGGCAAACCACGCACTCGCGAAGAAATCATGAAAGAAGTACTCAAGCAACGCCAAGTTAAAAAAATTACTATCTACCTAAACCTCAAAAACGATGCTCGCATCAAGAGTTTAGAAGGTGATCGATATGCGTTGGCCTAGGTAAAACTCACGTAAATTTAAAAAGGCGTCTAAATTAGGCGCCTTTTTTATAAACACCCATTAATGATTATCCTTAAAATCATATAGATTTTAAATTAGAACATGCTTTAATGGGGATATGACTCGACTAAAGTACTTTTCCATCCCATTAGTACTAGGTTTTTTAGCATTTGCCTTCTGGGCAAAACCTTTTGAGGAGCCAGAAACAACTGTGCTTAATACATCTGATAACCAAATATTTGTTGAATTTGCTCTTAATGTTCAAGAGTTAACCTCTCCAACGCAAAGCTTAGAAACGATCAATCGCGTTTTAGATATTCATGAAACCTATGATGTAGGAATAGATATTTTTTTAACAGATCCAGTTGCTCAAAACATAATAAAAAATGATCCAATACTTTTGGAGCGCCTTATAACATCTCCCGTAGTAGCAGTTTCTTATCATGTACGCCCTCCGGCCCCCTATTACCCATCATTTGATTGGCTAGGAATCAAATCTATGGATCAAGAAGAGTTATATACAACTATTTTAGAATACGAAGAACATGCCTTGGACTTTACAACTGGGCTGCCCACCGATGAGCCAGGAGGATATGAATATCTAAAGGAGCTTATTGGCTATGCTCCAAAAATAGTAGGCATGCAAGAAATCGGAGATATTGGGAAAACCGCCACCAGAATTTACCAAGAAAAAGGAGCGATATTTGCGGTGAAGCATAAATCCGAAATTATACTTGGCGAAATGCTATATGAAACCCTTTATCTGCGCCCAGAAACCCATGATTTGAGACTCAGTGGTTACGCAGAAGACACCCAAGATGGGGCAAAAGTAATCGAAGAAGTGGTTAAAGATTTACCATCATCAGGGCGCCGATTTATTGGCATCAAATACCACGAAAATGATTTTTACCTTGATGGTGCCCTATGGACTTTTATGTGGGACGGACACGGCCCCAAAAAAACCGCCAATCAACCACCTTTTAGCTTAGAACCCGACATAACACCTCTATCCGAGGAAGAACAAGCCCAGCACTGGCAATTATACGAATCCACTGTAAAATATATTTCTGAAAACAGAGAAATATACTATCCAATCAATGCTTTTGATTTGGAAATCATGCTTGAAAATTTTTAACCCAGATTCACATGAAATCCTCCAAAAATTCCACAACAAGAAACTTAATTTTATGGTCAATACTTTTGATCATCCTTTTCATTGGATTATCGTTTTGGGGAGCACCACAAACAGTAGAAGAGAATTTAGATAACTCAACTCCTGAGAGCCCCATTACTTCAGATGAGTCTACTGGCCCAGTAATTTATGTTTCTATTGCAAGTCACAATGAAGAACCCAGCCTAAAACAACCTGATTATTTAGATGAAGATCTTTTTTGGTATTACCGAGAAGGTTTAGTTGATATGGCCAAAATGCTTTATGAAGAAGACGTAATGTATGACTTTCAATCCGACTGGAATTTCTTGCAAGCAGTGGCCGCTTATGACAATGGCACACCTTCCACCAGTGGCAAAAATGTTGTCCTCTGGCTATATGAAAACTTAGAATTTGCCGTAGACCCCCATGCTCATGAGACTAAATATAATTACGCAGATGTGGCCTACTTGATCGAACAATTAGGAGTCCCCCCTTCTGGAATAACAGGAGGATTTGTAGCTTCTCCAGCTTCATCATCGAAAGTTAATTATCTACAAAATCCAATTGAAGGCTGGGTTTATGATTATACCTGGCAGGCCGAGGCTATGTGGGGCGGTGGAACTTTAAATCATGTTAACGAAGAAAACTTATGGATTTCAGGAATTTGGCGCCCAAAAAATAATGGAAATTTTTATAAAGATGACCCCACAGCCGTCCCTGTTATTGGGCGATATCGTAGTGATTTTGATGGTTTAGATGACCTATTAAACAAATGGGAACAAGGTGAATTGGAAGAAGATCAAATCTACACCATTACTATCATGAATGATCAAAAATTATTCTCCGAAGAAGACGACTATATTGAAAATTTTAAAGAAGAGCTTGAAGTTTACAAAAGCTATACCGAACAAGGCATCATCGAATGGGTTAGCTTAACTGAAGTTCTTGAAATCTGGGAAACAGAGTTCGATTCTGAACCTAGTCAATTATTTTACGCTGAATTCCCCAAAACTTTTTAATCACCAAATATAACTCTGGTGGGCGATACTGGACTCGAACCAGTGACCTTCTGGGTGTAAACCAGACGCTCTAGCCAACTGAGCTAATCGCCCACAGTGAGAACGTGGGGAAGAAATATCAGACACGTAGTGTTTAGCTCCGAACTAAAGGCCCGAGAAAAGCTTGCTTTTCAAAGGGTCTTTTAGTGAGGGGCTAACAACAGCGTAGCTGTTTGATATTTCTTTCAATGAACATTTGAAGCGAGGACGTACTAGTGTCCGCACGGACAGGCTAATCGCCTCAATCAATTCGCAAGGATTCTACCGAATGTAGCGAGACTTGTCGAGCTACAACATTTCCCATGCGAGAAAATGGTGCCCAGGAGAGGATTTGAACCTCCACGAGAAAATAGTTCTCACTAGCCCCTCAAGCTAGCG
>CAYWKJ010000006.1:0-42632 GCA_964459205.1 uncultured Candidatus Peribacteria bacterium | reverse complement strand
TGCCATTGCCGCGGAAATGGACTTTTATCTAAAAATGAATGCTAATGTGCACCGCGGCCTCTACCCCATGGCCGAAGAGGCAACAACAAAATATGAGGCCGTGCGCGAGATTGTGGCGCGGTTTTTAAATGGAGTCCCCGACGAGGTGGTATTTACACGTGGCACAACCGAATCAATTAATTTGGTGGCGCAAGGTTTGAATTTGCAGAAAGATGATGAGGTGGTGCTCACAATTATGGAGCATCATTCAAATCTTGTTCCGTGGCAAATGACTGGAGCGAAATTGAGGTTTATTGATTTAGATGAAGAGTTTAAGTGTAGTGATAAAACAAAAGTTGTGGCCATAACTGGTCTTTCAAATGCGCTGGGTAAGCGTGTGGATTTGGCGCGTGTCGTGTCTGAGGCGCGGCGTGTGGGAGCGATTGTGGTTTTGGATGCGGCGCAAATGGCTGCGCATTTACCAATTGATGTGCAGGCCTTGGATGTTGATTTTGTAGCGTTTTCGAGCCACAAAATGTATGGACCAACTGGAGCTGGTGTTTTGTGGGGGCGAGCCGAGTTACTCGAGAAAATGGAACCTCTGATGGGCGGAGGAGATATGATTCGAGAGGTCTACACCGATCATTCAACTTGGAATGATGTGCCGTATAAATTTGAGTCAGGCACGCCAAATATTGCGCAGGTTATTGGAATGGGGGCGGCAATTGAATTTTTGATGGAGGTTGGATTTGATGAGATTCAGGCACACGATGAAAAATTAATGAAATATTTGAAAAAACGTTTGGCAGAATTAAATTTTGTGAAGATTTTTGGAGATGACCATGTGGGGATTTTGTCATTTGTGGTGGAGGGCGTGCATAATCATGATGTGGCCGCGATTTTGGGTGAAAAAGGTGTATGTGTGCGAGCCGGACATCATTGCACTATGCCACTGATGCAAAAGCTTGGTGTTCCAGGAACAACCCGCGTTAGTTTGGGTGTTTATAATAGTGAGCGCGATGTGGACAAATTAATTGAAGCGCTTAGCGATCCATTATTTCTGCGTCTTGTTTCACCATCCGACGGAGCATAACTGGGAAAAGTAAAACACTAATTACCACATTTAGGACAATGCTAACGTAGAGAATTGGTGGTATCAAACTAAGCTCTAAAGCAATAAAAGCAATGGCGATTTCGACTGTGCCCCGACTACTCATTCCCCACCCAACTAAATACAACTGTTTCCAGCTAAGGTCATCAATTAAAGGTTTGCTAAGCATGCTTCCTAGGATTTTCCCAAATAAAGCAATAACAGTAACAACTATAATTACCCACCATTGTTCCGAGATGGCGTCAAAGCTAAAGTTAGTGCCCATGCTTATAAAAAAGAAGGGAATTAGCAGAATTAGGATCCATTTTTCAACAGCTTTTAAAACATGTTTATCTCGACCAATTAAATGATGGGACATAATCCCAGCGCCAAATAAAACTATAGCAAGGGTTAAATGTCCGAGACCATTGGCTGTAAGATTTCCAGTGGCAAAATAAATTAATCCCATAAATAACAGTAACCCAAAAACTTCTTCGACAATTCCTGACCCCATTAAAATTGTTCCTAATTTAGTCTGGAGTTTTTTCATTTCTAGCAAAACACTGGCTTTGGTTGCTTCGGCGGTGATAGCTAAACAAATTCCAACGGCGAACGCAGCAACCCACGAAAATCCAATCAATTTTAAAACCACAGCGGCTAAAATTAGTGGTGCAATTGAGGCGGTGGTGGCGACGGCAAAGGCATCTTTTCGTTCTTTAAATAGCATGCACCAGGAAATTTCTAACCCAGCTAAAAACATTAAGGTTAAGAATCCAAAACTTCCTAAATGATTGATAGTGTCGACATGTGTAGATAAAACGATTTCTTTTAAAGGAGTGGCTCCTAAAATTATTCCTGCACCAAGTAACCCGATAACCTTAGGTAAATGGATTTTACGTGCGAGAACCATCATTACATACGAGAAGGCGATGCAAATGAGGAGGACTAGAACTAACATCATAATTTGGGAGGTTTTATAGTATCATAACACAGGTTAAGACCCCCTAACTAATATCTTATGAAGAATGTGGCTTTAAAAGCGGCAAAAGAGGCTGGCGATTACTTGCTTGCTAATTTCCGTAAAGATCCCGAGTTGATGTTAAAAAGAGGCAGCGCCAAAGATGTGGTAACGCAATATGACAAGGAAAGCGATCGAATGATAAGAGCAGAAATTGAAGCTGTTTTCCCAGATCATAATTTAGTGACAGAGGAGGGGGGAGAGTTTGATCGGAACAGTGAGTATACGTGGTTGGTGGATTCGTTAGATGGAACGGGGAACTTTGCAGTGGGGAATCCGTTTTTTGCAGTTTCTATTGGAGTTATGAAAGGAAAAGAGTTGGTTTTGGGCGTGATTTATGCACCTTATTTAAATGAGTTGCATGTGGCCGAAAAGGGAAAAGGCGCGTATTTAAATGGGCAGCGTTTGCAAGTTTCGGAGGTAGCGAGTTTAAGTGAGGCTTATGTGACTAGTTGTGAAGGTGGAGATAAAGATCGAACGCGACTTAATTCAGTTAATTCGGTGTTGCATCCGGCGGTGCATGATTTGCGAAAGTTAGGAAGTGCGGCTCTGGAATGTGCGTGGGTAGCATCAGGTCGAGCAGAGGCGTATTTTACAACCAAAATTTGTAATTATGATGTGGCGGCCGGGGCTTTGTTAGTTGAGGAGGCGGGCGGTAAGGTTAGTGATTTTCAAAGAAGATGGTGGCAGCCAATTAAGGATGATTTTTTGTTTTCAAATGGTAAGGTTCACGAAGAGTTGTTGCAAGTGATACAGGGTGCGCTATAATGGCGATCCGTTAAGTTGATCCGCCCCAATTGTGAGTGCGTTTCGCAGATACGGATCCTGCTCTTTTATAGTCCGCCCCAGAAAGTGAAGGTGCTAGATGCGTGCATGGAATGTTACCTTTTTTGTTTTGGTGATTGTGGTGGCTGGTGGCAGCTTTGTCTGTTCCAGTATGATCTCCGATGATTCGTCGCCTCAAGTCACCACGGAGTCCTCCCCTCTGGACCAGTTCGCCGGTCCGGCCGGAGTGCTGCCCAAGCCCGAACGTGAACTCCCGCCCTTGCCCCCGACCCCGCCACTGTTGGAGAGCGAACTCTCCGCGTCGTCGGTGGGGCATTACACCCTCAGCAAGATCTCGTGCGAGAAGGTGCTCCAGGACGGGATGATCAAGTGGTCCATGGAGATCCCCTCGGGGCTCTTCACGGCTGCTGATCCGATCCTGTTCGATCAGTTCGACCTCTACGAGGGAGAGCTGGGATTTGTCGGGATCGAGGACAGCCAGAGCGTCCTGGTGTACAACGAGATCGAATCGTTTCGAGATGTGGAGTTCGGGGATGGGTGGTTCCGTTACTACCTCGGGACCGAATGTCGGTACATCGTGAAGTTCTGCTCGGCCTACTGGGACATCTCTCAGGCGTCTGAACAGGTCTATGCGGTTCGTCTCGCAACCCCTCCCTGGATTCCCTAACCCAACCGGGCGCGGACAACAAAGAGCAGGCACAATTCTCGGTCGTCATGGTGATGGCCGGGAATTTGTCTATGCGTGAGGGGGATGTGTCCCCCTCACGAGCTCCCCCACAAGGTTTTCACGAAATTAAGTTTCGCTAAACTTCACTTTTTCACATTTGGGGCCCACAAGACCCAAACGTTCAAAAGTTCGTAGTGTGCTCAACTTTTTTCGTGAAGTTTATAGTAGAAATGCGTGAGGGGGATGTGTCCCTTAAATTTTACCCTGTAAATATGATTTACGTTTTTTTTCTGGGAATTTTTCAATAGCGTAGCGTAGCGCGGTTCGCGGCATCTCTTTGTAGTATTTTTTTAGGAATTTTTCTTCAACAGCTAATTTACGATTTCCAATTTCACGCAGCGTCCAGCCCACAGCCTTATGCATTAAATCATGGTCTTCAAACAGGAGTAATTCGGCAATTTTAAGGGCATCATCAAATTCACCTTCCTTAATAAACGCAAAAGTAGAAATAATGGCGATTCGTTTTTTCCAGAGATTGGGGGATTTGGCGAATGTATATAAAATTTCGCGGTTTTCTTTTAGTAAATAATGCCCCAAAATATAAGGAGCAGAGGTGTCTACTAAGTCCCAATTATTGATGCGGGTGGCATTGTTTAAATAAAGATTGATGTAGGGGAGAGTGTTTCCGCCTTCTTGGGCGGCTTGTTCATATTGGATTCGTAAAATAAAAAGCGCTACCATGCGTTCTTCGTGTATTTTTGAGCGTAAGAGTTTTTCTAAATCTTTTAGATAAAGTTCTTTAAAATTTTGAGCAGTTTTGCGTAATTCGGGGACTTTTATTCCTATAAAAACATCGCCTTCGCCATATTCTCCAGGACCAGTTTTAAAGAATCGTTGCAAATTTTTGGCATGACTGGAGTTCGCTTTTGTTTGAAGCTCTTTTTTAAGATCACTTAAATTCATATCATTAGTATAGTACACTTTGGTCATAATGGACATTTATCAGGAGCAAATTATTGATTTAGCCAAGAATCCGTTGAATAAACGGGAGATTAAAAATGCTACAAAAACGCATTCCGGCGTGAATGTAACTTGTGGTGATCACGTGCGAATTTATTTAAAACTAGACGGGGAGGAAATTGTGGATGCTAGTTGGGAGGGAGAGGGTTGTGCAATTAGCACGGCTTCGGCCTCATTACTGACCGAAGAGTTAAAAGGAAAGACATTGGATGAGGTTCGTGGTCTCAAAAAAGAAGATTTATTGGAGATGTTGGGGATTGATCAATTAGGGCCAGGTCGAGTGAAATGTGTGACCCTTTCTTTAGAAACTTTGCAGGAATGTGTTGATTGATGTAAATATAGTTGCATTGTATTTTGTTTCTGTTAAATTACTATTGTAATTTATGTTTAACAAATTTAATCATGGTTGAACAACTTTTAAAAAGCCTTGGGTTTTCAGATAAAGAGATCCAAGTTTATTTAGCGGCTCTGCGGTTGGGGATGCAGCCAGCTAGTGTTTTGGCTAAACATGTCAAAATGAATCGGGTTACGACTTATGTTATTTGTCGAAAATTAACTGAGAAGGGGGTGGCCAATGTGGTTACGCGGCGAAATGTTCAATATTTTACGGTAGAAAAACCAGAAGCGTTGGTGAGATACGCCGAACATCAGCAACAAGAGTGGGATCGTAAGAAAAAAGCTGTGGAAAAGCACTTACCAGAGTTTTCTACTTATTTGCAGGAATACAGCTCGGTGCCAAAGGTGCGATTCTATGAAGGGGCAGAAGGAGTTAAAACGGTGTACGAAGATACTTTAAAATTTAAGGGTCCAATCCGGGCCTTTTTGACTGTGGATATTATCCCGGAGGAGATTAAAGGGTTTTTGCTAGAGGAATACATGCCTCAACTTTTAAAGAAAAAAATTAAATCAGAAATTGTGGCGGCTGATTCGGAGCGAGCCCGGCGTTACAAGAAAAATGATCGTAAATATTTGCGAAATACAGTTTTGGTTAAACCGCAAAAGAACTTGTTTGAAACTGAAATTGCCTTATATGGCAAAGATCGGGTAGCTTTTATTTCGTTTAAAGAAGGAGATTTAACAGCCGTGATTATTGAAAATCAGGCAATTTATCATACTTTGTCGGCGGTGTTTGAGCTTTTGTATAAGAAGGGGAAGTAGATTGCTATATTTTGGGTAAAATGATATAATTAACAGATATGATTTAATAAATGTTCATGTCTGTAGAATTGCCTGAAAGAATAGATTTTAAAGATTTGCTTGCTCAATATGATGGGCGAAGGCCAATTAGTGAGCCATCACGTTTATTAGAATTGGGAATTGAGGATATGAATGGATTAGGGGTGAAAATGGAGAAATTAGCGCGTGAGGGAGCTGAGACTTATAAATTAAATAAGAGGCCGCCTGCTGATGAAAATACTTTAGTTCGGTTTACAAAAAAAGGAACTGAGTCCATGTTTGTGATTAATTCAGGTGTTGTAGATGAATCGGTGCCTCTTTATTTTTTTGTGACAAAAACAATTGATGCACAAGGTAAAACTGGTGGAGGGTTTCATCTTATAAAAGGTCCTTTAGAAGGCAAAAGCTCTATGGAGCAATATGCGAATTGGCGAAGAGATATGGAACTTCCAGAGCGTATGGAACGACAAATTGGAAATTTGGAATTTGATGAACAAGGCAATTTCCGAATTTATGATCGAGTTATTCATCCGGGAATGCGCGGGAAGGGGATGGGGAAGAAATTATTGGCAGCGGCGGAAGGGTTTTTTGAAGAGGTAGTGACAGATCGAGGAGTGTCTCAAGATGCTTACGCTGAGGTTGGTCAATTAGATGCGTTAGCGTGGTTTTATAATGCAGATTATCGGCCCATAGCTGCTTTTCAGGAAAATTTTCGAAGAGTAACAGAAGCGGATGATGACTTGTGTTTGGGGGAGCGGTTATATGTTTTTCCAAAGACAGTTGATAAAAATGAACGGGATGTTCGTAATCATAAAGAGGGTATCCGAATTGGATTAATGAAACCGATTAAACCAAAAACGCATGCAGATATTGAGGCGGTGCAAGATGAGGTAGGAGAGCGATTAGCGGGAAACTAACTCGCTCGGCTCTCCAACATAGCTGATATCTAAATCTTCGGGTTCAGACATGTTTTCAACGCTGTCGGATTGTTCGATTTCGGTAATGGCTTGGATGGCTTGAAGGTCAGAGGAGAGTTCGCGGTTGTCGCTTTGGAGTTGCTCATGTTCTAGTTGAAGTTGTTCTAAATAGTAGCCTTTGCCAGCCTTAGAGCTACTCACATAAAGAAAAGTAACTGTAGTTACAAAAAGTAAAATTCCAATAGTAACCATGAGAAGGCGTGTTGTGGATTTAATTTCTTCGGAAAGCCGGCGCACTTTTTTGCGTTTTTTACGCTCTTGGCGTGATTTATTTAGTCGTTTTTGGTAGTAGGGATCTTTAGGCATATAAACAAATTACTCCTCTGGGTAAATAATTTCAACTTCGACCGGGATAACTCCAGAGCCAAGATAGCCAATGGCTTCAAAGGCTGTACTAGTTAAATCGATAATCGCGTGGTCAGAGTAGGGGCCACGATCATTAACTTTTACAATGGCAGTTTCGCCGGTAGTGCGATGAGTTACTCGAACATATGTTCCAAAAGGGAGTGTTAAGTGGGCCGCGGTATACAAGGCCTGCTGAAACACCTCTCCAGAGGCGGTATTGCGACCTTCAAACATATCAGCGTAATAAGTCGCATTACCGTAAGAAACCTGGCCAGAGAATTGTGAGTCATATTCAAATCTATAAAGAATATCAGCTAATTGTCCGCGAGTAACATCTTGGTCAGCAGATAAATTGCCCTCTGAATCTAAATAAACAGCTCCTTCTTCTAAGGCATATTGCGCATAGCCTGCGTACCAACTATCAGCTGGCACGTCTGGAGCGGGGTCGATTTCGATCATCACTTTGTCGATAAAGGTAAATGGCGCTGCTCTAGAGACAATTTTTAAAGTTTCGGCTAAGTTAACTGTATTATCCGGAAGAAAAGTGCCATCGCCATAACCATTTACGATTTCATTTTCATAGGCCAGGCGAAGATATGATTCGTACCACGCACCTTCTTGGATATCCGAAAATTCAAGTACAGTTTCGCTTTCTTCGTCAGTTTCCCAACCAAAATACATCATCACAATTTTGAGAGTTTCAACGCGATTAACTGTGTCATAGGCTCGGAAAGTTCCGTCATCATAGCCTTGCACGATCTCTCGTTCATATAAATCAAAAATAGCCGGATAATATTGATTGTTTTCAGCTAAATCCGAAAATGGGTTTTGGATTTCTTCTTCGGCTATTTCTTCATTAGCTAAAACGCTGTGGCTTAGTGAGCCCAGCAAGAGAATTCCGATAATAAAGGAGGCTATTTTTTTCATGCATTTTTAATCACGATCGCGCGGTGATCTCCTGTGCCTTCGCTGTAAGTTGTAACATCTTCAAACTCTGATTGAGTTAAGTAAAGATGAACTAAGCGGCGAAAATAAGGAGACATTGGGGGGAGTTTGCGTGGCGCATGATCTTGGCGTACTTGAGCGATTTTTTGTTCAGCCAATTGAATAACATTTTCTTCTTGTCGTTTGCGGTAGTTATCCACATCCAATTGAATCGAAAAAGCTTGATCGATTTTTTTGGAAAGTAAGATTTTTAACAGGTGTTGAATGGCCTGTAAATTGCTCCCGTGATAACCAATTAACATTTTTGGTTCATTGGTTTCAATGTTTACGCGGTATTGACCGTCCTCTAATTCCTCAACATCAATGCGCGTAAAATTAATATGCATGAGTTCGAGGATGGGAGTTAGTGTTTCACTAATGATTTCCTCCATTTTGGTGGTAATTAAATAATAGTTTATTTAGAATCCTTTTTTTCGATGACCTTAACGGTCGGTTCTTTGCTACCAGGTTTTTTGCTTAAATCCTCTTTGTTTACTATAAATTGTTGGACGATTCCATAAGTAGTAGAAGTCATCCAGTAAAGTCCTACACCAGCAGGTAAGCTGGCCGTAAAAAAGGCGATCATAACTGGCATAAAGTATTTCATCATAGAGGTGGCCATTTGCATTTCATTTTGCATGTCACCTGGTTTAGCTGCTTTTTTAGCAATGTCTTTGCCTTTAGTTTTGGCTTCTTTCTTTTTCTTGGCTCTAGCCATGGCTAGGTTCATTTGAATGAACTGTAAGCCACCAACAAGTAGTGGCAAAACAATAATATTTAAATCCATTAACTCTAAAATCCCGAGGAAATTAGTTTGCATGCTTTCAAAGGCAAACCCCTCTGCTACAAAGTCATACAAAAGTTCGACTTTATCTATATGAAGTCCTTCGCGTACTACATAATATAGTCCAATTAAAATTGGGAATTGTAAGAAAATCGGTAAGCAACTGCCAAATGGAGTAACCTTGTGATCTTTCCAGAGATTCATGGTTTCCATGGCTAAGCGTTCTTGATTGTTTTTGTATTTCTTTTTTAGGGCCTCTAGTTTTGGTTGCAGCTCTTGCATCCGACGTTGGGAGCGCATGGCGCGTTGTGAAGGCACTAACAGAATAGTTCTTATTATTAAGGTTAAAATAATAATGGCTAGACCTAGACTATTTCCTGGTAAGACCTTAATTAGGAAAACCATGGTGTTTAGAATTGGACCGTAAATCCCATGGAGCCATACATTGCCAAGCATGGTGCGCGGTACAATCGAAAATTCATTTGAAGAGAAAGTAATCATTTCTGGTACGTCTCCTTCCACATCGTAAACATAGGCCGACACTTCAATATGGTAGCGTCCGTATTCTGAAAAAGCGCGATACGCCCAGTTTTTATAACTTACATCTAGCTCTGTCCCCGGTTGGATTTCAAAAGCTTCGGCTTCACAAGTTTCGTCTTCGCCGACTGGAATTGATATCCAATCAGAATTTTCATAGCGATAGACATCAAAAAGTCGTTCTCCACAGAAATCCGGAAGAGTAATGACATCGTTAGTATTGTTTTGGAGGGTCAGGATGATTTCCTTACCCAGTCGATATTCGGTTTTTGTGGTAGCTACTCCTAAATTACTGCCTGTTAGAGTAGAATCAATTTCTTTGTTTCCTCCAAAATTTTGCATCACTAACATGATAGTTAGAAACACTAAAGCCCAGAGGAAGAACTTGTTTTTCATATTATTTAAGTTGGAGTATTAGAGGAAGGAGGTCGGTTTCGATTTCATGGTACGTTGCCCCCATGATAGCCTTTTTAGGCAGAATGAGAATGTCAAAATAGTCACTTAAGTCGAATTTTTCGTAGTTTAGGCGGACAATCTCTTGTATTTGGCGTTTAATTCGGTTGCGATCAGCTGCTTTTTTGGCCACTTTTTGACTAATTATAACGCTTAAACGATGTTGGTTTTGGTCACTTTTTCTAAATCGAACTACTAAAAGTTTCCCCATTTTCTTGCCACCACTCTTTAAGATGGACTCTAAGTTGTCCCTTTTGGTTAGACGGTGTTTGCGAGCAAGCATAATTTAGGAAGACAATCTTTTGCGGCCTTTAGCGCGTCGGCGCTTGAGCAGTCTTAAACCTGTTTTAGTCCGTAAACGAGACAAAAAGCCATGTTTGCGGGCGTGTCGTCTTTTGCTAAGTTTTTTAAGCATTGTATATATTCTTACGCGTAAAATGCCCTCGGATATTAACGGGTTTGAGGAGAGGAGTCAACGGAAGTTTGGGATCTGCTTGCCCAGAAGCCTGTTTTTTAGTATCTTTGGTCTACTTTAAAGCCTTTATTATGGTTTTTCGCATCGCACATGAATTTTTAGACATTGGCAAGGAATCTCTTGGTTTTTCTAAAAATTACTTTTATGAATGGGAGGACGGCCTTGGCGGTCCTGGTTCACAGTTATTTTTAAATTTCCGAATTGATTCCACAGAAGTTCCTGGTAATGAGATTGGGAACGCTATTTTTGAAGTAATGAAAAATTATTTTTTTCACGGACTTGATCGTGCTGCTGGCGATCGTTTTGAGGATATGCTCAAAGAGGTTAACGCCGAAGTTCGGAAGCGAGAAGAGGATTTGGGAGTAAAGTTTGTCCCTAATATGCATGTTTTAGCAGCTGCTGTTTGGGATGGAGAATTATATTTGTCACAGCATGGTGAATCAGAGGCGTATTTAGTTCGTCGTCGGTTTGTTAGTACAATTTCGGAAGGTCTTTCCGATTCTAAGAATAAAGATGAATTGTTTTCTAATATTTCTAGCGGTGAAATAGCTGATGGGGATTATCTTCTTTTGTGTTCTTCTCGGTTAGTTCGTTATATTACAAAGTCTGACCTTGGAAAATTGATTTCAGAAGAACCTTCCTTAAAAGTTGCGCTTTCAGCTGTGAATGATGCGGTTTCATTAGATTTAATGGATCGGATGAGTATCTTGGGAGTGCATGTTAAGCAGGATCAAGAGGCTGAGGCAGTAATTGAAGGTGAAAAAGAGAGTGCAGTGAAAAGTGGTCCAGGGTTAATGAGTACTTTAAAACTTCATCTAGGTAAATTAATCCCAGAAAAAGTAGTAAAGGAACAACCAAAAGAAGAATTAGCTGAGCATAGTGAAGAGGTTAGTGCCAAAGCTAAAGAAGTTTTGGGGGTAGCGGATGTTGTAGAAGAAGTTCGTCGTGAGCAGGGGATTTCTCAAAAGGGGAAAGTTTTGACAGATTTTGCTGATTTAATTCAGGAGTGGAAACAACTTAAACGTGATAAAATTTTATTAGCTTTAATTGCGGTGGTTGTGATTCTTTTGGTGGGGATTTATATGGTTCGTCATCAAGGGCAAAAACAGCAATTAGTAGCAGAATTAGAAGCTAATTTAGAAACTGTTGAGCTTAATATAAATACTGCTCAAACCACAGGTAGTTATGATAAGGAATCAGCCACTATATTGCTTGATGAAGCCGAGGAACTGGCTTTAGAAGTTTTGAATTCTGGTTATTTGAGGGGTAAAGCTAGTGAGTATTTAGGAGAGATTGAAGTCCAGCGTGATTATTTGGATAATGTGACTCGCGTTGAAAATCCAACTGTGTTTGTGGATTTTGCAGCTACTAATCCAGGCATGAAGGCCTTGGGTATTGTTCCGTTTAAGGATCGGTATTATGTGTATGAGTATAATCAGCTGCACGAAATTGTATTAGGTGATGTGCAGGATACTTTTACTATTGATCCTGATGAGGTCGTAATTGATGCTGCTTATTTTGAAGATGATGAATCAATTTTGTTTTTAACTAAGGCAAATCGAATTATTGAGTTTAAAGATGATCAGTTTTCGTTTGTAGATACTGATGATGGGTCATGGCATGCTGCTGTTGATTTAGAGATTTATAATAGCCGAATTTATTTGCTTGATCCGAGTCAAAGTCAAATCTGGAGATACTATCAGCAACGTAGTGGTTATAGTGGTGCAGATGGTTATGTGACTGATGGAACAGATTTAAGTACCGCCCTTTCTTTGGCAATTGATGGGAGTATTTATACGTTGCACGATGATGGTGGTTTAACGAAATTACTAAGTGGTGAAAATTCTGAATACTCCATTAAGAATGCGCCCACAACGGATCTTTCAGGTGTGGCGGCGGTTTATACTGAGTTTGAAATGTTCCAAGTCTTTATTTTGGATGCGGCGGGAAGTCGTGTTTTGATTTTTAATAAAGACTCTCGTACGGGAAATTTAGTTTATGATAGCCAGTATGTGCTTGATACGGAGGACTCGCTTAAAAGTATTTATGTAGACAAAGAGATAGGCCGACTTTATGTAGTGTCGGATACTAAGGTGTATGAGGTCACCTATTAGACTACAAGATCGTCTGGAAGAATCATTCCATGACATTTGTGAATAGCGGCTGAAGTTGAACGGCTTTTGGTAATAACAGGAGAAGGAAGATCAATTTGGGGAGCGGGAGCACTCGTGATTTTTAGGAGCTCAGATTCAGGTTCGCTGCCAAGATTTAGGCCAGCTGGCCAAGGTGACATTGTAAGCGCCATAGTAAATTGTGTTAAACGTCAAAAGGTTTAGGAAGGGTGTCGTATTCTTTGGCGTGGATGAGTTTAATGTCGTGTTTTTTGAATGGGTCATATTGTGGGAGGACATCAGGATAACCGCGAACATAGACTACGCGTTTAATCCCAGCGGAAACAATTAAGCCTTCACAAATTCGGCAAGGGTGAGTAGTAACGTAAATGGTGGAGTTTTTGGTGGGGATTTGATCTTTGGCTGCTTTGGCGATTAAAAATTGTTCAGCGCAGAGCCCATAGCAAATTTCGCGATTTGAACCTGATGGGATGTTGCGAATATCGCGAATGCAGCCAATGCGATTGCAGTCAAATTTGGGGAGGGTATTGTTGTGGGATTCAATCAAAATTTCGTCATCTTTTGCTAAAATTGAGGCTACGCTGGCGCGTAGGCAAGTGGAGTTGGGAGCGATTTTAACGAGCCTTTTTAGGACTTTATGGTCATTTTTGGTGAGCATATTGGTATTTTAGCATGCCTAGAGCTCGACCCAAAAACGAAGTTTGGTTGGTAAACAGCCTTTTTTTCAATAATTTTGCGGGCTGAGGATAATTAAAACATCCAGGAGTAGGCGCTTTTAACTTCAGTGATTAAGGCTTCTGGTTTGTAGATGCCTAATTCGCAAATAACACCGGTAATATCGTCTGGGTCAGAGACTTCAAAAGCGGGATTATGGATTTTTACGCCTTTTGGGGCATCTGGCCAAACTTCGGCGGGATCACGTTCTTCAATCTCTTCTTCCACTCCAAATACAGTTTCGGGATTTAGTTTCCAGGAGTTGGTACAAGTGTAGGAAGGAACGTCATATTTTTGCGCGAATTCCAACATTTGGCGGGTGCCAATTTTGTTAATTACTTTGCCCTCAGCGGATAAAGAGTCGCAGCCAAATAGGAATAAATCAGCTTCACGCATCGCCATGCGACCACCAGAATCTACAAAATGTTCAACGGGGATGCCGTGACTGGCAAGGGCTTCGGCGGTAATGCGGCCTTGGTAACGAGGGCGAGTTTCAGTGTTGTAAACTGTAAAACGCTTACCTTGTTCCCAGGCTTTAATAATGCAGCCTTCGCTGGTAGAAGAATGGCAATGAGTAATTACAATCATGCCATCGTGAATTTTGTTAGCCCCATATTCAGAAATTTTTTCTTTAGATTCTTTGAAATATTTGAGTACTTCTTCGGTAACGTTGGGATTGTCTTTGTAGTTAGAGAGACAAAACTTGAGTGCGTTTCGCAAGCCGGGTTCGGTGGCGCGCGCCGCCATTAGTTCGGCTGCGGCGGCTTCTAGACCGGCGTGATCTGCGCCTTCATTTAATTTAGAAGCCCAGGCTTTGACGGCGGCGCGCGCAATGCGTTCCGCTCCTTGAATTTCCAAGCTTTTAATTTTGGCAACTGTGTCATCAAAATCTAGGGTCTCCATAAGGTTTATTTAATAGTGTAGGGTTTGTCTTTTAAGGCAAACTGAAGCGCTGTTTTCATGGTTTCGGCGCTATCGGAATAAATGGTAAATAAGACGTCTCCTTTTTTAACTTTATCACCTAGTTTTTTCTCGAGCCAAATTCCAGAACCTGGTGATTTAGGCGCTCCAGCCATACGGGCCACGCGAGCTACCATTTTGTTATTAACGTGTGAGATTTTGCCGTTTTTATCGGCTTTAACATGTTTTTTTATTTGGCCGACTTCTGGATTAAGGGTTTTCTTGCCTTGGGCTTCGATAATTTCAATCATTTTGTCATAAGCAGCGCCAGAATCTAGTTGTTTGGCTGCTAGGGCTTTGCCTTGCCCTTTCTTAGCTTTGCCACACATTTCTAGTAAGATCCCAGCCATTTCAATTGCTTTCTCGCGAAGGTCTTTGGATCCGGTACTGTCGCCACGTAAGGTGCTCAAAACATCAATAGCTTCTAAGGCTGGCCCAATTCCTCGACCAATGGGCTCTTCGCCATCAGTCATAATGACTTTAACTTTCATGCCGAGCATGCGCCCAATGCTTTCAAACCGTTTTTTAAGTTGCATGCCATCTTTCTTTTTCTTGATTTTAACCTGATCGCCAACTGGAATGTCAATTAAAACATGATTAGATCCAGCCGAGAATTTTTTAGCCATAATAGAAGCCAAAAGCATTCCTTGCGGGTCAAGGCTAAGCGGATGACGAACTTTAATCATTTTGTCATCAGCGGCGGCCAGATCAACACCACCACCCCAGGCAATAAAGCCACCAGTTTTTTTAGCGATTTTCATTAAGTCATCAGCTTCAATGGCCACTTCACATAAGGTTTCCATGGTGTCAGCTGTCCCAGCCGGCGAGGTAATAGCCCGAGATGATGTCTTGGGCATAGTTAGTCCGAGAGAAGTACAGATTGGGATAATTAGCATTGTTGTTCTGTTTCCAGGGACTCCGCCAATACAGTGTTTATCAAGTACGATTTTTCCTTTTCCAAAGTTTAATTTACTGCCGTGTTTTACAATTGATTTAGTTAAATTAACAGTTTCGCGATCGCTTAGTCCATGGATCATGGCTCCAGATACAAAATAAGCCATTTCTACCGAAGAAAGATCTTCGGCCACCACATCTCTAATAATTTCATCAATTTTCTTTTCATTTAGCTTTCCGCCAAGCAGTTTTTCGCGGATATAGATAACCGAAGCTGGTTTGGAGGTCCGATTAACTGTTACTGGATCGCCACGTTTAACCTCTAGTTTTTTCCAGGTTTCCGCAAAAAGTCCGATTTGGTCGCGGAGAAGATGGTCTTCGGAAATATCTAAAATTGCATTTAGTTCACGTTTGTCTTTGCCTTTTCCAACTGTGAGTTCAATACGGTCACCAGGATGAAGGTCTAATTTGTGCGCTGTGTCTTCGTGGAGCACCGCAATCCAAGTGTTTCCGGATTTTATTTCAATTTTCTTTGGTCTTAGTTTTAGCATGCCTTAAGAGGGTTATTTACTCCTATTATTTTACCATATTTTGGGTATTAGTTCAACCTGGCGACAATCAGAGCGTTAATCTGTTGACTTTTTTTGAATAAATATTATAATAATTGCCTTGCTTAAATATAAAAAATTATGATGGGTGGAGAAGATGATAGACCTGACTTAGAAGTAGGATCGGATACAGTCGTTGATCCTGCTGAAGCAGATACTCAAAGAGTTAGTTTAGCTGCGCCGCGTGATATGGCCGAACTTGTTTCTGGTGAGGTTGATCCAGCAATAACAAGTTATATAAGAGGATTGGCTGATACTGCATCTGTAAGCGTAATTACACAGACCACGCCAGAAGAGCCTGATAATTATGAAGATTGGATTGGTCATTTAGAAAAACCAGCCCATTTTTTGACTGATATGCATGAGGCCGAGGGGATTGTAAGGGAATTAAAGCGAGTTAAACGTAAGCTTGACGCAGTTGATGATAATTTAGATAAGGCTTTATTACGGTTAAGATTTCCTCTTTTAGATGAAGTTCAAGAAGCACAAGTTTTAGAAAGCGCTGAATGGCCAGAGATGCGAGAGCTTTTACTTTTATTTGAGTTACGATTTATTCCACGTATTCCGGGAATTGTTTATTTATTACAGCGGGCAAATGATTATTTATATCGGGGGAAGTCTTTTGTGGGGATGGATGATTGTTATGGATTTTTGGATATTTATGATGCTAAAGGTTTTACAGCCGCGACTATGACTGTGGGGGCTTCGGCTTCAGCTCGTAACTTGGCAGATGGATTATATGGGCCGACTTTTGATGCTTTGGAGAGCAGAGAAGGGACAGAAGTTTTGTTGGCTACAGCTGGAGATGCTTTAGTGGTGGGTAGAGCGATAGATCTTGAAGGAGGGGAATTAGAAGGAACTGTAAGAGAACAGCATTTGAGATTTATAGCTAATGTTGCCCGAGGATTAAGAGTGCCTTGTCATGTTACATCTGGATTTGGAAGATATGGGGTAGTAGTAACTCCGGGGGGAGAATTAGTGGTTTTTGGGGAGGCTGTTGATCGATCTGAATTGGGGCAAGGAATGAGTAAAGACGCAGAAGAAGAAGTTGCAAATTCCAGAATGATTGTGTGCGGACCAGATGGGTCGGAAATTTTGGGAGTAACTGAACATGCTTGCTCAACGCCTGTAAATGATATTTCTCAAATTCATTTTTTTGAGGGGATGGAAGAGGGTGATTTTAAAGATAATTTTGCGGCTGAGGGGCCAGAATTTTTATTAAATGGAATGCGACAACAGATGGCTTTAATGGCGGCGCCTATGTCGCGCGAGGCTTTGCAATCTAAAGAGACTGTTGAAAGGAGTGCGATTAGCCTTTATATTCAAGCGCCTTCAGAGGCGAGGGGGCAGGCGGGTTGTTATGCAGAGATATTAAAATGGGAGGATCAATTAAAGAGTATTGCTAAGAAATATAATGCTAGGGTAAAGGGCCCTACCGTGGGTAATGGTAAAAAAAGTGGAATTTTAATCTTTGGTGCGCAGGGTTCTAGTCAGATTAACAAAGAAGAACGTTCAGCTCTTTGTGCGAACGAATTATTAGAGTTAGAGCCGGAGGGGCAAATTGGATTAAAAGAAGGAGCGATTCATATTTCAAATATGGGTGAAGGAGCCGTTAGTGGTGTTCAAGAGGTTATTTCGGATGCCGTGAATGGATCTCAGCGGTTAGCTACGGTTTATTTAGAGGATGGGCAAACGGCGCGGATTCGAATGGATAGGGCAACTTATGAATTGTTTAGAGCGCGCGGCATTGTTATGGATGAAGGTAGAGAGGAAGATGTTGAGCTAAGAACTTATGGTCAAGTAGAGGTTTGTTTAGGTGAAGGATTTAAGATGGAAGGGGTTTCTTCTTATTTGCGTGAGAATAAGGTGGAAGAAGTGGTGACCTTAGTAAGTGAGGCAGATCCAGAGGCAAAGCGTCAATGGAATCTGGCTGGTGAATTTGGGACAGGAAGAGCGGCAGTTTTATATGAATCGGTGCGTCGTTTACAATCTGTGCATGGAATGCAGATGGCAGTTTTGCCAGAACATCATGATCGAAGTTCCTACGCGGGATTTCGTCAGGTTTTGGATTCAGTTTTTGCTACTCCGGAAGAGTTTAAAAACTGGTTAGATAAATCAGATGCCCCGCCAGGGCAAAGAGCGCTTTGGGAAATTCTTTTTCAAGAGCTTCACGCAGATCAGCAAGAGCTTTATTTATTATCTAATCCTGAATATGCTCGTCCAGAATTAGCTGGATTACTTAGGGCTTTAGGTCAGAATTTTGGAGTGGCCTGTCCGGGATGGGGTCAGATGGATCGTGTTTCAAGAGAGATTTTATTAGATTCAGAAATTATTTTGTTAGCTATTGATTGTCCTGCCGCGGGGGAGACAGTTAAGTTTGGAGATATAGAGGTGGCTGAAGTAATTGGGATCTTATCTTTCCATTTAGAGATGCCAGCGGCACAGGTTTGGACATCAGGAATTATGCGCACCTTACGTAAGATGGTCGAGGTTGGTGGGGCGTATAATCCAATGACCGTTGAGGTTTTGGTTAAAGACTGGCTTAGGCAGGGGATTTTGACTAAAGGTACGGTGAATTTTGATGCTGGAAAAGTTGATCGGGCAAGAAGAGTGCCGCGCTTGGAGCATATGGTGACTTATTATGCGGATAAATTAAAGAGAGCTAGTTCCCGAACTCTTTTGGGTATTGCTTTAGCTTTAGGGAGTTTTTCATTAGATGAATTAAGAGTAGCTTCTATGCCTCCGATTTCGGAGTTTGGGGAGGCGGCGACGGAATTACAAAATACGGGAATTTTTGTTTCTGGGGGAATAGGTTTTTCTCAACCTTATTTTGTCCCAACGGGGAGACATCTTCAAGAATTAATGCCAAGTAGGGGGCACGCTGTGATGGTGGAGCGAAACATGAGAAATGCACTGAGGCGTGGTCATTTTGAGTTTGATAAATATTTAGAAGCTTGTGGATGCATAGGGATGAGTACAAGTAGGTCTGTTATAGGTAAAGTTATAGAGCGCATGGAGGGAGGTGGAGGAGGTCAAAGTTTATTAAGAGTAATGGATACTGGTCAGCAATTTATGGATTTAGGTATTAGCGCGGAGGCGGTAAAGAGATTTAGAGTAGAAGATTTTTCAGTGATTCTAAGGATTTATAATCGTTTAATTGAGGCAAAATTAGTTTTAGGGGAGGATGTTGAAGGTGATTTGGGGCAAGCGCTTGCTTTAAAAGAGCAAATCCCAGAGGAGATGGAGAAAGACTTATTTGAAGATGCGGGGAGACTCTTAGATTTGCGAGCAGAGGCTATATATAAGGCAAACCGAGATTTGGAAGGGCATGCAGAAGCGGTTGAGGCTTTGGGGGAACATTATGAAAGAGGAGGTGAAATCGGGGCTGTGCCTGATAATCCGTCTTTAGCTGCTGGTTCTATTCTTTTGCATCAGGCGAAACTTGCTTATCGCCAGGCAGATAATCATGGTGAGGATATGCCTACTAGGATTAGTCATATTGATGGTGCAATTTGCTTATTGGGAGATAAATTAGGGCCATTGCAAATAGAGCCTTTTGATTCGGATGTGCAGAGGCTTTTATTGCAGTCTAAAGGGCATCGTTTATTGGATTTAATAAAGTGCACTGATAGGGATGAATTAACAGGATATATTGGAGAGGTGAGGGGGTTTTTAACAGATCAACCTGCCAATGGTGGTAGTGAGCAGCAAGAGGCTAATTTACAATTAGCTTTGTTTTTAGCGCGAGCTTATATGCTTCCTCGTGATAATCCAATTGATATTGAGCAGGCAGAGCGAGTGGCTAGAAAAATTATTGAGCAGGCTCGGAGTAGCAATTTTCGAGATGCAGGCTTAAAAGGCTATAATTATTTAATGAATGCTCCAGAAATTAAGGCTGAAGGGTTGATAGCCGCGGGTCAGCATAAAGTGGCGGTTAAGGAGATTAGTCGGATGGAACAGATGTGGGAGGAAATGCAAGCTTTAGCAGCTCCGCTTAAAAGACAAGAGGGTGTGGCTGGAACTTTGTTGGCTTCGCAATTAACTTGGGCTTTTGGATTGGAGGAGCAACGTAAAAGTTTGATTATACTAGGTCAGCCGGTAGCAGAAACTGTTCATAAGTTAAAAAATGAATGGGCTGAGATTCAGGAGTATGCAGGAAGTCACCCTCTAGTTTGGGCTAGATATAGTGGTTATATTGGGGGCTTAAGAAAGATCGTTGAGAGTCTTTAAAACTACGGCTGAACAAAGATATTGTCAGTGGCAGTTTCTTCTTTTACAGCAGTATCAATTGGTTGCACAAAAATTCCATCGCTGGTTACTTCGCTGCTGACTGGTTGCACGAAAATATCGTTAGTTAGAGGTTGTACAAAAATATTGGAAGTCTCGACGCCAGCCTGATCACTCCAGTATTTTAAAATGTTGCTTTCCATAGTTGAGTTATCCATGGTTTTGTAAGTAAAGATAAGACCAACTACTAAAGCACCAGTTAGAACTCCTAACCAAAATGCTACAAAGAGAGACATGTGCGGTTTGCAAGTTTTTTTCATCCACCCAGATGTTAAGAATAAGATGGATGAATTATAGCATAACTATTGTAATTTGCTAAATTGTGGGATAGGAGATTAGTTCTGCGCTACAAAACTAGTTGCCCCCAGCCACGCTAGGTTAAATATGGTTCGTTGGGTTTTGGCGTGGGAGGCGCTTTCTATTAATACTCCAATCTGTTCTTCGGGATTTAAGGAGATAATGGCGACAGTGTTGTCGTAGATGGAAATGTGATTTTCAAAAGGGAAGTTTTGGGGATTTACAAAAAAGATTTCAAGAAGATCACGCGGGAAATCTTTAGGATAATATTTTTTGGTATGATTAAGAGCAGCCTCACTTTTGGGGGAAATAAGGCGTTTTTTAACCTTGGCTTTTAAGGATTTCTTAATGTGTCCAGGGAGGTAGTCAGGGAGTAGTTTTTGGATTTTTTCTAAATTGGTATAACCTAGGATTTCGCCTTTGGCTTTAGTGGTTTGGTTAAAAATTTCCTTGATTCCGTCGATGCCCTCAAAAGCGCGTATTTTGGGCTTAAAGGGGTGAGTGTTAGTAATGGAGAGTAGTTCGGGCAAGATTTCTTTAGCGCGTTTATAGCGTTGTTCTTGTTGATTTAAAAAGGCTTGAGGAGGTTCGGGCATAAAAAACTGCACCTTACCGCGTTGAACCGGGACGATTAGGTTCTTTTTAGTGAGTTTTTCTAGGAGGTGATAGCAATTTACACGGGGAACGCGGGCTTTTTTAGCAATTGTAGAGGCATAGCCACCACCTAGTTCAAGAGTGGCGATAAATACCTTGGCTTCGTCTTTGGCAAGGCCGAATTGTTGTAGGTCGAGGGTGAGATCAATGGCCGGCATGGCGATTGGTGTAAAAGTTTTTCTACAATTATTTTATCAAAAATAACAGGTTAAATCTATGTTACGGTATTTATTTGTCTTGCAAAATTTACAAAAATGTTTTATTATAAAAACGTCATTTAACCACTCTATTTATGTCTCCAATCACTCAAAAATGTGCGGTTTCCGGAAAAGAGTTTGTTATTACCGATGAGGATCAAGCTTTTTATAAAAAAATGGATGTACCTTTGCCGACTTTATGCCCAGAGGAGAGGCGTCGTAGAAGGTTGGCGATTCGAAATGAGACCAGTCTTTATAATCGAACCTGTGATAAAACTGGAAAATCTATGATTTCGATGTATGCCCCAGATTCTCCTTATACTATTTATGATCGTGATGAATGGTGGAAGGATGACTGGAATCCTTTGGATTATGGGATGGATTATGATTTTAATCGGCCTTTTTTTGAGCAGTTTGAGGAATTGTTATTAAAGGTTCCAAGAATGGCTCTTGTTGGAATTCACAATGAAAATAGCACTTTTATTAGTTACTCAGCTCGAAACAAGGATAGTTATTTAATCTATACGGCTGACTATAATGAAAAGTGTTATTACATGCGTTTTTCCGATAGAAACTATAATTGTGTGGATGCAGATTTCACTTATGACAGTCGGTTTTGTTTAGGAGTGTTGCACGCGGAGAACTGTGAAAGCTGTTTTTATTCGCAAAAGATTAAGGGATCGTCTGGTCTTTATTTTTGCTACAACATGCAAAATTGTCATGACTGTATGTTCTCTGGGAATTTGCAGAACCAACAGTATGTAATTTTTAATAAAAAAGTTTCTAAAGAAGAGTATGAGAAAATGAAGGCTAATATGGGATTGAATACCCAAGCGGGAATGGAGAAGGCGAAAAAGTATTTTGCTGAGCATTTGCAAAAGATGCCTCGCAAGCATTTAGAAAATGTAAAGTGTGAAAACTGTACTGGGGATTATTTAGAAAGTTGTAAAGATACTCATGAATCTTATAACTGTGAAAGACTTCGTGATGTTAAGTTTGCGACTCATTTGCACCAAACCACTGATGCTTATGATTGGGACTTTATTGGTTATAAATGCCAGCTTTGTTATGAAATGTGTAGCTCTTGTTACAATCTTAATAATTGTCGATTTTGTATGAATATCTGGGAGGGCGCTGATAATGTGACCTATTCAGATAACTGTATTGGGAATAAAAACTTGTTTGGTTGTGTGGGCTTACGTAAAAAAGAGTACTGCATTCTTAATAAGCAATACACAAAAGAAGAATATGAAGAAATGGTGCCACGAATTATTGAGCACATGAAGTCTACTGGTGAATGGGGAGAGTTTTTCCCGGTATCAATTTCTCCTTATGGATATAACGAAACTGTGGCGCAGGAATATTTTCCGCTTACCAAAGAAGAGGCCTTAGAACGAGGTTATAAATGGCGTGATAAGGATGATAGTTCTGCTTATGAGGGGCCTGAAATGGCATTGCCAGAAAATATAAATGAGGCTGATGAATCTGTTTGTGGAAAAGTGTTGCAGTGTGCTGCGAGTGGAGATTTTTACAAAATTATTCCTCAGGAATTTAAGTTTTATAAAAAGTTTGGTATTTCGTTACCTCGAATTTCCAATAAAGAGCGTCATAAACAGCGAATGGGGCTTCGCAATCCAAGGCAATTATGGGATCGCAATTGTACAAAATGTAATGAAGCGGTGAAGTCTTCTTATGATCCTGAACGTCCAGAACCGATTTATTGTGAGAAGTGTTACTTGAATGAGGTTTTTTAGAGGGGTATACTTTGCCTCGCTATGAGAATCCCTTTTAAAGGTAAATATCGGACGTTAAATAAAGTCGTAATTTCTGCGCAGGCGCTGCGTCATAATTTGGCATTGTATCGGGAGTTGGCTCCGGGAAAACAAGTGTGTCCAGTTTTGAAAGCCAATGCTTATGGGCATGGTTTAACAGAGGTAGCGCGTTCACTTGATTCTGAGAAGCCTGAGTTTTTTGTGGTGGATTCATTACATGAGGCTTATGCCCTTAAAAAGGCTGGGATTAAATCAAAGATTTTGATTTTGGGATATACTTTCCCAGAGAATTTATTGCGTAAAAAGTTGCCATTTCATTTTGCGGTAAGTGATTTGGGCACGGCTGAGGCGCTTTCTAAGTATAGGGCTAAGGTTCATTTAAAAATCGATACTGGCATGAATCGAATGGGTTTTTCTTTAGAAGATTTGCCTCAGGTTTTGGAGCGATTTAAAGAATTGAAGGTAGAGGTTGTAGGGGTTTTGTCACATTTAGCAGATGCGGATAATGCGCATGATGCGTCTTATACTAAACAGCAGTTTAAGAGGTTTGATGAGGCCGTAACTATGGTGCGTGAGGCGGGCTTTGAGCCCCAATATATGCATATTGAACAAAGTGCCGGGATTCTGCATGAGGGTGATTTTAATATGGTGAGATTGGGACTTGGTTTGTATGGAGTCTCTCCGTTTGAAGAGCATGATATGCGAGCGCAAAAAATAAATAATTTGCAGCCAGTGATGCAATTGGAATCAACTTTGGTAGGAATCCGTGAACTTAAAAAAGGCGATCGCGTTAGTTATTCTTGTACGTTTGAGGCGGACCGAAATATGAAGATTGGTATGGTTCCGGTGGGATATTATGAAGGGCTGCCGTGGAGTCTTAGCAATAAAGGTGTTTTGGAGGTAAAGGGAGTTTTGTGTCCAATTGTGGGGCGCATTTGTATGAATTATACAATGGTTGATTTAACAGGAGTGGAGGAGCCAGAAATTGGCGATAAAATAGTGGTTTATGCAGCTGATGAGGCAAGCAAAAATTCAATCGCTAATATGGCGAAATTAGCTGGCTTGATTCCGTATGAATTATTAGTGCGAGTAGTCGCGGGAATGCGGCGAGAGGTTATTTAAGTGCGGCCACTGTTTCGCGCGCGATTTTTAGTTCTTCGTTAGTTGGCATTACAAGTACGTTTGTGGTGCGCGGTTTGTTGATTAAACCTGACGCTCCTTCGACGGTTTTTTTGTTCTTGGCGGGATCGAGAGTGATGCCAAAATGCGCAAGTTGCTTGCAAACATCACGTCGTAAGTACCAAGCGCATTCGCCAATGCCCGCGGTAAATACCAGTGCGTTTAGTCCATTGAGCGGCACCGTGAGACTGGCGATTTTTTTGGCGAGTCGATAAACATAAACATCGTAGGCGCGTTTAACCGCAGTGTATTTGCGGCTTTTTTCATTCTGGAGAATGCCCCAGAGTGGACGCATGTCGGATGAAATATTAGAGAGTCCTTTTAATCCGGATTGTTTATTTACCAGGTGATCAATGTCGCTGAGTTTCATTTTGAGATGGTCGTGTAGGTAGAAAATAATGGCTGAATCAAAGTCGCCGGTGCGCGTGCCCATCATAACGCCTTCAAGTGGTGTGAAGCCCATGGTTGTGTCGAGGGATTTTCCGTTTTTGATAGCAGTTAAAGAGACGCCGTTTCCAATGTGGCAGGTGATTAGTTTGGCGTGCGGTTTTTTGAGTTTTTTAAGGAGTGCAATTGATTGTTCGGCGACATATTTATGACTGGTTCCGTGGAAGCCATACTTGCGAATGCCGTGTTTGCGATAGAGTTTGTAGGGGAGTCCGTAAAGGTAGGCGTGTTCGGGGAGAGTGGCATGAAAACCAGTGTCAAAAATAGCCACGTTCACGGCTTTTTTGAGAATTTTTATGCAGGCACGAACCCCTTCTAAGTTTGGGGGGTTGTGAAGAGGGGCGAGGTCAGAAAGTTTTTTGAGATCTCGGAAAACCGCGCGTGTGATGCGAGTAGGATTGTGGTATTTTTCGCCGCCATGAACGACGCGGTGTCCAACAGCCTCGATATCCTTAGGATGAGCTAGGTGGCCGGATTCCTGCAAGATTGCGAGAGCGATTTTGAGAGCGTCGGTGTGGTTTTTAGCTTTTACCTTGGTTTCAATGTCTCCGCGGAGGCGGCAGGTCCGGAGTCCAATCCCGTCAATGTGTCCCGCAAAAAGTCGTTTCCAGCCTTTGGATTCGTAAAATTTAAAACGCAGAGATGATGAGCCGCTATTTAGAACGAGGATTTTCATTGGGAGGGTTTTACTTAATTTAGATGACCTTATCTTCGCCCTGAGCTTCTACAGTTGTAAAGGCAGCGAGGGTGGAAATATCCTGCGCCGAGCAGCCACGGGATAGGTCATTAACTGGTTTTTGGAGACCTTGTAGGATGGGGCCAATGGCGTGTGCTCCCGCGAGGCGCTCAACTAGTTTGTAGGCGATGTTTCCAGCATTGAGGTTTGGGAAAATCATAATGTTAAAGTTGTCGCAGTGTTTTCCTTTGGGAAATTTTCGTTGGTAGATTTCGGGGATAAGGGCGGCATCCACTTGCATTTCGCCTTCCACACAAAGGTCTGGGTTTCGGTATTTAATCATTTTGGTGGCTTCACGGACTTTGTCGACTGAAGGGTGTCGCGCTGACCCGGCCGTGGAAAAAGACAACATGGCAATTCGTGGCTCGATGCCAAAGCGAATTGCAGTTTCGGCGGTATCAATTGCAATATCTGCTAGCTCGTGCGAGTTAGGGTCAATTGTGACCGCGCAATCTGCAAATAGCAGTAATTTGTCTTCCCAAATCATAAAGAAGAATCCCGAAACCTTGTGGAATTTTTCTTTGGTTTTAATAATGCGGAGCGCGGGACGGATGGTTTGGGCGGTAGAAAATGTTGTTCCAGAAATCATGCCGTCAGCTAAGTCTTCTTCTACAATCATGGTGCCAAAAGTGTTGATGTCTTCGGTTAGTTCTTTGCGCGCTTGATCTTTGTCGCAGTGACGAATTTCGGAATATTTGTTAACAAAAGCTTCTAAATGAATATCTGTAAGTGGATCCATGATGGTGACTTGGTCCCAATCAATGGTGAGCCCTAAATCTTTGGCTTTTTTTTCTAAAGTTTTGTTAGTTCCTAAAAGAACAGGTTTGGCAGTGCCTTCTTTTAAGATAGTTTCCGTGGCTTGAAGGATGCGATCATCTATTTCGGACTCGGGTAGGACAATGCTGCGGGGATCGTTTTTGGCTTTTGTTTTTATAGTCTTGATGAAATTTTTCATGTTGGAAGGGGATATGTGGCGGTGTCCATGGTAAATATTTGCTTAGGCCGCTTAGAGTCATTCTAGCAAAAGTAATTGCCATCTTAAAATTAGAAAGTGGGTTACTTATGCTTTTGAACTTTTTGAGGCGTAAGGCTTCAAGAATAGATTCAGTGTTTTTGGCAGCATCAATTAGTACGTGTCCACCGAATTCTACTTGATCAAGCAGGTGCGCATCAGCGGTAGCGATATAAGGAAGGTCACAAATATTGGATAGTTGTTTTGCTTTGCGATTAAAGTTGATTTGACGGGAGTAAAACCAGGATTTTTCAATGCCATCAAAAACATCAATATAGTCATAAAGTTGTGTTTTTAAGCAACTTTTTATTGAGGGGAAAAAGGGATGTGGAGCAATTACAAAAATTTCAGGGTGTTCTTTTTTATAGGCAATGAGTTCCTCAAATGTTTGTACAAATTCAATATCTGGGTCAGCGTTTAAAACAAGAGTATGAGCACCATTAATTTCGATTTCTGCGCCTTGAATAAGAAGAATATTGCGGTCAGCTGCGTAGGTTTTAAGTTTCGGCCACATTACAACGCGATTGTGGCAGGTGATTGCTAAAACCTCAAAGCCTAGGGCGTGGGCACGATCAATTAATTCATACCCCGTATAGCGAATATAATCCCTGGGATCCCCTTGGATATGAATGTGAAGTGAGCTTTTAAGCATTATTCAGTTTCTTCAGTAACTTCTTCTGTGGTGGTTTCTTCAGCGGGAATTTCCTCCTCAGTGGTTGGGGTCTCTTCGGTTGAAGTTTCTTCTGTGGATTCTGTTTCATCCTCTTCTCCTCCTGTTAAATCTTTAATGCTATCAACAGCGTCATTGATGCTTTCAGCCGCATCTTGAACGTCTTCGGCGGCTTGTTCGGTTTGTTCCACTTTTTCTTGTACCCAATTTTTGGTGTCATTGATTTTGGTAGTAACGTTTTCATAGGCTTCGACAACTTCATCAACCACAGTAGAAAAGCCACTTTTTACATTGTCAGCACCTTCACAACCAGTAAGGGTGAGAAGGATGAGGGTCGTTAAAATAAGGGAGAGGAAACGCATTACTATTTTTTGTTAAAAAGTTTAATAAAATTTCCATCAAAATCTTTAAGAAAGTTCTGCATGTCTAAGATGTCGTTTGAAGTAATGATTTTTGTGGCTTGGGGTTTGGCAATTTTACGATGTTGACGTTTAGAGGTACCAAAAACAACATTAATGATTGTATTGTTTTTGCAGGCAGAGCACTTGGCCTGTAAATAGCCTTCGTTAAGAACGGTTCCAATTAGAGAAATGTCGCGATCTTTGAATTTGGCTTTGCAGTCTTGGCAAGGCACATTGTCCTTAATTTCTTTGATCAATTTTTTAAGTTCTGCGAAGTTCATTTGAAAATGTTAACCGTGTACTTAATTCTATAATTTTTTTAAGGTTTGCGCAATTCGGTCTAAAGTACGGTCTTTGCCAAGTAACATTAGAATTTCAAAAGCACCAGGGGAGTATTGCTCGCCAGTGACGGCCACACGAAGAGGCCATAACACTTGGCCATTTTTAAATCCAAGTTTTTTAATGGTTTTTATTAGATGTTCTTTAATAGCATCTTCATCATCGTAGTTATCTAATGTTTGTAAATCTTCGGCGCAAGCTTGAAGCGCCTTTTTAGCAATTTCAGGAGTAATTTTCATTTTTTCGTGTTCGAGTAACGTTAAATCATAATCCATATCATCTGCCAAAAAATAGCGAATCATGGCTGGGGCTTCGGCTAAGGTTTTGATCCTAGTCTGCACCGCGGGAAGAAACTTGTAAGCATATTTATTATGTAGATCGTCCGCGGCCCCCTCAAACCAAGCTTCATTTTCAATCCACGGATAAATTTTGCCAGCAAATTCCTCGGGTGATAAAGACCGAATATAATGAGCATTAAAGAAATCTAATCGTTCTAAATCAAACACCGCTCCTGCCTTGTGCACTTTTTTAAGAGAAAATGCGTCAATCAGTTCTTTCATGGTAAAAATTTCTTGAGTGGAGCCGTCGCCGGGATTCCAGCCAAGTAGGGCGATGAAATTAATGAGCGCTTCTTTTAAATATCCTTTTTTAATATAGTCTTCGACGGCCACATCGTTTTGGCGTTTAGATAGTTTGGATTTATCCTTATTTAACAGGAGTGGAATGTGTGCGAATTGGGGTTCTTTCCAGCCAAAAGCACGGTATAAATAAATGTGTTTGGGCGTGCTGGGGAGCCATTCTTCGCCGCGAATTACGTGGGTCATTTCCATGTAGTGATCATCCACCACATTAGCGAGATGATAGGTTGGAAAGCCGTCTGATTTTACTAAAACTTGGTCATCGATAGTGTTGGATTCAAATTGCATATCGCCGCGAATTAAATCGCGAAAGCGAAGAGTTTCGTTTTCTGGGACAGCCAGGCGAATAACATATGGCACGTTTTGTTCAAGTAATTGATCGATTTCTTCTTTCGGCCTGTTGCGGCATTTTTTGTCGTACATGGGGGCTTGTTTGTTCTTTTGTTGCTGCGTGCGCATTTCATCTAAGCGATCTTTAGAACAAAAGCAACGATAGGCATTTTTGGAGTCTAATAGTTTTTGAACTTCGCGGTCATAGGTGTCGTTTCGTTTGGATTGAATGTAGGGGCCGTTTTTTCCTATTTCGAGTTCGATATTGTTGGGATCTGGTCCTTCGTCGTATTCTAACCCGGCCCACAGTATGGTTTTAATTAGGCTTTCTGTGGCTCCTTCGACAAATCTAGTGCGATCCGTGTCCTCGATTCTAAGAATTAGGTGTCCTTCATGCTTTTTTGCGAACAAATAAGCATAGAGGGCGGTGCGGAGCCCGCCAACATGTAAATATCCGGTTGGTGATGGTGCGAAACGTGTTTTGTACATCGCGCGTAGGATACCAGATTAGGGGGGATTTGTTTAGGTTCATATTTGCCCCTTCTCTTCTTTCCAGTCCTGTTGTATAGTTTAGGACGCAACTAACCAAGATTTGATTATGTCCCCTCGAAAAACAACTCGACGTAAAACTACTAAGCGAAAAGCTCCTACTAAAAGAAGACGTACACGTGCTCGGAAAGGAACTCAGATTAATATTGCTAGTCACGTCATGCGAGAAATTTGGGCCGTGGTTTATATGGCGCTTTGTGTGCTGACGCTCCTTAGTATTAATGGGGGACTGGGATTTATTGGTCAGCTCTGGAATAATTTTTTGACCCCGATTTTTGGATGGGGGTTGTATGCCGTGCCAGTTCTGTTAGGTGGAGTTAGTTTGGCGTTATTTTTTGCTAGACGAGTGGAATTTGATGCTACGCGAACATTGGGAATTGGTTTGATGGTGGTTTCGGTTTTAGGAACGATTCATTTAGCAGTTCCAGCTGATGAGATTTATGAAGTAGCAAAAGTGGGTGAATATGGTGGATATATTGGTTTTGTTTCGAGCTTTTTATCACGGCAAGTTTTGGGGATAACAGGTTCGTATGTTGTGTTTTTAGCGTTATTTTTGATTTCTGTGTTACTGACTTTTTCTGTGTCTTTGCGCGAGATTATGATGTTGTTTGAATGGAAATGGGAAAAGAAAGAGAAAACCAAAGAACCAAAGAGTTTTACTAAGAAATCCATTCAAGAAGAGGATGACGATATGGTGATTCATACGATGCGGGCTCAAGCTGATACAGACGAAGAAGTTGTTTTTAAGTTTGATGATAAAGGAGATGATGAAACGCTTCATCTTAAAAAGGTAGAACCTGTTAAGGAGGGGGAAGCTCCTGTTAAAGATGAAACTGAAGAAGAGGAGGAGGACCCTGGTCAGAAAATTCCAGTAGAAAATATTGCTGAACAATTAGAAAAAGCTGAGGCAGAGGCTGAGGAATTAGATGAGGAGGAGGTGCCATGGGAGTTTCCGCCAATAGATTTGCTTAGCGGGATAAAGGATGATGTTACTTTGAATGAAGATATTTTGCGTGAAAAAGCTGAGGCTATTAAACATAAATTGAGCCAGTTTGGGATTGAAGTAAAAATGCATGATGTGCATGTGGGGCCAACGGTTATTCAATATACTTTGAAACCGGCAGAAGGTGTAAAATTGTCTAAGATTACAGGTTTAAAGAGTGATTTGGCTTTGGCTTTGGCAGCTAAGGCGATTCGGATTGAGGCGCCGATTCCAGGCAAAGGTTTAGTTGGAATTGAAGTGCCAAATGATACGCGTGCGATTGTGAGACTTCGTGAGTTGCTGGAAAGTGATGAATTTGCAGCTATGCAAAAGAAAACGGAATCTAAATTGTTGATTCCTTTGGGACGAAATGTGAGTGGAGAACCGATTGTGGCTGATTTAGCTAAAATGCCGCACTTATTAGTGGCTGGAGCAACTGGTTCTGGTAAATCGGTGGCTACAAATGCCATGTTGCTTTCTTTTATGTATCAGAATTCACCTAAGGATTTGAAATTAATTTTAATTGATCCAAAACAGGTTGAGCTTAGGTCTTATAATGCGATTCCGCATTTGCTTACACCGGTGATTACTGAGCCGGACAAAGCCGCGATTGCGCTTAGGTGGGTAGTAGCAGAGATGAATCGACGGTATACGGTTTGTGCGGATGCTGGTCATCGTAATATAGATGATTACAATGCAGACCCGGATTCACCACAAAAAATGCCTAAGATAGTGGTTTTAATTGATGAGTTAGCAGATATGATGATGGCGGCCGGGAAAGAGGTTGAAGCTTCGATTTGTCGGATTGCGCAAATGGCGCGAGCGGTGGGGATTCATTTGGTAGTGGCTACACAGCGTCCGTCGGTGGATGTTATTACCGGTTTGATTAAGGCTAATATTCCGGCGCGTATTGCTTTTACCGTGGCTTCATCAATTGATTCGCGAACGATTTTGGATGGTACGGGAGCAGAGGATCTTCTTGGCCAGGGAGATATGCTTTATTTGTCTGGAAGTATGGGTAAACCATTCCGCCTGCAGGGAGTATTTGTGGCAACTGAGGAAATTCAAAAAGTTGCTAATCGGGTTAAATTAACAGGAGATAGTGAGCCAATTTATAATGATGAAGTTACAGCGCGAAAAACCGCTGGCATCAAAGTGAATGGCGTGCCTAAGTCTGATATTGGAGGAGGGGATGATGATTTATATGAACAAGCAATGGAGCTTATTAAAAGGAATCAAAAGGCGTCAGCTACAATGTTGCAGCGGCATTTGAAAGTTGGGTATTCGAGGGCGGCCCGCCTCATAGATATGTTGGAAGAGAACGGGGTTGTCGGGCCGGCTAGTGGCGCGAAGCCTAGAGAAGTGTTTGTAGGGAAGGATGATTAGCGTCCGCAGCATTTTTTATACTTCTTTCCACTGCCACACGGACAAGGATCATTACGTCCGATTTTGCTCTGCGAAACGTTGGCTGGCATAGGGCCAGCAGCTTCTGGTGTTGATTGTTGGGAAGTTGACTGTTGGGGGAATCCTGGAGTTGGCTCATCAGCTTTAACCACAGTAACATCTTTGGGATTTACTGGCTTGTCGTCTTTATCATTATTTTGTGGTTGGTCGAGGGTAGAGCCAGCACTTACTTTTTGGATAGCTGGCGCCGCGAACGTGCCTTGTTGCACATTCTGCGAGCCTTGTGTCGCGGCGCCTCTTGATTTAGCTCCAATAACACGAGCTAATTGGCTTTTGCTGAGGCTTCCTTCAATAGCCGAGGCATTAGTTTTCATTTTAATTGGGAAAAGTGGCGCAAGTTTGGCCTGCTCTTCTGCTTGGCGGACGCGGACTTTAAATAGTGTACTTACAATTTGTGTTTGAATCATGCCATGTAAGTCTGTAAATAGCTCAAAAGCTTCGTTTTTGTACTCAATTAGCGGGTCACGTTGTCCATAGCTGCGTAAAGCAACACGTTCTCTTAATTGAGTCATTTCATTGATGTGTTCCATCCAAAGCGTATCAAACACGCGGAATGTCACTGCACGTTCAATTTGTCTGGCTAATTCTTCGTTTGGTAGGTTTGAGACTTTGGTGTCATATTCGCGACGCATAAACTCTTGGGCGACTTTTACTAAATCTTCGGAGAGTTCGTGTTTTTGTAGACTGTCGACGTTAATGCGATTTTCTGAGTTGTAATTTAGATTGCTAAGAGTTTCGGCGATCTCGGTGTAATTCCATTTTTCTTTGGTTTCCAGAGCCGCGTGACCCATTACAATGTCATTGGCCTCTTGATCGATCATTTCTAGGATCTCGTTCTTAATATCTGTGTTTTCAAGAAAATGATTTCGTTTTTCGTACATAATTGTACGATGAGTGTTCATAACATTATCGTATTCCACCAAGTGTTTACGAATATCAAAGTTGCGACCTTCTACTTTCTTTTGCGCACTTTCTACTGACCTAGAGATCATACGGTTTTCAATGGGCATATCATCTGGCACACCAAGTCTTTCCATGGTGGCTTTAATGCGATCGGAGCCAAATAAGCGCATAAGTTCATCTTCCATGGAAAGATAAAATTGACTTGCGCCAGGGTCTCCCTGACGTCCAGAACGACCACGCAATTGGTTATCAATTCGTCGACTTTCATGACGTTCAGTCCCAATAATATAAAGACCTCCTAATTCTTTGACGCCTTCGCCGAGTTTAATGTCAGTTCCACGACCAGCCATGTTAGTAGCAATAGTTACCGCACCGTTTTGTCCAGCTTCCGCAACAATGGAGGCTTCTTTTTCGTGGTGTTTGGCATTTAGCACGTTGTGTTTAATGCCTTGCACAGATAGTAGTTTGGAGAGCATCTCAGATTTTTCCACGGAAATTGTTCCAATCAAAACAGGCTGGCCTTTGTCGTGAAGTTCTTTGGCTTTTTTAGCAATGGCCATAAATTTTGCCTGCACAGTTTTATAAACAACATCTGATATGTCATCACGAACTATTGGTTTGTGCGTTGGGATTACAAGTGTCTCAAGATTGTAAATAGCGGCAAATTCTTCTGCTTCGGTAAGAGCGGTACCAGTCATTCCGGATAGCTTGTCGTACATGCGGAAATAGTTTTGGAACGTGATGGTAGCCATTGTTTTGCTTTCGCGTTTGATTGTTACGCCTTCTTTAGCCTCGATAGCTTGATGAAGACCATGTGAAAAGCGTCGACCAGCCATTAAACGTCCAGTAAATTCATCTACAATTACTACTTGGCTATCTTGGACTACATAATCAATGTCTTTTTTGTAAGCAGTTTTGGCGCGGAGGGCTTGTTCAATATGATGCACTTCTTGAAAACCAGCATCAGTATAAATATTATCAACTCCTAGCAGGTCTTCCATTTTTTTGATTCCTTCTTCTGATAAAACAGCGGTTCGGGCTTTTTCATCAACATTGTAATGAGTATTTTCTTCTAATCGATCAACTAATGTATTGTACTGGCTATATTTTGCAGTTGATTCTTCCCCTGGGGAGGAAATGATAAGTGGAGTTCTGGCTTCATCAATCAAAATTGAGTCAACTTCATCTACAATGGCATAGTGAAGATTTCCTTGAGATTTATGTTCAGGGAATCTAGCCATGTTGTCGCGTAAATAATCAAATCCAAACTCGTTATTAGTTCCATAAGTTACATCAGCGCTGTAGCCCTCTTTTTTTTCTTCTGGGGTTTGACCAGTTTTAATAACGCCAGATTTCATCCCAAGAAGTTTATATACACCACCCATCCATTCTGAGTCACGTTGAGCTAGATAATCATTTACTGTTACAACATGGACACCTTTTTCGGTTAAAGCATTTAAATAAACCGGCATAGTACATGCTAGAGTTTTACCTTCACCAGTTTTCATTTCGGCGATTTTTCCTTGATGGAGAATGATGGCCCCCAAAATTTGAACGTCATAAGGGATCATATCCCATTCTGTGCTTTGATCACGCACATCCCATTTTTCGCCCATTAAGGTGCGACAAGCAAATTTAACTAGAGCAAAAGCTTCTGGTAAAAGGTCATCAAGGGTTTCACCATTATTTAATCGTTCTTTGAATTCTTTAGTTTTTTCTGGAATATACTCACGTCTTAGCTCTTTTTGGTACTTTTCTTCGATTTTGTTAACGTGCTCAACTATTGGCTTTAGTTTTTCTAAGGCCTTTTCATTGGGGTCGCCAATGATTTTATTAATTATTTTTGTTACAACCATTAAAGGAGGGTATTTAAATTTAAGTCGCCGCTATTTTACTCTTTAGTCCGCGCCTTTACCACTAATAACTACAAATAAGGTGCGGAATAGAATTTTTATATCAAGAAAAGGGGACCATCTTTCAATGTAATATGTGTCATAGCGAATCTCTTCTTCAAAGTCTAAATCAGATCGTCCGTTAACTTGGGCTAAACCAGTAATGCCTGGTTTGATAGAAAGGACAAATTTGTGGTGTTTTTTGTATTTAGCTACTTCTTCTGGAAGGTGCGCGCGTGGCCCAACTAAGCTGATTTTACCGGTTAAGACGCTCCATAATTGAGGGAGTTCATCTAAGCTAGAGCGACGAAGGAATCTTCCAAAGCGAGTGATTCGGGGGTCATTTTTAATTTTAACAAGAGGTGACCCCTGGCGATGGCTTTTGGCGGCTAATTTACTGTAGCGGAGCGAGTCAGTGTTGGGTTTCATGGTCCGAAATTTGTAGAATTTGAAGAGTTTTCCTTGGGTCCCAACTCGTTTTACTGGGGTTCCATCATCTTTTTTGCAGAATAAAACTGGCCCGCGTGAATCTATTTTTATCAGAATTGCGATTAATAAAAATAAAGGACTGAGGATAATTAAGAGTAATCCGGCCACAATGGAATCAAAAATTCGTTTATAGACTTTGCCCCAACCGTCTAGGGGGGTGATTTTCAGGGAAATCATGGGTAACCCGGCAATGTTAAACACATCAACATGAGTTTTGTGGATTTGGAGAACATCAGGCACAAAATGATACTGAATATGATGTTCTCTGCAAAAATCTACTATTTTATGAGCCTCAGCTTCGGCTAAATCAGATTTGGTTTGAATAATTTCTTCGATGTGGTGGCGATTAACAATCTTTTGGAGATCAGTAATTTTACCAAGAATACGGAGTGGAGTTGATTTAGCATCTTTGCCAGTATGGGTGACAATTCCAACCATGTGATAGGCTGGATTGTTTTTAAATTTGGCAGCTATTTTTGTGGTAATTAAGTTTTTTCCAATAAAAAGAATACGTCTCCGTCCGATTCCGTATCTGGAAAGAGTCCGTTGAAAAATACGCATCAAAATCCGGCCACTAGCTAGAAAAACAATAGCTAAGATCCAGATATAACCTAAAACTAAACGTGAGAAAAAGAATTGCCGCGTAACAAAGTAGTAAGCAATAATGAGCATAATCCACGCGGCAACCAGGGAGAAAACTTTGATGACCTCATTACTCATTCTGGCGGTGGTCTTCATGGTGTACATATTGTTTATGGCAAAAACCACTAACAGTACAAAAGAGGCCCAACTAGCAAATTCTAAATATTCAGGGAGTGACGGGAAATTTAGCAAATCCACAGGGAAATGCATGCCTGGGATAAGGTCTGTGTGTTGGCGCAAACGATAGGCAACCAGCATGGCGGCCATTACCATCGCAAAATCCAAAGGGATACGCGCAATACTAAAGAGAATTTCAGACTTTTTCATTGGATCCATTGTAAAGGTGTAGCCCAAAAAAGAAAACCTATCATAAGCCGAGTTCTGTCGTGGTGATCATCTATCTGGGATTGCCATTGCTGACAACCTCATCGCGGTGAGTAAGTTTGGCCCGTGACATTGCGGGGGATTCCAAACTGCCAGATCTCACCTTGCAGCAGGTAGGGTTTACCGACGATCCTGAATTACTCCAGGGGTCCCGTCTTTTTATGCTCGTCCTAGCCGCGCGGCTCTAGACGAACAACCAAGGTTCGGGCGTTGCACATCAGGAGGCGAACCTCCCTCTTACGTCTCTGTGGCACTGTCCCTACAACACTTTTATAGAGTGCTGCGATCGCTGTTAGCGATTACCATAATGTCAAACTGCTCGGACTTTCCTCCCTTTGGTGGCCGAGGCCAAAAAGGGCGATCACTCAAGGCTTTCTTATTTTGGGTCGTAATTATAAAAGAGTTTTTGTGGATTGGCAAGGAATGGTTGACATATAGTTGTAATTAATTAGAGTTTAAGCATGAAAAGATCAAATACATTAATTGATTGGTCTAATGAGGAACGCCCAACTTTTGGATATCCTTTGGAGAGGGTTAATGAGTTATTGGAATTGACACGTTCTCGGTTGAATGGAGTCCAGCATTCTCAGGATATGGACCTTATGCGTGGCTGGGAATTAACTAGAGACAGATTGTTGAGAGTTTTACTATCAGCCCTTGAGCAGTGGGGGGATGATCCTGAAGGATTAGCCGAAGAAGCCACTCGAATGTTAGATGTTGCACGTAAAATAGATCAAGATGAGGACCTTCCTAAAGGGGAGAAGGTAGATCAATTTTTAGAGGAGGTTGGAGGAAGAGAAAAATTTGAACTAGTTTTTGAAGCTTTAAGTTGTGCAGGGGCCTTGCATGATGTATATATGGCAGTTCTTTCTAGTAGTATGTTAAAAAAGTAGCTTGCTGTGAAGCGACGGAGTATGGTGTATTCAAAAAAATCCTGGGATGGATGAGTTGGGATGTTTGGGCCTTAAGACTTTTTAGCCTTATTAATTTTGTTGTATTCTTTTTGGAAAAACAGAGCAGTTTCGAGGCATTCTTTAGCTTTCTGGTTGTCTGGGTTCAAGGCAAGAGCGTGGCGGAGCAGGTTAATGCTGCGGCCAAAGTTCCGATCATTCATATAGCAGACTGCTAAGTCACACATGATAAGAATGTCGTCTGAAGTCATAGTTAGGGCGCGTTCCAAAATAATAATCCCTTTTTTTCGTTGTCCATTATGAAAGATGGACCAACCTAAGCAGCGGAGGATTTCGGGGTGATTTGGTTGCAAATCATCAGCATTTTCTAGGTATCCAACGGATTTTTTCCAATTTCCAAGAGCGGAATGGGTAAACCCGAGTAAATAATTAGCATTGGCACTATTAGGGTCAATATTAATAGCCCGTTCAAGTGCTTTTTTAGCCTTATTATATTCGCGTAGACTTAAATAGTTATCACCAAGCTCTTCAAAAGCTTCTAAGCAACTGAGGTCATGATGAAGAATCGTATTACAAATTTTGATTGCTTCTTCGTGGTTCCCCTCTAGTTTTTGTTTGTCGGCTTCGAGTATGAGGGATTGGTAATCCATTTAAGTTTTTTTTATGTTTGTTTTTCTGTATCTAACCATTCTATCAAATTTTGACTTAAAAAGCAACCCTACAACAGGTTAGGATGCAAATAATGAGTTTTAGGCTTGCTTAAGCCGATTTAAACCCGTTTTGGTGTAAGTATTCTTCTACGCGGGGACCTAAATCTTTTCTTTTTAAGGCCCAATTTATGGTTGCTTTGATAAGACCGAGCTTGGTCCCGCAATCATAGCGATGGCCTTCGATTTCATAGCCGTAAATAGGCTGCTTACTAATAAGAGAACGGAAGCCATCTATTAAACGAATTTCACCATCACTGGTTGTAGATTGAGCGTTTTCTAGTTCTTCAAATATTTCTGGAGTGCAAACATATTTGCCAATGATTCCTAGATCTGAAGGAGCGTCTTCGGGAGCTGGTTTTTCAACTAAGCTCTCAATCTCGATGCGTCGACCATCTTGCGATTTAGGAGCGACCATTCCATATTTATTACTGTCTTCGCGCGGGATTTTTTCGAGTCCTATAACGCAGCTGTCAGTTTTTTCATAAACATCAATAAGTTGTTTGATGGCCGGGACTTTGCTATCTACGATGTCGTCTCCAAATAAGACGGCAAAAGGCTCATTACCAATGACTTCTTTGGCACAGAGGATCGCATGGCCGTCACCAAGTGGCTCAGGCTGACGAACGTAAATAAATTTAGCAAGTTTTGCTATTTTACGAACTTCCTCTAGTAGGTCTTGTTTCCCTTTTTCTACGAGGTTGTGTTCAAGTTCAAATGAGAAATCAAAGTGATCTTCAATGGAACGTTTACCGCGACCAGTAATAATAACGATCTCTTCGATTCCAGCGGCCACAGCTTCTTCTACTAGATATTGAATAACCGGTTTATCAACAATGGGTAGCATTTCTTTGGGCTGAGCTTTGGTAACCGGAAGAAAGCGGGTTCCAAACCCGGCTGCGGGAAAGACAGCTTTGCGAATCTTGGCCATAATTAATCTTGTTCAATTTGAATAATACGTGTGCGCACCCGTTCTGTTTTTGGAATGCGAACTTGGAGGACATTGTTTTTAAAATTAGCTTCGACATTATTAGTATCAACAGCGGCGGGTAAAACAATTGAGCGCGAAAAATTTCCCCAAAAGCATTCTTCTATATAAAAGTCGTCTCTTTTTAGTTTGTCGGGGACTGGCATTTCGCGGCGTCCTTTAATAGTGATTACGTCATCAGTAATAGAGATGCTAAGAGTTTCGGCTGTAGCGCCGGCGACAGGTGCAATAATTACAATGTCGTTATCGGTTTGATAAACATCAACTGAGAGTTGCCCTTCTTGTTCAGCTACAAATTCAGGGGTTTCTTTTTTAACTTTGGGGGCGGGATGATCATGACGAGTTTTACCTCCTTTTTTTGATGCTTTTGCGATTTGTCCGATGCCGATGGGTTTCATAATAATGGGATTAAAGGGTGACTCTTATTTTTTGCCTTTAGCAGCTTTGATTTCGCTTTTTTTCCAGGTTGATTTGGGTAGAAAATCTAGGAATTCTTGTTGCGAGAGAGTTTCTTTTTCGAGTAGCACTTCAGAGATTTTGTGAAGCTCCTTTAAGTGTTTTTTGAGGATTTTTTTAGCTCCCTCGTAACCTTCTTTTACTATCTTTTCTACCTCGGAGTCAATTTCGGCGGCCATTTTTTCGGAGAAGTTTCGCACGCGGCCAAAGTCTCGACCTAAAAACACCTCTTGATTTGGTTCGCCGTAGATAATGGGACCAAGGGTACTCATCCCAAATTCTGTAACCATTTTGCGAGCGATCTTAGAGGCCCGATCTAGGTCGTTGCTGGCGCCGGTAGTCATTTCGCCAAAGATAAGTTCTTCGGCCACATAGCCACCCATTAAGGACACAATGTCGTCCATGAACTTAGAGCGACTAGAAAGGTGTTTGTCTTCTTCGGGCAGGAACCACGTAACACCTAAGGCCATGCCACGAGCCACGATCGAAATTTTGTGAACAGGATCGCATTTAGGGGAGTAGTGGCCAGTTAAGGCATGACCAACTTCGTGGTAGGCAGTGACTTTTCGCTCCTCTTTGTTCATAGCGCGGGATTTTCGTTCGGGGCCCATGACGATTTTTTCCATGGATTTTTCAATGTCGGGATGGGAGATTTTTTTCTTATTCTTTTTAGCGGCTAAAATAGCCGATTCGTTGAGTAGGTTTTCTAGGTCAGCACCAGAAAAACCAGGTGTTTGTTGAGCGATTTTTTTGAGATTTGCAGTTTTGAGTAACGGCTTGTTTTTAGCGTGAACCTTTAAGATCGCTTCACGAGCTTTTAAGTCTGGGCGATCTACAACCACGCGACGATCAAAACGTCCCGGTCTAAGTAGGGCAGGGTCAAGAACATCTGGGCGGTTGGTAGCGGCCATCACAATCACATTGGTTTCTTGCTCAAACCCATCCATTTCGGTCAGAATTTGGTTTAGAGTTTGTTCGCGTTCATCGTGTCCGCCTCCCATGCCAGCGCCACGTTGGCGTCCCACGGCATCGATTTCATCAATAAAAATAATACACGGTGCATTGCGTTTAGCGCGTTTGAATAAGTCTCGTACGCGGCTGGCACCCACACCCACAAACATTTCGACAAACTCCGAGCCAGAGATGTTAAAGAACGGCACATCTGCTTCGCCAGAAACAGCTCGTGCCAGGAGTGTTTTTCCACATCCCGGAGGCCCAACGAGCATGACACCTTTGGGTATTTTGGCTCCCATTTTGGTGTATTTTTTGGGGCTTTTTAAGAAATCTACAATTTCAAATAATTCTTCTTTGGCTTCGACAGCCCCGGCCACATCTTTGAACTTAGTTTTGTTTTTTTCACCATCATTAAGGCGAGCGCGACTTTTACCAAAAGACATAGCTTGGCTGTTGGAAGATTGCGCTTGGCGCATCATAAACAAAAAGAATCCAATAATAATAAGGAAGGGGACTAAGCCAATCAAAACATCGCGCCAAAAGTTGCTGGCTTGAATATCTACAATTTCGACCTCAACTTCGGCCATTACAAGTGGATCGATTTCTTCGAGAATATCGTTAATGTTGGAGCTGGACTCTTTGATAGTATAGAGCTCAAAAATGTCCTCAGCCGCGTCTTCATCTTCGGTAAAAGAAATGCGATTCCCCGCTACTTGAATCTTAAAAACTTCACCCGCTTCGACACTATCCACGAACTCGCTAAGTGGCACCTCTTCAACAACTTGTTGGTTGGAGTTGAACATGAAATACAGCGTCGTAAGTAGCAGCGCTGTGATGATGAGGTAAAGGAAATTATTGCTTTTTGGTCGTTGCGGTAGTTTACGGACAGGCGATTTTCCAGGGAGGTTTGGCATCTTTAATATAGGGTTTAATTTTAGCGTATTGATTGTACCTCAAGAAGGAGAGGTTGGCTACATATTGACAGGGATTGTTTTTTTTGTGTAGGATTCGAATCCACCCTTTAAAATTGTTTATCATGACAAGATTAGCCACCCCGGGCCATGAGCTTGATGAAAGACCTCCGTCTCAGCAAGGGATGAGGGAGGTTACTTATTGGAAACCTTCGGGTCAATTATCTGCTACAGGAGGAAAATTTGGCGACTTGACTCAAGCACAAGCCATTGAGCAGGCTAGGCGTTTGCGTCGAGGAGTTCCGGAGACAAGTTGTTATGGTGTTTGGACTCCACAAGAGGCCTCTGCTATGACTCGTAGAAGAATGGCTCAAACAGGAACGTTTGAAGCTATCCAAGTTTCTTCTGCTGCCTAAATTTTTCATCGATTCTTTTTCCAACCGCCACAATTTGATCATTTTTGGTTGTGAAAATTGGGATTTGTGTGCGTTGTTGGCGCGGGATTTTTGAATCCACAAAATAGTCTTGGACTTTTTTAGTGCCTTTCATTCCGGAGGGTTGAAAGCGATCGCCAGGTTGCCAGTTACGTTTTTTGAGGATTCCTCCGGGGACACGATCAAAAGCGATGGGTAAGGTTTTGGGATCGATTTTGATGGGGGCGCTGGGTTCGTTGAATTTCACTTGGCCGTATTCAATGCGAACTGTGATTTTTGGGCCGAACTGTTTTTGTTTGCCGGTCACGTTTCGTTTGATGAGAGTGAGGACTTCTTGAATGTTTTTACGGGAAAGATTTTGCGTAGAGCCGTAAGTTTGTTCGTAAAGGTGGGCGAGGAGGAAAGTTTGGAATTTGGGGTCTTGTTTTAAAAATTTGGCGGTTTCGATTTCAGTGCGGCCATCCCACCATTTTTTGGCGCGTTTTTTGAGTTCGTCGTATTGCTCGAGGGCTTTTTGGCGATTTTGTTGGAATTCGGCAAGGAGGTTGGGATTCTTTTTTAAGAGTTCAGGAATTAGTTCGAGTCGAACCCAGTTGCGAAGGTATTCGGTGTCTTGGTTCGTGGGGTCTTCGCGGTGGGGGATGTTGTTGTCGGCTAGGTAGGTGAGGATTTCAGCGCGTGGAACATCTAGGAGCGGCCGGGATAGGTGTCCGTTTGTAGCGCGCATCCCGATCCGGCCGCGCAAGTTGCACCCGCGCATTTTGTTCATTAATACGGTTTCGAGATTGTCATTTAAATGATGTGCTAATAGGATTTCATCGGCGTCATATTTGACCCGCACTTTTTCTAGGAATTCATAACGTAAGATTCGGCCCGCTTCTTCAAGCGATTTTTTGTTCTTTTTGGCGTAGGCGGCCACGTCGACTGACTTAACCTCGATCTTTAAATCGTGTTTCACCGCTAATTTACGCACAAAAGCCTCGTCAGCATCACTTTGTTTGCCGCGAAGCTGATGATTGAGATGCGCCAAGACAGGTCTGCGTCCCTCTTCAAGTAGTTTATGAAGCAGGTAAATTGAGTCCGCGCCGCCGGAAATGGCTAAAATAAGCGTTTTCATAGGCCCTCATTCTTGCATAAATCAGCAAAATCGTCATCCTCAGCCAGCATATTTTTGATTTCTTTTCCGCATTTTTTGCAACAATGCACGATATCAAAGCCTAAATATCCTTTGCGACTGCCTTTTTCTAGGCACAGAGGTTTCATTAATCCGCCACATTTACTTATTCGATCACCAGGTACGGTGTCATCCACATGTTTGGAGTATAAACAGGAGGGGCAGTGGTTCCGACAGCCGCGCCCGAGTGGCGCCACAGCCATGCCACATTTTTCGCAGGTAAATTCCTCATCC